>NZ_JCAIUM010000014.1:0-137501 GCF_059445545.1 Paenibacillus sp. Y568
TATTTTAATATGCTTTTTTTTATTAATAAGAAGCTTAGGCACCCAATTATTTCACAACTATCGTTACGTACAAATTTATTCTCCACAAAAGAGTCAATCCGTGATCATTAAATATCGGAGTGACATTTGGGATGGACGATTATCAAGCTACAGAGTATATCAAATGAAATCGGGATTTTTCATGAAAGAACTTACAAAAAAGGAAATAACGATAGAGGATCAACGTTATACTTCTCTATCTCCAAACGGAGTTTTTGGTTTTGAAACACCGGAGTGGATAAGTGAAAATACAGTCATTTTCTATACTTATGAAGGTCCATATAAATTTAGATTGAAGAACTAACACAAGAGCCATGCGGGTACGAAGACATCACCCAAGCAACTATATTAACACTTTAAACTAATTGAAAACTATTAGGAATATGTATAATATTCATTCACCCAGAAGAACAGAAACGCTCATGATTAAACATCGATCAGCTACTTTAGGTGAAACTACTTTTATTTATGAATTTTACAGAGATACTTTATGGGACTCTTACTTACGAAATTGGATAGATCGGATCTAAATATTTTTTTTACGAGATACTACTAACGATAATAAGGCTATAAATCTGCTTAATATTCAAAGTCCAACTTGGGTCGATGAAACTGAAGTTATTTTACACACATTAAGTGGTGACAAAACAATCATATTAGCCTCTGACATGTCGACAGTTAAGCACTCACTAGAATAATTAATAATTAATAACTTTCTCTAATCCTTTTAATGCCTCAAATATTTTAGTATCATCTCTAGGATCTTGAATTTTTCCAGAGCGTATTTTGTACATATCGTTATCGTATCTTTTAAGCCACATAGATGAGATCGTCGGAATATCAAGATCTAAAAATTGGGAAGAGGACGTGGACCAAAAAGTTCCTAGATATATTCTTTCATTTCCAACAACTACAACAAAAGGTTTACCGCTTACTGGTACTTCCGCTTCTAAATTCCCCTCTAAACTAAGGCCTTCCTTCATTGTAAATTCATGCTCTATCCAATTATATGTTTTAATCTCCTTGTCGGTAAGTACAGGTATTGTTTCTAATGGAAGATCATCAAGCTTTTTACTTATAGCTTCAGTTGTAGATAAGTCTTTAACCAAATAGATTGAGAATTCATTAACAGCTTTCTCCTTATTGCCATTATTACAGCCAACAATTAGGAATAGAATAACATTCAGAATTAAAAGTGATTTTATTTTGGATGACCTCATAAGAACCCCTCTCATTAGACACTCATTAAATTATAGATGTTAGATATATATATAAATATTATATTATCTTCACTGGAGCTCCCTCAGCAACAGCACGAGTCACTCGGATTTCAGATGCCACTAAATTTAATTATCCATTAAAATTTGAGTTGACCCAACTCTCTTTAAATTCATTAATTCGTCATCAGTAATATCACTTATAAAATCTATTGTATTTTCATTTATGTTATATCTATTTAATTTCAAGGATTCCTGTGGAAAATCACTTATATAATCAAAGTGGGCACCATCTTTGCTCCACATAATCCGATAAATACCTAAATAATCTTTTCCCAATGATATATAATTAAATTTCCTTTCTTCCACATCAAATATAGCTAATTTCGATTCAGATATCTTACCATAACTAAATGCTAGTTTTCTCCCGTTAGGTGACCAATTATTTGCACTGATGCTTTCAACGGTTCCTTTACCCGCAGATTTTAAAATATCATTTAAAATAGAATATTCTCCACTTGATAGATCAATTAACATTAATTTGTGCCCAAAATTGTAATATAGAGAAACAGCTAAATATTGATTTGAGGATGATAAAGATACCGAGTAAATATCAATAGGATTTGGATTCACTTGAATTTTGTACTTTTCATTCCCTTTCGCAACAGTTATTGAACTGATTCTCAACATACTTTCAGCTTTTTCTTCTTCTGTGGCATCTCGCTTATCGGCTATAAAGGTAACATCTTTGTCTGACCATGTAATTCTATTTGAAGTCATCTTTATTCTTCCCTCTTGATTTGGAGAATAGTATTGTAACAAATCAATTTTTCCGCCATTTGTTGTCTTTTCTTTTAGATTATTTTGCGAATTTTCCTCAATTGGGTTAGATATCTCGGTCTTATTGGTGCATCCAACAATCATAACTATTGCTAGCGCTAATTCAATCCATATTTTTATAGTTTTCATCTGTTCACTCCTTTTTTCAAATTTGGGTTTGATTACTAAGCTGTTGTCCCGTACTTAGTTATATCTTCAGAGAATATTTTGATTACGTTTTTATCCGCTGTTAAACTTTTAAGTGTAAATTTCAGAACTTAATCAATCTGAGCTATTTTCCATTCCCCTAGATCATTTTTCACAAAATTAAAAGTAGTACCTTTTTCGTCCTTCCCATTAGTCCTGTATTGAACATAAATATCTACTCTACTAAGATCAGCCTCTCTATCTATAATCTCTGGCTTGCCAAAAAAACTATATTGAATTTCTTTAGTTTCAATCCAAAATAGATTGGCTTTGGCACTGATCTCATTGACGAATCCTTCTTCAAATGATATTTTATCTTTGTTTGTAATCGCATTTAAGTTTTTTACTAATTCTTGTAGAATGAAATCATATTTAACATCATTAATATATTCGGAAATGTCGATAGAGACAACTGCGTTCGTAGAATTCACGTTCTCATCGGTAGAAGATCTATCATTTTTTGAATTTAAGTTAGTAATATTAGTGCTCTTAACTGTATTAGAACTATTTTGCTGTGAACAACCAGTAAGAAAAAAACAAACATAAAAAACATAATTACATAACGCATTCTTAATCCTCCTTTTATTGAAATATTAATGGTTATATTTCATCATAGAACAGTAGGATTAACTTAGATGGAGCAATAGCGCAAGCGGTAAGAAACCAACATTTGCTCGGATATCTAACAATGTTTCTTAAACTTTTCTACAAAACTAACGTTAGAATAATTATAGAGACAGAAATTAAATTGCTTCTTTATAATGGGGACGTGCCAGGGCGATTTCAACAATTAAGTAAGATCATAAAAAAACTTAGAAAATTGTATATTTGCATAGGGTAGCGTTGATCGTGATAGAAAATCAGTTGAAGGAGAAGAATGCACCTGCTAAAAAGATATATGTCCAAGAGATAATAAAATCTGTTGGAAAAAGGACTTTCGATGAATCGAATCAATGGTGTACTTGGAGAATGGCTAGCTACCACATTTTCCTCATGACTATATGATGAAGAGATATCTGCTAAATCTATCCGTGACTCCTATTTGTTATTCTATCAATACATTGATAAATTGCAAGAATGATGTTAAATACCACTTATACCGTTTGATGCGGTTTAGCAAGCTTAGGTATAGTTCTATTATAAAATTGAAAACCATTATACTAAGAAATGGAGTTTGAGCCATGATATCAAGCATTGGAAGAAAAGTTTTACTTTTTTTTATAATTATTGTACTGGCAATGGACATTATTCTATTCTTTCTAACAATAACTGGAGGAGACTATTACGTGGTTGTCTTTAATAAAAGTAATAATTTAATTCCTATTATTCTAAATATTTGCATGTTACTTTTATTAGTCAGTAAAAGTAAAGGAAGTATTCTAGGAGTTATAATTATAGCTATTTTAATATGCTTTTTTTTATTAATAAGAAGCTTAGGCACCCAATTATTTCACAACTATCGTTACGTACAAATTTATTCTCCACAAAAGAGTCAATCCGTGATCATTAAATATCGGAGTGATCTTGGCGATGCACGCTTCTCAAGCTACAGAATATATCAAAATAAACCGGGACTTTTCATGAAAGAACTTTCAAAAAATGTAATAAAAATTGAGGGTCCACGCTTTTCTCCTCTATCTCCAAACGAAATTTTTGGCTTTGAAACACCGGAGTGGATAAGTGAAAATACAGTCATTTTCTATACTTATGAAGGTCCATATAAATTTAGATTGAAGAACTAAAACAAGACCACTGCGGATATCGAATAGTCACCTATAACTACTGGGAAAACCATAATTTTTCATTTGATTATTACTGACCCCTCTCATGGTTATAATAAAAAATGCGGCGTTCAAACGCCATTAGTACGGAATATATCCGAATTCTTTACACTGGAGAAGGCAACCCTCCAGCTAATTTTAATACCTCTATTGATAAGGAGCAAGCTCTTATAGAAGCGATTACTACCCAAAATGATATACGCTCCTTGCTTCCCTATTTACATACACGTTTAAATAGTGTAGGGATCGAAGGGTATGGTTATATATGGATGAAGAAAACGGAGTTGAGGAAAAAAACGGATGGGATGCTCTAATATATTAAAACTATCTGAAATCGTTGATAATCCGAAATTAAAAAGGACTTTAAAAACTCAGCCGTATTTGCAGGTATAGTAAATAAAAAGAAAAACGCACGAATAGTAATTTACATGCATTAAATTTCCAAATATATGATAAGATGGAGATACGTTAACAAGACACCCGATGAAAAGATGAAAAAGAGAGACAATTGGGCGCAACACATGGCCTAGATGGTTCGATGTGGAATGTCATTGAAGAGTATGTTATTCAACAAGATAGTGTTAATTAAATTGAATTATTTACCATTATAAATTATTGTTATATTTATGGAGGTGTGTTTTATTGAGAAATTTTTTATTGATTCCAGGTATTATAGCAGGTATATTTAGTTTAATGTTATACTCCTCCTTCGGTAATAATACAATAAAAGTAGAAGGATTAAAGAATTATGATAGCCATGATCCAATTCGTACTGATATTTTCAATCTTGATGGAACAAAAATAAATACACCTGTTCGTGGAGATATTTTTTATCCAGATGGTACAAAAGTAAATGTCCCACAATAATTTGAAACTTGAGGTGTTATAACGTTATTTTTCTTGGTGAGGTAATTGAAATAAATTAGCAGCTTAATACTCACTGATTCTTGTACCTGAATGGATCTTTATTCAGGTTTTTTGTTGTTCTAATTTATTAGTTAAATTAATGTCACTTAACAATTTAAGGATCAGTATATAATTGAGCATTTTGCATTAATCTAAGCCCTTGGTACACAAAGGATTTTTGAGCATAAAAAAGGACTTCACCCCAACTTGGAGAAGTTTTCAAGTGACCAAACGAGAAAACCCAAGGGAGTGAAGTCACTATGTATATTCTCCAAGAAAGTCTATTTTCCTTTGAGGAACTGCAAAAAATCGATTCTAAAGAACGACTACCTATCTTTTTCAGTGCACTCGACCTTCGTCCTTACGCGAAAAAATTGAGAAATCCTTCACCCCGAGGAGCGGATGGCCACTGCCGCGAAGGAATTCTCTGCGCGTTGCTCGCTGCCCCTTTGGAGAACATCGACACGTTCACCGGTTTGCAACGCAGACTCGAATTTGACCTTCGTTTCCGTTACCAGTGTGGGTTACGACTGGATCGATCCGCGCCCTCCATTGCAACCTTGAGTCGTGTGTTTACCGATTTGACCCAAAAAGGTATTGCGCAGTGGTTGTTTGAGGATCTCGTCTCTCAGTGCCAGGAAACTGAACTCAATGACGGAACCCATATTGCCATCGACAGCGCAGCCATCCACGCCTATGAGAAAAAGGAACCGAAACGTAAAAGCGAACTTACAGGCAATGCCAACTGGGAGTGAAGCTCGACACCTTTGGCAATAAAGTCAAGTGGTTTGGCTACAAACTGCATCTGGCCGTCGATACCAAGAGTGAACTTCCGATTGCCCTAAAAGTTACACCCGCACATGTGAACGATGGGGACGAGGGCCCCCCACCCAAGCGATTATTCCAATGAATCCACGGAATGAAAGGGAACCACCTGCAGGCATGACAACCAAAGGAACACCTTGCTGTTCGATGGGGTTTACGATGACGTATTGGGGTCAGGAGAACGAACGTTTGAAATTCCGTTGTCCGCACGCCACTGGAAAAGTCGAGTGCCCTTTGGGTATGGTAGCTTGCTCGACTTCCAATTATGGGATGGTGGTCAAGGTCGACACTCAGCAAGACCTTCGTCGCTATGCGATGCCGCACCGAGAAAGCAGGGGCTGGAAGGAACTCTACAACAAGCGAACCAGTGTAGAACGCTGTAATTCTGTATGAAGACTTATTTAACCGCAGACCAATTGCATGTTTGGGGCATTCAAAAAGTCACGACTCACCAATATTTGAATGCGATTGTGCTTCTTGCTACTGCGCTGGCTGTATCGAGACAACGAGTCACAAACGCCGCTTAAATTTTCAACCTTCCGAAAATTCTGCCCGTCTGTCCATTTACGCCTACACTCTCTCAAAAACTCAATTAGTATGAGGTCTAACCTTGTCTCTCTCTTGAAAAATGAATTATGCAAAATGCTCAATTAACTTAGAACTTATGATTCATTGTATTTTTAAATCAATCGAATTCAGGAGGCATGAATGCAAGATAAAACTTCCCCTAAATATCACCCATTTGTTATTACTGCAGTTTTGATATTTGCACTTGATCTCCTCTATGTTTTTGCACATTTCAATCATTATAGTGTGAGCTTGTTTATAGGGAGTGGCTACATTATACCGCTAATCATTAACATTGGATTTTTAATGTTTATAGCATTCACTTATAACAGATGGTGGTTATATATCCTACCCTCATTTCTCTCTTTTGTGCTAGGCATATATATTGTTATTGTGCTTATTTTTAATTCTCTATCTTCTTGGCAATATGATAATATTCATTCACCCAGAAGAACAGAAACGCTCATGATTAAACATCGATCAGCTACTTTAGGTGAAACTACTTTTATTTATGAATTTTACAGAAAATCTTTTATGGGACTCTTACTTACGAAATTGGATAAATCAGATCTAAATATAATGGTACGAGATACTCACGATAATAAAGCTATGGATCTGCTTAATATTCAAAGTCCAACTTGGGTATATGAAACTGAAGTTATTTTACACACATTAAGTGGTGACAAAACAATCATATTAAAATAGGCTGTTTATCTAGCCTCTGACATGGCAACAGTTAAGATCATTCATAAATACTTCTCAAATAAAGAATTGCCGCTCCACTCCCATTTTAGGAGTGAGCGGCGATTCTTTTTTGTTTTAGATTTCAAATTGCTAGTACTCAGCACTCAATAGAATAATTAAAAATTAATAACTGTCCCTAATTCTTTTAATGCCTCAAATATTTTAGTATCATCTCTAGGATCTTGAATTTTTCCAGAGTCTATTTTGTAAATATCGTTATCACTTTTTTTAAGCCAATTAGAAGCAATACTCGGAATATCAAGATCCAAAAATTGAGAAGATAAATGGGACCAAAAAGTCCCTAGATATATTCTTTCATTTCCCACTACTACAACAAAAGGTTTACCGCTTGCTGGTACCTTCGCTTCTAACTTTCCCTCTAAACTAATGCCTTCCTTCATTGTAAATTCATGTTCTGTCCAATTATATGTTCTAATTTCCTTATCGGTAAGCACAGGTATTGTTTCTAGTGGAAGATCATCAAGCTTTTTACTCATAGCTTCAGTTGTAGATAAGTCTTTTACCAAATAGATTGAGAATTCATTAACAGCTCTCTCCTTATTGCCATTATTACAGCCCACAATTAGGAATATAACATTCAGAATTAAAAATAATTTTATTTTAGATGAACTCATAGGAACCCCTTAATGCTTCTAGTCTTATTGCTCGCTCAAACGCTTTATGTAAAAACTCTTTAGTCGATAAATCCTCATAGTCCCAATTCATAGCTTCTATTGCAGTCGCACCGGAATAACCCGTTCTCACAATTTCTTTCATAACTGTAGACCAATCAATCGTGCCGTCAAAGGGTAACCCGTGCTGGGCATAGCTTCCGTTATCATCATGTAAATGGATTGCCATCAACCGGGAACCATACATGGATAATAAATCTTTATTCGGATAGTAGTGGTAGTGATGTCCACTGTCATAACAGAATCCGATACGTAGGGAATTCACTTGCTCCAGCATATACGCCAAATTGGTAATATTTTTCAAATTCTCAAACGCAACATTGACACCAAACTGTTCAGCTTTTTCAGCGATTCTCTTGATTCTATCGAGTCCCAATGCGTTATATGGATTATCTTCGTGAGGCAGGTGCACCACCATTGTCGGAATCTCAAATCCGGCGCAATCTGCAACACATTGCAAATAACAGTCAGTTAAGGCTTCACCTTCCAGATTGTCAAGCCAGAGGTCGTTTTCATGTTGGACGGGTGTGTGGATATTTTCTATAACAAGACCCGCTTCCCGCGCAAGTTGTGGGCCATTGCGGTAATCATCGGTCCGGCCAAACCCTTCACTCCACCATAATAAAACACCATCAAATCCGGCTTCTTTTATTAACTGATAACGTTCCTTAATAGGCAATTCATAACCAAACCAATCATAAATAGTAATCATAAGCCTCTTCGCCTCGTTTACTTTGAAATATTAAAGAGTTCTTGAACTTCCTTGTATGCTTCATGAGTCCCTATATCATAGCTATCTCCATTGGCGAAATAGGCCTTGACCTCTTTCCTGACATGCAACCATTCCGGGAAATAACTAGGTGCATCTGGATTATTACCTTCACTTAAATATTGCTTGAACAACGGTAACGTATCTTGTCTATAAATATAGATGGCGAACACACCTATGTTGGTCTTCGGTTGTTTCGGTTTTTCTTTAAAAGATAACACACTGCACGATGCATCTAATTCTACGACACCCACACGTTGCAGGTCTTCCAATCGATCTAGTTGTTGAACTAAAATACTGTCTCTATATTCCTCATGAAAGAAATGGATATAATCCTTAAGATCAAATGTGAATATATTATCTCCCGCTAACACGATAAGATCATCTTGTATTTTCTCTTTTTCAATCACGTAATGAATATCGCCTATAGCGCCTAGTTTATTCTCTACAGAAGTTGTTCCATCATTTATGATGTTAATGATTGTAGTGGTCTTTCTTGAATTAGCCCAATCCACAAAAGCCTGATAGAACTTATCGTTGCTTACAATGTAGATTTCAGATATCTCATTTAATTGTTCTAATTGATCTATCATATAATCTAGAATAGTCTGGTTTCCAATAGGTAATAATGATTTAGGTTTATCTCTCGTGATTGGATAGAGCCTTGTTGCATAACCAGCAGCTAGTATTAATGCTTTCATCATATTCCCCTTCCGGCAAGAGCGTGAAACTATACTATGTTCTCTTACTAATTAAACGAATCTGTCCTCGATGATTGATCTCGTCTTCAAAAATGGATATACACGATAAACAATATAAACAAAATGTTATACGCAATTTCAAATGTAAGAAAAGATCTCCATAATGGATGATAGAACTCTGATTCTTTCGAAGTGAATAAGTCCCAATTGTCAGAAGAAATTATTATTATTGATTGAAACAACCGTACCAACAACTTAATCAAGCTGAAGTATAATCCGATCTATACTAGAACTAACCACCCACCTAATCCAGAATAATCTTGCGTGAGATTTCTATATTGCTCCTCTATTAACTCTGGTTCCATTCGTAACTCTCCCTTATGTAGTTATGCAATATTCTTCTTTAATAATGAGAGCATCCATAGATCTTGATATACATTTCTGTAAAAAGCGTACTCTCTTCTAGTAACCCTTCCTTCTTAAATCCTTGCTTCTCTAGCGTTCGAATGGAAAGATGTGATACATAGATGCCGCATCTTGAATCTGAATCTCTCTTAGTAGCAATCTCTCAGTTTCTAGTACTGGGAATAGCTATCGTTCATTAGTCTCCTCCATATCATTTTCCTTTCGATTTTTGGTAGATTAGAATAGTGATTTCGCCCAACCATTTCGAGGTAAATTATACCATAACATATAATATGAAAATACAAATACCCTACCGTTATATTCACGGTAGGGTTTATAATTTTCATCCACGTAAGTGGTATTCAATTTCCGTTAATCCTTAGATTACATTTGCTCAGCAACAATGGTAAACGTCTTCGGGATACCTTTATCGAATACATCAGATGAAAGGTTAGGTAATTCTTCAAAGACTTTAATAAATAGCCCTTCACTTGCAACGGCTGTTACAATTTCTCCAATGGTCCATTTTCTTAGTCGAACAGTCTGAACAACAGGTTCTTTATTCTCAGAAGGAGTGAATTTAGAGAATGATATTTCTTTTTCCTCAAGAGATGTATCGAAATAGTCACCCGTAACTTTATGCTTTCTGATATTAGCTGTTGTGCCTCTTGATGAAATCAATTTCGTTGAGATCGGATGGAAGTCCTGCAGAACTAATCGACCACCTTGAACAAGAAGGTCAGATACCACTTTAAACAATGGGCGTAAGTCCTCAAAATAATGAAGAATCCCAAACTCCATAAACACGATATCGAACGTTCCAGATAACCTGTCCATAGGTAACTTCAGTACATCCGAGACAATATATTCAACCTTAACTTTGGCTGCATCTGCTAATTCTAAGGCATACGTTTCATTCTCAACAGAGAAATCAGCAATCGTAACATCGGCACCTAATAAGGCTAGCGCTACGGCTTTATTTCCATTTGATCCAAGTAGATTGATTATTTTCTTATCTTTGACACCATTCATATGTTCGAACGCGTTACCAATTCTTTTGATTGGATCAGCTATGATCTTCTGTGCTGCTTCATTCGGTGTACCGAAGCGATTAACCCAAGCTTGATACGCTCCCGTATTCCATGCATCCTTATTCTGTTGAAATGGTTCCACTTTCAATTCCTCCATACCCTCATCTGCTGGGATTCATTCATGTATAATTTCCTTCTTCCACTAGAAGGACACGTCAAGAAATCATACCATGTTCGACACATGTCTTCAATTTTTTATTTCTTTAACATCATTTTATGGAATCTGTATCTGTTTAACGGCAACAAATGTAATCCATTGGCTTCTGTAAATAATCTCGGTACCGTTTATATTCTCAATCACTTCTTGTTGTATTTGATGTTCTTTCACGATGTTCCAATCATGGTATGTATCCCTTAATAACGAGAAGGCATGTTCTGTCGTCAGATTTAATTCGATAAGCCCCTGATGCTCTAATCCTGAATGAACCTCGATTTCCTTAACGTCTGTGCTCATTAATATACAATGAATCCCGTTATTCTTTGTTCCTGTCTGCATCTGTTTTAGTTGAGATAGGAATGCTTCCTCTGAACTTACGTGCTCAAGACAGGAACAAGCCACGATATAATCATATTTGTCTGTGGGCATATCATACTTTTCAACGTCTGCAACTTCCGCTACGATAATATCTTCAACCTCATATTTCAACGCATTCTTATGAAGTAAATCAATGGCAGAGGGTATTAGGTCTACGCAAGTAACCGTGCCATTATTATTCTTAACCTCTTGAGCGATAGGAATACTATTTCGTCCTACCCCACATCCTAAGTCCAACACCGAAATATTAGCCATATTGAGTAAGTTCAAGGTATCCATAACTATTTTTACGGGGCGCGCCAACCAACTACCTGCTTCAAAAAGCTCTGTCTCTGCATAGAATTGTTCATGATATAGGATTTCTTTCGAACGGGCTTGAACGAACTGACTCATCACTGGAGTGACTCCTTCCTATTGGTTAATCGAACCAAGCATGTGTAGGGATTTCAATCATGACTTTTCCAATCAATTTTTCCTTATCTATAAAAGGATCAACCCACGCATGGGAGTCAAAGCTATTATTCCGATTGTCACCTAAGAAAAAGTATTTATCTGCAGGTACAACGATAGGTCCATAGTTATAATTCATTTTTTCATTTATATAGGGTTCACTCACCATCTGGTTGTTGCGATAGAGTTCTCCCTCTTTTATTTCAATTTCATCACCAGGTAATCCAATTAATCTTTTAACATATTTCTTATCTTCTGTTGGAGCTTGAAATACAATGATATCTCCGTGATTTAGATTTGTAATCCACATTAATTTCTCCACAATCAGATGATCGTTGATATGAATCGTAGGGATCATGGACCCCGTAGGTACCTTCATTGCTTCTGCGACATAGGTGCGAACCCCAATGGATACGACAAGTGCGATCAAGATACTAGGTAGATACTGCTTTATTATTTTCATCATGCATTTTCCTCCTTAATACAATTCAATTAAAACTAGGCTCATTTGTTAACACGACAGATGTTTGAATCTGTTCATACGGCACATGCCAGTATTGACGTAATAAGTTCTCTTTAGATTCCTTAGATACAACCTGAAATCCATATTTCTCATAGAATCCGATGGCCCAGAATGCCGACTCCCAAGTACCGATCAGTATGGTCTTCTTCGTATATCTAATCAAAAAAGATAATAAATTCCCCCCGATCCCTTTACTACGCTGATCTGTTCGTACATAAGCATGACGTATCAGTGAAACTTCGCCTTTCTCTTGCAATCCCATCACGCCAACAATCTCATTATCTATCTCGTATCCCCAAAGTAACACTCCATCATTAATCTCTTCATTTAATTCATCTAGAGTCATATAGGGTTCCTTATATCGATTTTTAGGTATGATTCCTTTATAGGCTTGCGCAGCATCATTAATAATATCATAGATTGTCTCTATATCATTTACACCACATAACCGAATCATCATTACCCCATCCTTTATTATCATTTTACTAAATATAACAAATAATGGTACAAACTTCATCAACGGTAAAATCATCACTAAGAAACCTAGACAGATCTCTCCGCTAGGCTGCTTGATATCATGTGAATTACGCTAGTAACAAACAAAAGTTACTCTACTTAAGTACTACTCCAACCCTCCATCGGACTACTTGCGGAGGCATACCTTTTCTTCGGAATTCTGCCTGCCTCGAATCCTAATCTACCTGCTGTAATAGCAAGTTTCATGGCTAAGGCCATCTTCACCGGATCTTGTGCCCCTGAAACAGCAGTATTAAGTAATACGGCATCTGCCCCAAGCTCCATAGCAAATGCTGCATCCGCAGGACTTCCTATCCCTGCATCCACAATGACAGGAACTGTTGCTTGCTCAATAATAAAAGATAGGTTCAACGGATTAATGATACCTTGACCTGTTCCAATGGGTGACGCACCCGGCATGATGGCATGAACACCTAAATCTTGTAGCCTTTTGGCTAACAACACATCATCTGATGTGTAGGGCAGAACGATAAATCCTTCATGTAATAACATCTCTGAGGCTTTTAACGTCTCCACTGGATCGGGTAACAGCGTCTTCCAATCCCCAATCACTTCAACCTTAATCATATCGCATAATCCAGATGCCTTCGCTAATTTAGCACTCCGAACCGCCTCTTCTGCTGTTGTAGCTATCTTCCAGATGTTAGCCACCCCCTACAAAATGAACGATCTCAACTCGGTCTCCATCCGATAAATGCGTCTTGTCATGATCTGATTTTTCTAAAATTTGCTTATTCAACTCGAAAATAAGCATCTTGTTCTCCAAGCCAAAATGTACTAATACGTCTGCCATTTTCCTACAATCATTAGGAATATCAATTCGTTCTCCATTAACTTCGATCATCATACTGGAGCCCCTTCCTTGTCTAGCACACTTTTCTCATGCCGATCTACTCGATAAGCCTCTAGAGAAAGCTCCTCTTCCTTCTTTCCTTCGACCCAATCTGCTACAAGCTTCCCAGTCATTGGACTAAGTAGAATACCATTACGATAGTGACCTGTTGCAACATATAATCCTTTCCACTGAGGATGTTCACCCAAATAAGGTAACCCATCCAGTGTCTGTGGACGTAAACCGCTCCAAACACGCTCCCACTCTGCGTCAACAATATCTGGTAAGAGTCGCTTCGCTGCATCTAACAGTTTGGAGATGCCACCTAGAGATACCCTTCGATCATAGCTATGTGCGTTCGCCGTTGCTCCAACCACGATACGTCCTCCCTTCTTCGGAACTAAATAGCATCCGTGACTAACTATTGTGGATTGAAGTAGTGGGATATGACTCAAAACAGAGAAACACTCTCCCTTAACCGGATAAATTGGACATGTTACTCCAACCTGTGCAAGAAGAGATCCGCTCCACACTCCTGAAGGAATGATTTCACCTCAGTAAACTCTTTTATTTGTGCTCCAAGGGCTACTGCAGCTTGTGCAAATGCTGCGCACAATTCAGGAGCATCGACTTGACTGTCCTCTTCTATTCGCATCGCCCCTCATATGTTCTATTTGCTTCATCTGATCATTGTCCTCCTTCATTTGTAAGTACTTACTTCATCTTTCGCTTCGAAATCACTCCTTTAGAACCCATATACTTTGACTGTCTAATGCCTCACGATAGTCTTTTACGGACTTTAAGGGATTATGGCTTTCTGTAATACCCGATAATACTGCAATACCAGCAGCTCCAGATGTCATGATCTGATGCACATGATCCGGCTTAATCCCTCCAATCGCAATAACTGGAATAGAAACTTTTTGCACCACTTCCTCTAATGCTCGTATTCCTCTGGCTGCCTGGTTAGGCTTAGAATCTGTCGGAAAGATATGCCCATACATCAAATAATCAGCACCTTCATTGCACATCGCTACTGCTTCATCGACATCATGAACAGAACGTCCTATTAACATTCTCGGAAAATCTCGCCTTACTACCTGTACTTGTAAGCTATGGCTACCTAATTGGACTCCCAGCGCACCCGTCGCCCAAGCAATGTCCACTCGATCGTTAATTATTACTTTACTGAGAGGAACTCCACCTGCATTCATAGCTAGTGCTCCTTCCCAGATTTCAGACGCACTGCATAATTTCTCCCGTAAATGAAAGGCAGTCACATAAGGATGTATAAGCGCTGCTATCTTCGCAAAGTGCTCCAAATTGGATTGACCATTAGAGATCACATGTAACTCTCTCGCCGTCACTGCAATCAACCTCCCTTCCCCCTGACTACTCTTCTCGTTAACAACATGTAAACATAGAAATCAACAAAAAGGGCCACCTTCTACATAGAAGGTGGCCCTATAACTATAGTAAAAATAATGTAAACGTATATACGCATACAAAACTTATGATAACCATGTCTTTGAGCTCACTTCCCTACGCTGGTATAATCCAGATCAGGTTCAAAGGGTTTGGAATTATCCATTCCGTCTCAGCCAAATAGCACCCCTAGTGATCTAACGTATTTAATTAAAATTCATAGTAACATAAATATTGGAAAAATAGAAACCTTTTTTTCTAAAGATAACATTTCGTTATCACCCAATTACGTTACTTTATTTAAGACGATTCCCAGTGCTCTTTCCATCTTTAGCACGTATCCTGAATCACGACTCGAGCATAAAAGGGTGGTCTTCGTTTCTCCTTGAGCATTCCGTTGAAGATTACCTTTTAACACTTTTCTTAATCGATTCACAGTACCCTTACTTCCATCAACGATATGAATATGATCGGGTAACATTTGTGTTAATATGTCTTTATAAAAGGGATAATGCGTACACCCTAGAACAATCGTTCCATATGTACTGAGATCGAATTCTGATAGTTTACACTTGAAGTACTCTACTATCGTATCCGTATCGAAATTTAAATCCTCACAGAATTCAACTAACTCGGGTAATGGTAACGAATCTACGATGCATTGATCATCTATTCTAGATACTAAATCTGTGTACTTAGATAATCTCAAAGTCAACGGAGTAGCAAAGACAAGCACTCTTTTTCCCGTTGATCTAGTTATCTCTATAGCCGGTTTAACAGCAGGTTCCATACCCACAATGGGTATACGATAAGTACTTCTTAATTCTGCAACCGCTATACTGGTTGCCGTGTTACAAGCTATGACGATCGCCTTCACTTGTTGTTCTTTCATCAGCGTTTCAATTGCAGTTTTTACATACCGTTTTACTTCTTCCGTTGATTTGGTTCCATAAGGAACATGAAGTGTATCCGCATAATAAATATACTCCTCCTGTGGGAGTTGCTTGATGGCCTCAGCT
The DNA here is from genome assembly GCF_059445545.1 of Paenibacillus sp. Y568. Lineage (NCBI taxonomy): Bacteria > Bacillati > Bacillota > Bacilli > Caryophanales > Paenibacillaceae > Paenibacillus > Paenibacillus sp. Y568. The sequence continues at coordinate 16,085 of NZ_JCAIUM010000014.1, forward strand.
AGTACCGTTAATCCGCCTAATCCTGAATCAAAAAAAGCTATTTTCATTGGTTTCACCTTTCAACATCTGCTTTTAAAAATAAACACTATTCTTCTATTCCATCATAATCATTGAGAAAATAGGTATCTCTAATCTCTAACCTATCCTTCTGCCCATTCCTTAAAGAGCTGTATCATCTCTTCTAGATTACGTAATCCACCCGCACCTTCAAAATAACCCTCTTTAATCCAACATCTTACCCAGTCATTGTCATCTCGATCGAGGATAATTTCATTTAAAGGTTTACCTTCCAATTCCGTTTCAAGTAATGGAATGGTCACTCTCCATCCTGGCGTATCTATGGATTCAATCTTCAATACATGGGTTTGCTCCCATTCATCATCACAATAACTTGCATACCAGCTTTCTAACCATTTCAGATAACTCATCTGTCTCAGCCTCTTTCTACTTCTTTATATGTTACGTCATGCCCATCCAAATCATTTCTATTCTTTATGATATATCAAAACCTCCTATTTGTTTAATTCTAATGTAATGAAAATATTTACATTTACAATTCCGCCACTTACGCCACTTCTGTACACTACATTCAAATCATTCAGTCCATCTTGATTGTAATTAACATTCCACGCTGCGTCGTAATCATGATCTCTTTGGTTTCGATACGCACATTCAATGAATCCATGGGATCAATTTGTGTGCATCGTTCCTTGCCTGATGTTCCTGACTCACCGAGTACAGCGGATATCAACCAATGGACACCTGACTCCAACCTTGCTTGTAGCGTTGGAATCCCTGTTCGGGTCTGCATAATGTTCGTATTCGCATTTGCATAAATAATATCAGCTTGCGTATACCCCTTTACATTACGAATGCCGCTTTTCCCATGAGAATTGGATGCTATCACTCCGATCTCGCTTAAGGATGCCACTTGATCGAACTCTAACCCCAGTGCGAATCCACCCTCAGCCACATCTAACTGCCTCTGTGTCCCTACCCTATGGATGCGTATATGCCATGGAAGGCCTGCTATGATCCATGACTTCACCTCTACATTGGACCAAGGCTTCCATCTTGCAAACAGCACATTGTCCTTGATGAAGGACTCCTCATTCTTCCTTTTGACACGGAAGATGTTGTCACATTCGCTTAGAGCTAACATCGAATCGAAAGCCCCTTGGGACAACCCCCACTCTGCTCTTGGTACACTAAATCCAAAAGCCGTTGAATAGACGAACTTCTCATATTTAGCCGAAGTATGTGTGTGTTCATTCGATGATAAATGACCTGTGTTAAATGCAGTTACATGTCCATTCTCCTCTTCACGACAGATGACCAAATGAGCAGGCAACTGCACTTTCATGTTACTGATCAGTGGTAACGGTAACTCTTCCGCTTGCCAGAAAGGGTGATCCTCAGAAAGAGCTAAGGGGAGAAATGTCTTCATTGCCCAATAAGGAGACCCCGGAGCATTGTAATTCTCAGCCAAGATCAGATTCGGATAGGCATACCCTATCGTAAGCACACCATGTGCATCAAATATAGGTTGCTGGAACCACCAACATAAATTACGCATAATGAGTCCCTTTATGACTCCTAGCGGTAGAGAATCTATTTCCGCAAAAGCCATTGCGCTCCAGAATGCCGACTGTGCGAATCGATAACTTAAACTTCTTCCATAAGGAAGAGCTGCACCCTCAGGTGTGAACCAATGGATGAATTCATTCGCAAATTCCATTGCTCTCTCCTTGTAAATTCGTGTTCTCACGGGATCCTCTTCACCCATTAATTTCACATATAAGAGACTATAATAATGAATAGCGAATGGACCGTAGTAATCGACGTGTGCGCCGACCCCATCAGAGTACCAACCTTCAGACATATAGAAATCATCGATTCGATTCAAGTTGCTTTCCATTTGTTCTTTGTCGAAAGGAAGTCCTATTTTACGGAAGCCCATATTGACCAGTACGTTAAAAAATAACCAGTTACAATCATGACAAGGATGTTGGTTGATCTGATCTAATCATTGATACAAATGAAGTCTTTCTAGTTCATTCAGGGGACCCCAGATTCGATCAGGAATTAACGCAAGGGCGAACCCGAACGCTGCCATTTCCACCAGTCGCTGATCATAATCAGCTACAGCTCCCCAGTATTCAACATGTTCAGGGTTAGTTCCGTTACGAATCCCCTCTAAACAGATGTCCCAGAGCCCCTCTTCAACGCCTCCTGCTAGCAACGGTATAAGTCCCCACAGTACTCGCGAGAATCCTTCTATCTCTGCACTGGATGATGGACATCCAGATCCAGTATTTCCTATTTGTAAACGTGTATTACCCTCGCTATAATGTGATTTTAACGGGTAGGTAATTTGCCGGAATGCCTCTTCCATATCCTGCTTTGTTTGTAATGGATTTAGACTAATCTGATTCCCATACATATTCATATAACCCACTCTCCACACTTAACGATTCCTGTATAATCTTCTATCGATACCAACTGATATTTGGAATGCGATTACATCTGTATGTACAACTTATTCCCAATAAAACGGTCCTTTACCTCTTAGTCGTGCTAGCCCTTCCACAAAGAAAAAATCTCCGTATATTAGTGGCACGTCAACATTCTGTCCACCTGGATAATGGCTTGTTCCATGAAGAATCAGTCCTTCTTCGCTAGTATCGTCCCATGCACCATAATTTTGGTACAGTGATTCTAGCATTCGTTCAGCTGGTTCTCGATAGACAGACTCTTCTAGCTCATCCACTTTCTCAGAAAGTAATAGTAGCCCGCTCGCTGCGCATGCACCTGCAGATGAATCTCTGAATTTCCGTTCTTCGAATGGCGCTCGGAAATCCCAGTGCGGTACAAGATCTTCCGGTAGTCGACTGAGGAAGAAGTGTGCAACGCGCTTCGCGGCATCAAGATATGCCTTCTTACCTGTATGATGATAGGCTAACGTCAATCCATATAACGCCCATGCAGCCCCCCGTGACCAGGCCGATTCTGGTGCATAACCCTGTCCACCTATTCCCTCTATGAACTCTCCCGTATGCGGATCGAACTTCACAATATGATAGACAGATCCATCTGGTCGGATGAAATGCTCAAGCACAGTATCCATATGTGCTTCTGCGATGTGGCGATAGCGAGGATCACTACTAATCTCGGACGCCCAGAACAGGAGTGAGGTATTCATTGCACAATCGATAATAGCTAATCCAGTATTGTCTTCGCCTTCATACCACGGATTCCAAGCACGGATGTACCGACCCTTCAAGTTAAATCGAGCAGCTAAGAAATTGGCGGCCTTCATGGCCCTCACTTTCGAGATCTCGTTACCTATTATCTTATACGAGGCTATGCTCGTTAATGTCCACATAAAGCCCAGATCATGATCTAGACGTACATAGTCGTTCAGTACGGCATCCAATTTTTCTTCGCATTGTTCCGCTATAACCTTCAAGCTATTATTTTGGCTATCGTTGTATAGAAGCCACAATATCCCCGGCCAGAAACCTGCTGTCCACCAGAACGGCTCTTCTAATGTATAAGTACCCCCTTGACTCGCGTGAGGGAATCCTGCCCCTATTCGTTGACTATTACGCTGTGTTTTCTCTAATGATTTTGTCCATGCTTCTTCTAACCATTCATGTTTACCAAATGTCTTCATTTCTAACCACCTACCCATCGACTGTATTTTTAATAGATTTAAGTCTTGTGATTCTACTATCCCCTGTACTCCACCGGAGTGACACCTGCATGGGCTTTAAATGTCTTAATGAAATAGCTCTGGTTGTCATATCCGAGCAGTTCACAAATCGTACCTACCGTATTATTGGTCTGATCCAGCAGTTCTTTAGCCCGCTCCATCTTCAGCCCTGTAACGTATTCGATAAAAGTCATCCCTGACTCCTTCTTGAACAACCTACTGAAATAACTAGAGTTCAGATGGAGATGGTCTGCCACCTCATCTAAACTAATTCTTGTATTCAATCGAAGAGATACGTATTTACAAGCCTCCGCCACTTCCACCCTTTTGCTTGCTCCGACTCCTGTTCCCGACACCGCTGCGATCGATTCTAGATGCTCATTCAACCATACACCTAGCTCAGATATTGAATCTATATCCACGATTTCTTTGTGTAGGGTATCTGCCGAATAGGAGGGTCGAATCGATTGGCGTGAATATAACTTAAGTTTTAAATCGAGAAGTAACTTGAGCATCCAATCCTTAACCATCTCTGATGGGTACCTTTCCTTCTTTATAAGTGAAATACATACATTGGCAACCTCTCGAGCTTTGGACGATCGCTTCTCTAGTAACACTTCACGAAGTTCTGAACTAGTCTGATCATAGTAAGCGAAAAGATTCTGTCCAAGATTGAATTCAGTTGTGGATCTCTTTTTTGTAATCTCACCTGTTTCTAAGTAAAAACGCTGTTCTTCATTCACAAGTAATTCATTCAATCTCTGCTTTAGAATTTCCGGCGTATCACAACCGGTGCCCATAATGAAAGACATGCGAACTTTAAGCACTTTAAACAAAGTGGACTGAATGAGCTTCAGATGAGAAATCGTTTCATCGTAAATATTCATTTTGAGGCTAGGTCTATAAGAGAAAAGGAGAACCGAAGTCCTTACGTTGTATCCGATATGAATCCCCTCTGGCTTTAACCCATTCATCACTTCGTTCATCACATTACTTATCGCAAAATGCAACGTTTGATCAGATGAGAACCGGTACTTGACTAACCGATAATCTTCTAGGTAACCGAAGACTGGCAAGCAATATTCCCCCTCACTAAACAACCCATACTCTATCGCATCCTGCTTCCATTTGTCTGCCGAGATTAGAGGTTGATGGATGAAGTTCTTAATAATTTGTTCTTTGCGCAACTCCTTCGTTTCGCTGAACAGATGTCTCATGTGTAATTGTATCGAGCCCGCATGCGTCTCCACATCCATAGCATCTTTGAAACGACGGAGTAATTGAACTAGATCTGCTGGTACCAACACATCCTTGATAAGGTAATCCTGTACATTCAGACGCATAGCTTGCTGTGCATATTCGAATTCGTTGTGACATGACAAGATCACAATTCGCACATCTGGCTTCAATTCCCTAATACGTGCGGATAGCTCCAGACCATTCATTCTTGGCATTCCGATATCGGTAATTAGAATGTCAGGAGTCTCCCGCTGAGCATGCTCCCAGGCATTCCAACCATTTTCATGCGTTCCCATTAAGCGAAGCCCAAGTTCTTCCCATTGAATTGTATCAGACAACAGTTCGATGACAGGGTAATCATCATCCACTAACATCACGTTATACATTCCGTATCCCTTCTCTCTAGCGGTATATGCATCTCAATGATTGTTCCTGCTTCTGGTTCGCTGTGTACTTTAATGGTGAACTCCTCTCCGTAAAGTATTCTCATTCGCTCTACCACATTCTGTAGACCTATTCCAGAGAATACTCCCTTACCCTCTTCCTCGACATTCGTGTGAAGCACATGAATCGCTATCTTTCTTAGAATAGTTTCTTTTTGGATTGGTTCCATACCTTTTCCATTGTCTTGCACAGTCAGGACTAGATGCCCTTGCTCCTGATTAACCTTAATACCAATCGTTCCCGATTTCTGAGCGAATCCGTGGATTAGCGCGTTCTCAACGATCGGCTGAAGAAAGAATCTTGGCACCTTAACTAGAAAGGCCTCCGGAACAATATCAAGTTCAAGATTCACCTCTTCCTTTTGCCTTAGATTCATCAAATTCACATAGTGGGATATGAGATCAATTTCTTCATGAAGGAATATTTCATCTTCCTCTCGACTAATAGTCATTCGAAGTAATATGGATAGTGAACCAATCATTTGAGCACTCTCTGAGTCCCCCCGCTTCATGACTTTCATTCGAATAGAGTTAAGTATATTGAACAGAAAATGGGGGTTGATCTGCGCTTGTAGCATCTTCAGCTCTGCCTTTCTTTTGCGTGCTTGGGTATCCGAGACTTCAGCAATCATCTCTGTAACCCGATCCAACATCTGATCGAACAACCAGCCTAGACGACCAATCTCATCATGACCACGCACACCTGAGCGTACTTTCAGATTACCTCTCTGCACCGCAGTTGTGACTTTACCCAGCCTTACTAGTGGCTTCGTGAATGCTCTAACCAGGGCAATAAGCAGAACGAGAAAAACAAAAAATGAGATCAACTGATAGATAAACACACGACTGAAAATGGAACGGATATTTACGATTGCATCTTCATAAGGTTGCATTAGGACAAGGTGCCAATCAGCAAGTGCTATCCTCTTTTGTGCTATAAGGAATTCTTCACCATGAATGCGGATAATGGAGGAAGTTTTGGAGCTGTCTATATCTAAATATGATATCGTGGTCCCAATGTCATTCTGATCTCGCTTCGATATAACTACTCCTGAATCATTTACTAACATCGCGTCATCCACTGCGGATGGCCTACTTATAATCTCGTTGATCTGATCTTCCATGACTGTCACAACGACGTAACCGTAAATATCTGAATTAGCCAGTCTTAATGTGCGCGCAACCGAGATTTGATAGAGATGATCGAACTTATCATTTTGAAATGCTATCGGCTCAGCTTCGGTCCAATAGGATTGTAATCCTTTTAATTCTTTTAACTGATCGAACCATGGTTCATTCAGAATTTCCATTGGGTTGAAATCGTTTACAGAATAATTCATAAAATATGATCCATTTGTAAGTAACACGGTTACATAACTTTTGTCTCCAACTACGGTCAAACTGTCTAACTGCTCCAGAACGCGGTTGGCAGCCATGAACTTATGGTATGGATCACTCTCCTCATTACCCGAAGCGACCATCTTGAAGTATGTATTTAACTCCGAGTTCACCTGAACGTAATTCGCAGTTTTTAGCATACCTTTAAGTAGATTCGTCACCGACCCATTTACTAACTCTAGTGAATCTTCTACATTGGATATCGCCTGCCGCTTTACTGCTTCTTCGGTCAAAAAGTTGAACATGAGCAAGGTGAACACCGCAGGAACCAGAATACAAGCGATTGATGCCAAGATAAGCTTGTGACGAATAGAACGTGGTGCCAGGTCCCTAATGCGGTTTATCATGATTTGATTCCACCATCCACTGATCAAATAAGCAAAAGGGAGACGTTAAAGTACGTCCCCGATTCGGATTCATTATATCCATTATTTTTTATTCGAATCAATTATTTTAGTTACTCGTTCCTGAGCATTCTTAATCGTCGTATCTATATTCTGATTGCCAAGAATCAACTTTTCATACTCCTCATTAACAGCTTTGAATACTTCAGCTTGATAGGAAGCCGGGGGAACAATGGATGAGGCTTTGGACAATATAAGTGTATTAACAAGTGATTTCTTATCGACTTTCTCTGGATTCTTAGTACTGCTTAGAATCGTATCAATAATTTCTTCAACCTTTTCACTCTTTACCTGATTCCACGCAGGAATATTCTTACCTTGAATAATCTGTCCTTCTGTTGTGTACCAGCGTACGAATTTATAGGCTTCTTCCTTATGTTTAGAATTTGCGGCTACGGCTACGTAATCTGTAGTCACTGGAGTTAGCCCTGTTGGGTCTTCTTTATTATTCTTAGGAAATGGGGCCACCGCTATGTTAAAGGTTAGAGGTACTTTATCCGTTCCACCGATCTCCGAATTCATCCAACTTCCGATCGTAATCATACTAGCAGATTGATTAAAGAATTGCGTACGATAGTTCAACTTCTGGGAGATCATATCGCTGTAAGGAACGGAGGATTGATCTTCCTTCTCCATTCTCACTCTCAGTTCAAGCGTCTCTTTAAAGTATGGGCTATCTAGATTAGATGAACCGTCTGCCTTAAGAAAGTCTGCATCCTGTGCTTGATTCTCCATCTTTAACTTAATGAATTCCAGCCAGCCACCACCTTGAGGCCCATGAAAATAAGTACCGTAGCGTTTGCTTGCGCCATCACCTTTTGTCAACTTCTTAGCGTAATCTGCATAGTCATCCCATGTCCAATCGATCGGAACTTCGAGATTAGCTTCATCAAGATGATCTTTGTTCAAAAGCACATACCAAGGATTGAACTTTCCTGGAAGCGCATACACTTTTCCGTTTAAATGAGTATCCACTTTATAGTCACTCTCAACGGTATATCCATCTTTGGCGATGTAACTATCTAGTGGTTCAGCCATTCCAAGTGCTACACGCTGAGCGTACCCCGCAGGATCACTGAACATGAGAATATCCATATCTGCTGAAGATGCTGCTTCGAGATCTAGCTTCTTAGAGGCTTCTTGGGTATCCCCTTTCTCACTAAGTTGTACTAGCTCAACGGTCACTCCTGGTGTAGCCTCTTCATAAGCCTTCAGCGTCTTACTCCAGTTATAGGCTGACTCTGTACCATACGTATACAATCGAAGATTGACCGATTTCCCAGAACTACCTTCTGATGCAATCTTACCTTCCTTAGCATTGTTATTATTTCCGCCACATCCCGATAGTAGACTAATCAATACAACCCCGCTGATGGCTACTGACAACACTTTTCGTTTCATACCCTATCCCCCTCCTTGTATATCGTTACGTTGTAACAATTCACATTATATAGAACAGACACGCCCATCTTATCCAACTATATTTACTATATTTGAATTATTTTTACTATTATTGGGAGCTGAGCTTATTATCCTTTTACTCCACCAAGTGCAATGCCTTCGATCACGCTCTTCTGTCCAATGATGAATACGATCAATAGTGGAAGAATCGATGATACCGCAGCTGCCATAATGAGTGAATAATACTCTCCGCTTAGAGATGTGAATTTCTGCATCGCTAATGGGAGTGTGAATAATCGATCGCTTCGTACGAAAATAAGTGGATTCTGATAGTCATTCCATGTCCATATAAATCTCAAGATGGCATACGTTGCAACAGCTGGCTTTACCAGCGGGAGCGCAATCGACCAGAAGATTCGTAGGTGTCCTGCTCCATCGATTTTGGCGGATTCAATAAACTCTTGATGTAATCCCATGAAAAATTGTCTTAACATAAACGTCCCAAGTACACTGAAGCTTCCTAGAATAATCAGACCGATATGACTATCGAACAATCCGATATTTCGATATAGAATGAACTGCGGAATTAGGATCGCCTGACTTGGGATCATGTATGTAATCAGCACGATAATAAATAGTCCATTACTTGCAGCAAATTGTATTTTGGAGAATCCGTACGCTGCCAAAGCGGAGACGATACAGGAGGTCATTGTTGTTAGAACGCTCACTTTAATCGAATTCCAGTAATACACATAGAACGGATACTCACCGAACCAGACTTCTTTATAGTTCTCAATCACATTCCATTGCCTCGGAATCCATTGAATAGGATACACGAATACATCCTTTTCTATCTTGAAAGATGTAACTAACATCCATACGAAAGGGAGTAGGAAGATAATGCTCACTGCAAACATGATAATGGTTATAATCATTTTCTGCCAATTGATACCCGTTTGTGTCTGCATGCGTATCTCTCCTTTCATTAATAATTGACCCATTTTTTCTGAGCAGCCCATTGGCCTAAAGTAATCAATAACACGAATCCAAATAAGACGGTTGCAATAGATGAGGCATATCCTACTTTCAAATTAACAAAGGCAGTGTCGTATAAATACCAGACCATCATCGTAGTCGAACCGATGGGTCCACCCTGCGTCATAACAGCAATGATATCAAACACTTTGAAAGTTGAAATAATGCCGGTCACAAGAAGAAAGAAAGACGTGGGTGAGAGCAAGGGAAAGGTTATACGCGTGAATTTACGCCATCCGTTCGCTCCATCTATTTCAGCGGCTTCATATAAATCCTTCGGAATGGATTGTAATCCCGCGATATAGATAATTAAGTTGAAACCAATGGAAACCCATATCGAAATCATCATGATCGAGATTAGTGCAAAGTTCGGATCTGCAATCCATTTAGGAGGATTTGCGATTCCAACCGCTCGCAGCATTTCATTAATCGGACCGTAGGAAGGTTGGAATAATACTTGCCATACTACAGCAACAGCTACAATCATAGAAATGTAGGGCATGAAATAGGCGACCTTGAAATATCCCTTACCATAAACATGTCGGTCGATTAGTATAGCCAGAACCATGGAAATCAACATATAAATTGGCACGGTAAGTAGAAAGAGAATGTTATTTCGAACAGACTTAATGAACATCTCGTCTTCTAGTAGGTTCACGAAATTCTGAAGCCCAACCCAACGGATTCCATCCAGCCCCTGTACGAAGTTCCAATCGGCAAACCCTAGAACAATGGTGGCGATAATTGGAATCAGTACTAGAATGGACACTCCGATTAACATGGGGCTAACGAATAACAATCCTGAGAGTGTCTCTCCCCAACGAAGGGAATGACTTTTTGGTTTATTCCCTCTAAGGGTTTTCTTAGTTAGCAGTTCAATTTGTTGAGCCATATGATACACCTCCATTATTGTGATGAGGAACGATGAATATATTTTAATTATAAAAACATAACCCTCTTTTCTTTGACGGTATTTTGATCAATAAGAACCTTATTTTTACCTTTATGTTCAGTGGCTGTTCTTTTAAGATCAGGACTTCAAATTCAGTAATAAATGGTTTACAATGGGTTTCATTAATGAGATCGATTGCAATACGATGTATGAAAGGAACTCCATATATGACGAGCGAACCCGGAATCCGGATCAAGTTAACTGAACTGGCTAATGCCATCGTTGCCCACCGTCCTGAATCCTTCAACCCCTGGGGAACGCAGGATTGGCGTACTCACTTGCAATCAACTCGAGGATCTCATATATACCAGAAGTACTGGGCGGATCTTGACTCCTACGCGGCACGAGCAAGGGAGTCTCTCCTTCCTGCCCTTACGTTCTCACTCTTCCGACAATTTAACGATTCAGGAGAACGCAAGGCTTATGAGGATGTATATTTTGAACGGCGTGGACGAATTGCTGCGCTCGCCTTAGTTGCAAGTGCAGATCCTTCTCATGAGAACATACAACTCCTAGAGGATTTGTTGTGGGACGTTTGTGATGAGTATACGTGGTGTCTCCCTGCACATTTACCTGCCACAGATGATAGCTTATCTTCAAGACAAAATGTGGATCTATTCGCCGCGGAAACGGCAGGCATGTTGGCTGAAATAATCACCATGTTGGAGGAGGATTTGGATACACGTATTACAAAGAGGGTTCAAAAAGAGATTGATCAGCGGATATTTGAGCCAGTATTCTGGAGACCTGTTGGCTTCCACTGGGAATCAGCAGATCACAACTGGTCTGCGGTCTGTGCAGGAGGCTGTGGCATTGCAGCTCTATTATTAATGAAAGACTATATGCAGCTTACTTCTGCAATGCAAAGGGTCATATCATCTTTGAATGCTTTTCTTTCCGGTTATGGGTTGGACGGAGGTTGTGCTGAAGGCTTAGGATATTGGGTTTATGGCTTCGGGTATTACACCTACTTTGCTGAAATGTTGAAGGAGTATACATCAGGACACATCAATCTTCTGGATTGCCCAAAAGTCGCGGCGATCTCTTCCTTTCCAGAGAATGTTCATCTATCGGATGGCGTATTCGTCAACTATTCGGACTCCAGTGAATCAGAGCTATTACCGCCCGGGCTCATTACTCGACTTGCAGAACAATCAGATCGACATACATCTCTTCCATTCGTAATGCCTCTAATCTCAGATGATCCATGCCATCGTTGGGCTCATTTATCGCGTAATGTGCTTTGGAGCAACCCACAAGTCTTTGGATCACAACGTCAGAAAGAGAATGTGTACTTATTAGATCTGAATTGGCTCATCCACCGCGGGGAGATCCATAATCAAGATAGTAAGCCTATTGTCGTGAGTTTCTCGACCAAAGGTGGGCATAATGACGAACCACATAATCATAATGATCTAGGTCACTTTCTTCTACATGGTGGTGGTGAGAACCTGCTGTGTGATTTAGGTCCAGGCATATATACGAAATCTTATTTTTCTGTTGGACGAGAGTCGATTATTAATATTTCCTCGGGTGGACATTCACTTCCTGTCATCAATGGAAGCTTACAGCGTTCTGGGAGAAGTGCTGAAGCTATTATACTTGAAGGACATCTCTCCCAAGATATCGCTAAGCAAACGTTAGATCTGACCTCCGCTTATCCTGAGGCAGGGATAGAACAATTTATACGACATTTCAACTGGTCCATTGATCATGACGCGAATACAGCTAATCTAATTCTAGAGGATCATATCGTATGGAATGACTCCCCTGGCAACATGGAGGAGCGACTGATTAGTAAATTCCCACCACATATAGAAGAAGGACGTATCATCTGGCACGGTCGCCATGCGGAGCTAACACTAGATTATAACGAGGACTATATGAAGGCCACCTCCACTGCCATCGCTCATGAAGATCATGATGGAGTACCTTTTACATTTTATCAGACTTCATTAATGATCCATCCCAGTCCCGACACGGAGACCAACCTGACTGTCTGCAGGCTGTCGTTCTTCATTACTTCATATTATATTAATTACTAAGATCTAAAAATAAAGGGCAGTCGAATACTATCCGATCTGCCCATTTATTTCACATTCACACGACTAATCCAATACCTATCCATAACCCAGGAACACACAATCCCTATCCCATATCGAATTAAATCAATGCTCAAGAATCCTTTTCCTAATATAAGTGCTCCCAACAACGTCGATCGTAAGTCATTAATCCAGTCGGCTTGGTATAACTGACTAAATTCAATGGTATAACTGAAGAGTAAACTCAGAACAACAGATACAAACAGTCTTTTATTTCTGAACAATATCCGACAACCGAAATATACCATACTTGCCCACAGTGCATCTCCGAAATGACTTGATATGAACAAGGGTAGATGGTCTGAGAACACCCTCGAACTGAGCCCTAAGATGATAACCACAACAAATATAACGATATAAATGATTCTGTTCTTCAAATTAATCATTCGCATACCACCCTTTCAAAGATGACATCATCGTTTGTTTGCGAATAACTGCTGCATCTGTTCAGACAAGGGTTCATTATCTGAGAAGAGATCCGGAAATACCCCTAGCATTTCTGTAAGTACTTCGGTTAATTTCACAGTGTCACATACACGAACAACAGCATCTCCGAATTCACCAAAATATAAGGCACCCTTAGCTATCATCACTTCTTCAACCTTCCAGAAGTACTCTGACCAAGACTCTCCACAATGTCTACGCGATGGCACTTCCATAACCGTACCGTCGGCTAGAACGGTTTGTAATTTCTCATGATCATCAGTCATCCTACCCGGAATATTAAGCCATTCCTCTACCCCATGTATAAAGGTATTCCTACGAAAGTCCACTCCAATAAGTAGAATAGTTGCTTGTTCATCCAACAACTTACCCCAAGCTGAACCTCTCGCACATGGTGTATCAAATCGTTCATCACCAGTTGTAAATTCCCTAGCATTGCTACCCATTGCCGCTACGGAATGCGTGGGATGCCATGATCGTACGACTCCTGGTCTCTTACGAAACATTTCAGGTAGAATACCAATACACGATGGTGACTCTTCCACATAAAATGTTGGATTGCTAGCATTTATATTAGCCCATGTATGTGTGGGGAGAACAAGCAATCCATCTTTCATGTAATCTCCCATAACGTTAAGGACCGTGTCCGCTCCTCCTTCTACCTCTCCTATACTTTTCATAGATGAATGAACGAGTAAGACACCCTGTTCGTAGTGCCCATGTGATGCAGTTGCTCCAATAGAGTATCATGTGTGTGCATAAATCAATAATCTCCTTTAAGTTACTTCATGATTGAATGATCGTACAGTAAGTCCCCCTAAAACTATTCAACATGTTCAATACAATACCTTCTGGAAAAGTCTTCTATCATGCCCTATGTCGATTACAACTCCAAATATGCAAAAAAAGTCATGGGGTAGGAATAATCCATACCCATGACTCTTAGATTAACAATTTGTCCACGAAAGCCAAGACAACGTTTGTCCATATTGTTTATCCGCGTTTCCGTTTAGAACCAGAACCATCTATCATATGTCTAATCACTATTAACGGGTGGCTCCATAACATGCGTGGCCCAGCATACTTCATAACTGTCTTAATCTGAGCCCGCCGATCCGGTTTATAACAATGAACTGAGCAATGCTCACAAGTTGTTTTCTCCTCACCGAAGCGACAGCGTTCCAGGCGAAGATGCGCATATTGAAGAATATTCAAGCATTCCGTACATAGTTCTACTGTGCCACTTGATGCACTTTTGTTTCGATCATGTCCTTGTCCCATACAATAATTATGGATCATGATTGAAACTACATTCTTCTCTCTAAGGATCCGTGGACCTTTGTTTTCTTTGGTTTGGGTTGGCGTCCGTTGCTGATTACTTGAAGCATCCGGCATAGTTACGCACCTCACTTTTTATGTAACTATGCTAATTATACTTCTAAATTCAGCGTTCAAATATTAACTAAGTCTCACTCTTGTTATCCACTGCTGTGTCTTCCGATGGCTTAACCGCAAATAGTGTTAGTAGTCCACCAACCGCAGCAACAGCTGCCATGATGCCAAACAGAATCCAGTGATTCGCATTCTCTAATAAGGAAACGACTGGAGGCCCTAGAGATACCCCAATAAATCTCATACTACTATATAACGATGTAATCGTTCCTCGTTGTTCTTTATCAATACCTTCTGTAATCAACGCATCCATACAAGGAAGTGCGATTCCAATGCCTGCACCGCAAAGTGAGAACAAACTAGTCACAAAAACAATCTGACTACTAAACCCAATAATGATAAGGCATACAGTTATAAGGGCCATGCCAGCAAACCCTAACCATTTCATCCGTTTCTTATTCTGCCCAATCACTTTCCCACCGATGTAGGAACTCAAGCAAAGTACCGCAAGTGGAATGGCTAACACCAATCCCTTAAGAATACCATCCAGTTTATATTTCACTTCTAAGGTTTCCGATAAATAGAAGAGAACCCCAAATAATATGAACATGCATATGCAACCTACCGCAAAGATCGCATATAACCAACGCCCCTTTTCCTTCAAAATTTCTTTCGTCCCCGCTAGAAACTTCTTCAGCGAGATGTCAGCCTTATCCTTTTTCGGGGTTTTGACAAGAAATATAACGAGCACTAAAGAGATGATACAAAGGATGGGGATACTAATAAAAGGTAGATACCATAACACTATTCCAAGTGCTGCACCCAGTATCGGACTAATGACTTTTCCGAAAGTATTAGAGGTTTCTATGATGCCCAACCCTTTACTAACCTCTTCCTCTTTGTCAAACATATCTCCTACTAATGGAATAACAATTGGAAATGCGCCTGCAGCACCGATTCCTTGCAAAAGTCTTCCGCCTAGGATGATCCAGTAAGCTACCATACCCTCCGTTAACCAAGCTGCACCCGCAGCGACCGCGCCACCTGCAGCGGCAATGATAAGACTAGGGATGATAATTTTCTTCCTACCGAATCGATCTGACAGATAACCTGCGATAGGAATTAGTAATATAGCCACAATCGCATACACTGTAATTAACATACTTACTTTAAAAGAACTAATATGAAGTTCCCTCGAAATCAAAGGTAAAATGGGTATCAGCATGGAATTTCCAAGTGTCATGATGAGCGGAATGGAAGAAAGTGCTACCAAGTCCCACTTCATATTCTTCATTATTAAACCACCTTTAGGTTTCTTCAATCATACCTATTGTGGTTTAATTGTCCCCAACATATTCATGTTTTCGTTAATACATTTTATACTATTAATCATGTGCGTCAATAAAGGTAAAGTGACTCACACTAACCGTCCCCTGTAACATCAGAAATATAGTGTGAATCCCTGCAACATGATCTAAATGACATGTAACCGTAGACCATACTCCGTGATCTGATGGTAGGACCGAGCACTGGCCTATGCCTATTCCCTCAGGACTATCCAGACGAACCTCAATATATCCACCTTCAATCCCACCCGAGACCCGTAATTCTAAAGAATGAACAATCTCCTTAAACTCGACATCTTGAAAGGAAATCCATCCTTGTTCATTCACTGCCCTCACCCCAGTGCGTCCTTCAAGACACTCATCAAGAAGCACATGGTAATAATCATTGTAATTTTCCGCATAGGTGAGCTTTGTGAGATCACGATGAGGGATGATCTCACCTTGGACTTGAACAGTCCTCTCCAAGCGAATATCTTCTGAAGTACTCCCGATCAACAATTTATATGCACCTGATTCCACACAGAAGCGGTCTCTACTTACATCCCAAATGGCAAGCTCAGATACAGGAACTTGAAAGCTAACCTTCCGTCTTTGTCCCGGTTGAAGGTTAATCCGTCTAAAGCCCTTTAACCGTTTGTTCGGCGTCATCACACGCGATACGTGACCACTTACATACAATTGCACCACTTCATCACATAACCTATCGCCTGTATTCTCAATTTCAACCACGATAGTTATCGTGTCATGAAGCTGATAAGTGTGTTGATCCACGATCATATTTTCATATGAAAATTCACTATAGGTTAATCCATGACCAAACGGATATAATGGTTTTCCATCAAAATACATATACGTCAACTTATTTTTGATAATATCGTAATCTAAGAAATCAGCCAGTTGCTCTTCACCTTGGTACCAGGTCATATTCAAGCGTCCTGCTGGACTATAATCTCCGAATAGAACATCCGCGATCGCATTCCCTAGTTCTTGCCCTCCATGAGAGGAATATAGAATGGCCGGTGCTATTTCTGCTAACTCTCCCAAGGCATACGGATAACTTCCTATAATTACGACAACCGTGCGTGGATTAGCTTTACACACTTCTTTGACCAACTCCACCTGAGCAGGTGGTAGTTCAATCCCAGGACGATCTACTTCCTCTTTTCCATTAATGAACGGGTTATTCCCAACAAATACAATAGCAACATCATGGTCACGAGCTGCATCGACAGCTTCCTTAAGCCCATCCGATACCACCTCTTTCGTAAAGCCTGTGGTAGCACGCTGGTCTAACCAATCCTTACTTCCACGTAAAATAGTCGAACCATACTCATCTACTGAAAGTTTAATAGGATGTCCATTCCACGTTTTTATGGTCACGAGATCATCCTCCTGTGAGGAAATGTCTAGCACTTCTTTCACGAACCAACCCCATACTCTCTCCGCAGAAGCATGAAGTGTCAATTCATCATTTGCCGTCACATATAGACCATTCGCCTTGGATTGTAATGTATGACTACCATAACCCCAGTTCGTATGTGTAAATAGCGCTCGATCATCGTTCGCACCATCCGGTTGTGGCATAAGAGGGGTTGTGTTATCCTTCCCTGCAACTACGTACCAACCGCTTCCTACCGTTCTCAGCGTGATCACATCATCCCCACTATGGAAGCTAACATGTTGGTCCAATCCTGCTAATTTCTTTGATATCCCCTCGAATGGGGTAACTGCGTAAGGAAGTGTGCCACTGTACCAATCTGTATATACGATATTACCAAGAGGTCCAATAACCGCGACGCTCTCCGTCTTCTCTTTAGATAGGGGTAATAACCTACCTTCATTCTTCAAAAGGACAATAGACTCTTGCGCTGCTTGATGGGACAACTTACTATGCTCTGAACACATCAGTACAGAATCAGGAATTGCTGCGTAAGGGTTATTCTCTGTTGGATCAAATTGCCCAAGCTTAAAGCGCACATGAAAAATATTACGAATGGCTCGATCTAAATCACCTTCATTTATTAAACCACTAGCGAATGCAACCTTCGTCGCATCGACGACCAACTCTTGTTCATCTGTCAGGCAATCCACACCTGCTTTAAGAGCTCCTGCTACTGATTCCGCATGTGTCGCATGGTACTTGTGATACTCTACCGTCTGTGACAAATCACCACCATCACAGACGATAAATCCGGGCATTTGCCATTCACCCTTCACGAACTGATTCACATAAGGACTCTCAATCGCAGGCGTTCCATTAATTGAGTTATAGGCAGTCATCATAGAATAAGCTCCGCCTTCAACAAATGGCATTTCAAACGCTTTCAAATAATACTCATGCATATTCCGCGGATCAATACTCGAAGAGAAAGTGAGACGATCCACTTCATTATTATTGGCAAAAAAATGCTTCAACGTGGCGACCATCTTGAGGTAGAATGGATGATCGCCCTGCATACCTTTTATTAGAGAGGAGGTTAACATTCCAGTCAAATAAGGGTCTTCTCCATATGCTTCTTCCGTCCGCCCCCAACGTGGGTCTCGCTCCATGTCGACCGTAGGCGCCCATAAAGTTAGGCCGTGATGCGTAGGATCTTTATGATGGAACACTCTTGCCTCATCCCCTACTGCAGAACCAATCGACTTCATCAACTCTGGGTTCCAAGTACAAGCCAGTCCGATCGGCTGAGGGAATACCGTTGCCTCCCCAATCCAAGCAATGCCATGGGCGGCTTCACCGCCCACACAGTAGGCAGGGATACCTAGACGATCAACCGCAGCTTGGCGAGTTGGAATCAGCCCTATTTTCTCATCTAATGTGAGATGTGAAATAAGGTCCTCAATACGTTCTTTCAAAGGCAAAGTATGATTCCAAAAAGAATACCCTTTAAACGTCTGTTCCATTATGAACATCTCCTATAACGATAATTGGGTCAATGCTTGGAACGATTCTAATGCAGCAACTTTCAGTTTATCTGCTTCTTCATGCAGTTCAATTTGCACCTCATGGATATAGAGATTCGTAAAAGTCCATAACATGTCATAGGCTTTTCTCCGAATCATCGCCTGTTTACTTAAATCAAGTTCGATTCCATATCCTTTTATAAACCTAGGGTCATTCTTATATAATACGAAATCAAACTCACAATCCGCGAACATCGCTCGATCCGCATCAATGATTGCTGCAATATGTAGCGTACCCTCTTCGTCTCTTTGGGCAAGTACATTAGGATCCCACAAATCATTATGCACAAGCGAAGGTATCGTCACTTCATCAAATAACACACGATGTGTTAGGAAAAAATTCTGAAATCCATCGATTACCGTTGGTTCAACTAACTCATACTTTCGACAGAGATCTGCCACTTCCGTTGCGAATTGGATCAATACTTCACTCCAAGAGTCCGATCCTACCACCGTTCCATCAGGCTGGGGAAAACCGAATTTGTCTGCTGAGATGTCATGCATCTGGCGTGTACATTGGCCTAGTTCTTCTTGTAAACGATGATATTCTTCCCTTGTGATCGAAGGGTCATTTAATTGAATACTATCTATGAATGTAATTAACATATACGGCCGGTCAATAATAGCGCACGAACCGTCGTAACGCACTACATGTGTACATGGAATACCCTTCTTTGCCATACGCCCATAAGTGACCGGTTCAACAGCCATCATATTCTTCTCAAAAGACAGCAGATGTTCCTTATTTCCGGGGGCAACACGTAGAATAAGCTTCTGCTCGGGAAGAAAACCTTCTATGTAATACGTTGTGTTAAATTGACCCCCTTTCATCATCTTAATCTGCTTCACTTCCGTATTGGGCCCAAATGTATTCACCATAACTTCTCGAATTTGTTCATCTGTCACACTCTGATAGAGCTTAGATACTGCCATGACGTTCACCCAACTCCTTATCCTATGTATTAGAGGTTGTTCAAAAAGCCATCTTTTGATCACGAAGTATGCCAAGAAGCTTATTCGACATCGAATATTGAATTCAGCCGGTCCTTCCGGTGCTCACGTAGGTACTGCCTACGTTCCGCTCCTCACTCCCTTGCTTCATCCAATCTTCTGAAGCGTTTTGAAAAAACGCAGCATCGTAAGCATACTCTTGGTGCTGAAAATTCGACTTTTTGAACACGCACTATTAAAAAAACCGAGTCCACCCGACGCATATAAGTGAAGAGAACTTTGCTGAATAAAAGTCTCATCTCTATATATACATCATCGTGACTCGGTTTTCTATATTGTCAAACACCCAAATTCATGGTTCACATCTCATCTCATACATGAATCAGGCCTTTTCTTTACTTTTATTATACCAAGTTAATCTTCACAGAAGTTGCACCCGCTGCTGGTGTAATTACGACACCATCAACACCGGATTCCGACTTGCCGCCATCTACGGAAGCCACTTCGTTAATACCTCTAAGTACTACGGACCAAGCTTTACCTACGCCATCCGTTGTCACTTCGATAATAGAACCAGAACGTGTTGCTGTAACAGCAAGTTCTTTCTCTGCTTGCAAGTTAACAACTTCAGCTTGTGCTGTTGCACCCTCAGCCAATTGGAACAGGTGAAGGCTAACGCCATCAGCAAAGTCATAATCTGTCTTGTTATCTTGTTGACCTACAGCAAGGATCGTGTTGGATTTAACCATCATTGGTAATGTCATGAAATCATGGTTCTCACTATACCAACGGCTACCTTCAAGAACTTCACCTGTTAAGTAGTTCGTCCAAGTACCTTCAGGAAGGTAATAGGTTACATCGCCTTCTTTATTGAAGATTGGAGCAACCAAGATGGAATCCCCGAACATATATTGTGTATCCAATGGAGCACAAGTTGGATCTTCAGGATATTCAAGAACCATAGCTCTCATCATTGGTAGACCCTTCACAGTAGATTCTACTGCGGAGTTGAATAGGTACGGCATAAGTCTGCATTTCAGCTTAGTGAACTCGCGAACAACATCCACCGCTTCTTCTCCGAACAACCAAGGCACCCGGTACGAAGTACTTCCGTGTAGACGACTGTGTGAAGATAACAGACCGAATTGTACCCAACGTTTGTATACGTCTGGTGCAGCTGTCATTTCGAAACCACTGATATCATGACTCCAGAAACCAAATCCTGAAAGACCTAGAGACAATCCACCACGTACGGTTTCTGCCATCGATTCGTAACTAGCTGAGCAATCGCCACCCCAATGTACTGGGAATTGTTGGCCGCCGACTGTTGCAGAACGTGCGAATAGAGCAGCTTCACCTTTACCGATGTTTTCTTCCAATACTTCAAATACTGCTTTGTTATATAAGAACGTGTAGTAGTTATGCATTTTGACTGGGTCAGATCCATCATAATAAACGACATCTGTTGGAATTCTTTCGCCAAAGTCAGTTTTAAAGCTATCTACACCTTGACCAATAAGAGTCTTCAACTTATCTTGATACCATTTAACTGCAGCTGGGTTCGTGAAATCGACAAGAGCCATACCTGCTTGCCATTTATCCCATTGCCATACGCTTCCGTCAGCTGTCTTAACCAAATAGCCATTTTCCATACCTTCATCGAACAAATGAGACTTCTCAGCGATGTATGGATTAATCCATGCACAGATTTTAAGACCTTTATCTTTCAAACGTCTAAGCATGCCTTCTGGATCTGGGAACATATCCTTGTCCCACTCGAAATCACACCATTGGTACTCTTTCATCCAGAAACAGTCAAAGTGGAATACGGAAAGTGGAATATCACGTTCTGCCATGCCATCGATGAAGTGATTTACAGTATCTTCATCGTAGTCTGTTGTAAAGGATGTTGTAAGCCATAGACCAAATGTCCATGCTGGTGGAAGTGCTGGTTTACCTGTTAATTTCGTGTAATTATTCAATACTTCTTTTGGAGTGCCTCCACCAATAATGAAGTATTCAAGAGATTCACCTTCAACGCTGAACTGTACCTTCGATACGTTCTCTGATGCAATCTCGTAGGATACTTTCTCAGGATGGTTAACGAACACGCCATACCCTTTATTGGAGAGATAGAAAGGAATGTTCTTATAAGATTGCTCAGAACTTGTACCCCCATCTTCATTCCACATATCTACGACTTGACCATTCTTTACAAATGGTGTGAAACGCTCGCCTAGACCGTATACATACTCACCTACACCGAGGTCAAGTTGCTCACGGAAATAAGCTGTTTTGTCAGGAGATTTAATATAACCTGGTGCTCTCCATCCACTACCTGTCACACGTTTGCCTGCGAAGTTGAAATCGATGTTCCAACCTTGTTTTTTATTCACCTTGACACTAAGTTGCCCGCTTGTAAGCTCAGCCACTTCTTCGTCCATTGCGATTTGTACATCTGTTTGCTCTGTGTATAGTTCAAACTCAGGACTTTTCTTCACTTTACCTTTATGATGATTCAATTGAACGCGGATCACATTGGGCATTGGAGAGCTATATGTAGCTTTTAACAATGTACCATTTAGGGTATCACCTTTTGTTTCAATCACTTTAGTTGCTGCATATACGGTCATAGAATCACCAGATTGTGTTATATCACGAATATCTGCTGGATTCTGAACTTCATAGCCTTCGCGGATTTGCCAATATCCATCCGAAAATTTCATATATCTAACCTCCTATGGTTTATACTATAATAATATTGATATAAAACATTCTTTTCTTACGTTATTATGACCAAATGTATCAATATATTGATGTTTTGTTGTAAAAGTACTTACAAATATCCTAAAGGTGGGAACGATTACAATGAATCGAGAACTTTTAAAAGAAAATCGGGTCCACGGAAACCCTATGTACCCCGTTAGTATCTACCCCAATGTCGAGCAAACGGACGAGCAGAATCAAAGTATCATAGACTACCACTGGCATGACGAAATGGAATTTATTGTAGTGAGACAAGGTAGCGCCATATTTCAAATCAATATGAACTATTATGAAGTGCATGCTGGAGAAGGTCTATTCGTCAACAGTGGAGAACTTCATTCGGGTTATGTAGAGAAGGAGCATACGTTTCCTTGTATATTCTCAGCAGTAGTATTTAGTCCCGACCTCCTCCTTAGTCATGCTTTCGATATTGTTCAAGAGAAGTTTATCGATCCATTGCTCAAAAAAAAGATACTCCCACAGCCTCATATCAAAAGAGAGGAACCATGGGAGATCGAAATTCTGGATTATTTAGATAGCATTCTTACTGAAAATGAAGAGCAGTCACTCACCTGTGAACTCACAACCAAAGCACAACTTTATCTCATATTTGCCAAAATGGTTGGACATATAGAACAGACTACGAAAGGTGACCACCGTCCTACTGGAAGTCATGAGAAGGTTGAGCGGATTAAGAATGTTCTTAATTATATTCACAAACACTATCCAGAACCACTCAAACTGAAAGACCTCGCCTCAGAAATCAATATGAGTGAGGGACATTTTTGTCGATTCTTCAAACAAATGGTTCAGAAAACACCTGTAGACTATGTGAACCACTATCGTATACAGAAGGCCTCAAAGTTACTTGAGAACAGTGATAAAAAAATTGTAGATATCGCGATGGACGTTGGCTTCGATAATCTCAGTTACTTCATCACGGTATTCAAGAATCACAAAAGCTGCACACCTTCTCAATATCGGAAGCAATTCTATGAAGGATTAAGTATCAATACGGAAAGTGCTGATATCCTGACAATCCATAGAGTTTAATTTATTAAAGTGTATTTCTCAGTATCTACGTCGGTAATGAAGTGGCTAGGCTCTCCAAGACTATATATATGAAGAAGATGCATTGCACGAGTACAGACGGTGTAGAACAACTTTCGTTCACTTTCACGGGTATAAGTCTCATTTGAGGCGTTATAGATCATGACCGCATCAAACTCAACACCCTTTGCTAAATACGACGGAATAACCAGCGTTCCTTTTACAAAAGAAGGCGTTGTTTTGGTCACTTTTTTCAAAGTTAAATGATCTTTTAACGCCTCATACACCTGCTCGCTCTCCTCAAGCGTCTTACAGATAATCGCTGTATGTTCATAACCTTGAGCATGTAAAGCTTTAACATCTTCAATAATCTTCTGATGCAATTGCTCACGATTTGTTTCGATCACGACCATCGGCTTATCACCTTGTCGATTAAATGGAACAATTGTATCCCCACCAGGCATCATACTGCGAGTGAAATCCACAATCTCATACGTTGAACGGTAACTTCTAATTAGAGATATTACTTCAGTTTCCTGTGGACCATACAATTGCTGAAGCGACTCCATACGGTCTAGAACAGATGCATGTGTATATATTCCTTGGTTCAAATCTCCTAGCGCTGTCATACGAGCACGTGGAAATAATCTTTTTAAATATTCAAGTTGGAATGGAGAATAATCCTGTACCTCATCTACAAATACATATTGGATGGCATTGTTTGTCTGGAAGCCTTTGACTAACTCCTGCAAATACAGATAGGGTGTCGCATCCTCATATGACAACTTGCCTTGCTTCAGATTAGCAATCGTACTCTCACTAATTTCATCCCAATACATAGGTAGTGAATGCATTCCGCTAATGGATTGAAGAAGTTGATGATTCAGAAATAATTCCCGATACAATCCCTTGGCATCCACGAAGCGTTTCCGTTTAATCCATTTACGCACAGGTTTCAGCCATTCATTCACAATCATACGAGCTAAGAGATCTCGTTCCTTCTCATAATCATCATAGGTATCCTTCTTCGCATGTTGTTTCCGTCGAACATGTGTGTAGGCCTTCTGGTACTCATCCGCACTTAACAGGTCAATCTGATTGTCAACCCATGCTGCCTCGCGCTCCTTCTTAGCGAATACTGACAATTCCTTCAGCATCCATTCCCGCATCAATTCAATCCGATTGGCGAGCTTTACACCGGGTTCGAAACTATAGAACTTCTCCTTCATCGTCTCTGAAGATATGATTAGTCTTCCTTGAAATTGTATTGGCCTAAACATCATGCCTTGCGATTCTAGATATACTTTATAACTCGTAATAGCCTCCAAATAAGTAGGTGATGATTTATAGTTAATGGCAGCCTTTTTCACCTCATGGGAGTGCCCTTCGTCCATCTTTAACATCGATTCCATTTGTGCAAATATATCTTCAAGTTCGAATTCTTTTGCCAATCTAAAATCTAAATAAGCTTGAAAAGTGGTCTGTTGCATATTCTCTTCCCCTAATTCCGGGAGTACAGAAGATACATAACTATTAAAGAGCGGATTAGGTGAGAACAGTACGACTTGATCAGCCTTCAAGACAGCACGATATTTGTAAAGTAGATACGCTACACGTTGCAAAGCAGCAGATGTTTTGCCACTACCAGCCGAACCTTGAACCACTAACATCCGACTCTTGTCATTTCGAATCACTGCATTTTGTTCTTTCTGAATGGTAGCTACAATACTCTTCATCTGATTATCTGCGCTATGGCTAAGCACTTGTTGAAGAAGCTCATCACCAATCGTTACGCC
Source organism: Paenibacillus sp. Y568 (assembly GCF_059445545.1). Classification (NCBI taxonomy): domain Bacteria; kingdom Bacillati; phylum Bacillota; class Bacilli; order Caryophanales; family Paenibacillaceae; genus Paenibacillus; species Paenibacillus sp. Y568. The sequence goes on from NZ_JCAIUM010000014.1 coordinate 41,483, forward strand.
TGTGTCAAAGAGAACATCAATCTTGGCATTCCGAATAACGAATTGTCGCTTTAGCTTCATCTCTCCATTAATCTCGCCCATAGGTGTATCATAACTAGCCGGACCTGGAGCTCCATCATAGTACAGACTGGATACGGGTGCACGCCAATCATACACAAGGAATGTCTCATCGTCATTATCCAAAAAGGAGGCTATGCCAAGGTATATTGTTTCATTATGATTGGATCCCTCTTCTTCAAAATCTATTCGACCAAAATAGGGGGATCTCACGAGTAATTTCATTTTCTTCAATGATTCTGAAGACTGAAGATGGCTACGCTCACGTTCTGATAATACTTGTGACTGCTGACGTAGACTAGTTGAGGTCTCTCCTAAGTCATCAGAACTACTAAAGTTCACTCTTACTTCATCCCAGAATTCCTTACGTAAATCTACAACGTCTCCACGAACGCTACCCACTTCACGTTGAAGCTTCTCAATTCTATTCGCGACTTTCGTTGTTATTTCATCGACTCGTTGCTGCTCGTCATGCCATTCTTGATCGCTCGTGCCCATGAATCATTCATCCCCTTACTCGATTTGACAATTAATAAATATTACACTATAATAAAGTTGTATTATTATGCATTTTTAAGTTTTTATTCCAATTACATAACAGTGTCTATTGTAACAATCCGTAGATTAGAAATCAAATTCTATCTTATGTCTTATGTAGCCTAACCAATTATCATGATATATAACATTCAAAACGGATATCATCTATGAAGATGATATCCGTTTTTATGTGATTTGACCTTGCACTTCTCTAAGAATAGCTTCTATTCATTCTCACCAGCAGCATCAAACAATGGAACAATGTCGATGCCATCTGCCGATATCCGGATGAGCCCTTTATCTGATAGACGGATCTCGGGAATAACTACAAGCGCTAGCAATGACAAAGTCATGAATGCATTATTAAGACTACAACCCGCATGCAACAAGGCATGACTTATGGCTTCCGATTGATGTGCCACGGTCTCGAAAGGCTCAGGAGACATCAATCCACCAATTGGAAGTGGGAATGACGTAATCTCACCTTCTGTTACCATAACTACGCCGCCCTGCATTTCTGCCGCTAGGTTTCCTGCTTTAGCCATGAGTTCATTGTCATTTCCTATAACAGTCAGATTGTGACTATCGTGTGCTACAGTCATCGCGATCGCTGCTGGAATATTCAATCCAACACCCTTCAGAATACCCAGTGCATGTCCCCCATTTAACCCATGGCGTTCAAATACGGCCATTGTACACAAGTCATCCGAAGAATGAAGGCTTACATGGTGATCTTCCACTTGCACTTGAACTTTCCGCTCACGTGTATCGACATGATTCTCAACGACTTCAATTGCCTTAGCACCGATTGCCCCGTTAGCTATTGGAGCCTCAATCTTGAAATCCTCTTGAACTAATTTCCGATCCATATGAACAGTCTCGAACGCTTCTTTAGGAATCTGGTATCCTTCCCACGTCGTTGTCATGCGTCCAGCCTCAGCCACCACCTGACCGGATGCAATAGTTACCACTACGTTAACATCCGATATATTTCCATCAAGTAATATAATATCTGCACATGAACCTGGTGTAATCGAGCCAATATCTCTTGCAAGTCCGAAACGTTCAGCCGTATTAATGGTTGCCATTTGGAAAGCCGTAACAGGCTTAACTCCTTGCACAATGGCATGACGTACTACGAAATTCATATGTCCCTCTCTAAGTAGTGACTCCGAACTTCTATCATCTGTTACAAGCATCATTCGTCTAGTATCTATTCCACCTTCAGTATGAGCTTTAATCGTCTCAGCCACATCATGCCATGCGGAGCCTTGACGCATCTTCGCATACATACCCAATCGGATACGTTCAATCACATCTTCTTTAGTCACACATTCATGATCCCCACTCACGCCACTTGCCGCATATACAGGTAATCGCCAGTCATCCGACTTCCATGTGAAATGGCCATCAGCATACTTACCGGCGCGTAACGTCTCCTGAATTTCACGAATCATTCGATCATCCCCATATACAACACCTGGGAAATTCATGACTTCTCCTAATCCAATCATGTCCGGACCCCAGCTAAGCGCTTCTGCTACTTCTTCTGGTCCAATAAAGGCACCTGTTGTTTCGAGTCCCGGATGTGTTGAAGGAACACAAGAGGCCACCTGCATGTACGCTGCAAGAGGTGTAGTTCTAGCTTCTTCTAACATGAAACGCAGACCTTTAAGTCCCATGACATTGGATATTTCATGTGCATCAAAGAACCCACCGGTAGTTCCAAGTGGAAGTACCGCCTTCGCGAATTCTGTCACGGTAAGTTGGGTACTTTCTATATGACAATGCCCATCCAATAAGCCTGGAGCAGCATATCTACCTTGCCCATCAATGACATGCGTGTTCTCATCTAATAAATGACTGATGTCTTTACCTACGTAAGCTATTCTTGAACCTTGTACCGCGATAGACATCTCGGGTATGATTTCTCCAGATATCACATTCACTAATTTAATATTGATGATAGCTAACGTTGCCTTAAGATCTCCACGCGCTGTGGCTACGAGCTCAGGCATACAGTCCGCTAAAGTCGTTCTGTTTGATTGATATGATTGCGTCATAATAAACCCTCCTAAAGTCTTTATTCGATATTAAAACACTTTAAATTTTTATTAACTTGTTATGTATTATAAATGTATGTCACCCTTACGTAAATTAATATTTCATAAGAATGACAAATCCACTCATTTCAGGGCCATATCAAGGTTGAAACGCACATCTAAGTTAAATAATGTTAGATATTGTAACAATACACGCATATAGAAATGCTTAAGCTTCTATGATCTCCTTCGTTACATGAAAAAAGACTACCTTAAATAAAATTAAGATAGTCTTTTCACTATTTTTTCAACTTTTTATTCACCTTTTCCCACAATTTCACTGCGTTTAAGTTAGATTCTTCTTTATCATCATCGTATTTGTGATTATTATCCACTAAGCGATTAAGTCGGTTTAATTGAAACCCATAGTCATACATTGTCGCAGCCACAATAGCTAATCGAAATGATCCTCTACCTTCATGATCCAGATATCGCTTAAATGTCTCTCTGATAAATTCACCACTACTTTCTTCTATCATCAAGGATTCTGTCGTATTGGGCTTTAACTTACGATCAAATTTAAGAAGGATATGTTCATGAAATTTCGTTAGCATTTCAATTTCTTCAATGAATTCCTGATCTGTATTCGATATCCGTTCCGACTGAAAATAATGATCTTCAATCGCTTCTAAGACTTCACGCCCCTTATCTAACGTATGAAGCATTTGCTTATATACAACTAAGTTCCTACTTTCATTAAAAGGGCTTCTTTTCAACTTCTTATGTTCTTCCTCGAATAATATGTACTTATCAGACAGGGATCTAATATCACCTTCTAATTTGTTCTTCTCATCTCGAAATATATTCTCTTTAATCTCATCTGTAATTGACGTCCGAAGTAATAACGACAAGTGATCAAAGATCCCATGCATCTGTCCATACAGTTGCTGCTTTGGTCTCGGAGGAATCACTAATATATTAATTAAAAAAGCGGATATAATTCCAATTAAACTTAGGGAGAATCGATTCAAAGCGAATTCCCATTGGCCTGATGCCTCCATGACGGAAATGACCGTTACTAGCGTTAAACCAATCGTATCCCCCATTTTTAGCTTCAGACAAACCATAATAACTAGAATACAGACAAGCCCAACGGCAATAGGTTCACTTGAAAAGAAATAACCAGCAAGCATCGCAATGATCGCGCCTAAGGTATTGGTCTGAAGTTGATCCAGAAAGTATCGCCATGAACGATAGATCGAGGGTTGCATGGCGAATATAGCGGCTACAGCTGCGATTACCGATGGGGTTAGATTAAGCCAAGTACTTAAATATAAGGCAAGGGTTACCGCAATCCCTGTTTTTAGCATACGAGCGCCAAAAGTCATAGTCATCTCTCCTCTACAATAGGTTATCAATGTATTACCCCACCCACGGGAGATTGATGCAATCATGCCGTTATGCATGAAATTCTAAATAATGTTCATACTAATTCTGGTAAACAAAAGAAACTGGGGTGAAAAAGACATGAACCATATGAGAACCCTTTCTAAGCTGGCATTCTCGACGGTAATCGCTAGTCTTATCGTGTGTAGTACACCATATGTTTATGCTGATCAGGCGGATCCTATAAAAGAAGCTCCCCACCATCAGAAGCCTCACGGAGACCATCATCATGGTGGCATCACTAGAGATGCAGCAAACCTACTTGGTATGGAACGTCAGGATTTATTAAAAGAATGGAAACAAGGAAAAACATTGATTCAAATTGCTCAATCGCATAAGGGATGGAATGAAGAAACGTTTACCCAGAAATTAAGTGATGTAGAGTTCAGAAAGATTGATGAGGCCATCCAATCGGGTAAGTTAACGAAAGAGCAAGGAACTCTAATCAAGAAAAAGTTGCCTGAAAAAATTAAGAACGTTCTGAACCACAAACCTAGTAATCATCATGAACGGATGCCCGGCACTTTCTCGCACCTATAACATGACAACAAACAATCAAGTCCCCAAGTTGTGTATTCCTCCAACTATAAAATCCTAACTATAAAGTTAGGATTTTTGTTTATTTCATATTAGGATCATTATTTCTTCTTAAGTGGAGCAGACACGGGAACCTCTAATAAATCTAAAACAAACATGAAGATTGGCACTCCAAGAATAAGACCCCATACTCCTAAGAAGTGTTCAAACACAATCAGAACCGTAAATGTATAGAAAATGGGTAGATGCGTCTTTGACGACATGAATTTGGGATTCATAAAGTACGCTTCAAATGCATGTAATCCTGCTACCATTAGAAGTACATATACCACTTTGATGACGCCACCAATTTTAAATGCAATAGCACATAATGGAACTAAGGAAACAAAGACTCCTACTACAGGAACCAAACCTAGAAGGAAAATCATAATACCAAGTGCAAATAAATTTGAAAAGCCCATCATCCAAAGAATCGCAGTTGAAATAAGGCAATTGATGATCGAGATAAGGAATTGTACTTCAATAACTTTACCGAATGAAAAGACAAACTTTTTACCAAAGTAAACTAGTTCATCATAGAAATATGCAAACTTGCTATCCTTAAACTTCTTGCTGAATTGCGTAACATTTTCCTTTTCCAACATGAAAAACAAACTCATGATAAGAGCGATCCCTATGTTAAAGCTCCATGTACCAATGTTAGAGATGGTCAATACGATAATGTCCCATCCCTGATCCACATAGCTTGCTACGTCAATCTTATGTGCTGATTCCATTAAATAATTAATAACTTTATTATCCGTCGGTACAAAAGGTTTACTATAAAAGGCGATCACTTGCTGTACAAGATCATTCAACTGAGATATCAACTTAGGAGCATACTTTATTGTGCCTACTGTCAGAACGGTCAGAACTAGAGCATACAGAACGACAACCACGATTAAACCATTAATCTTAAGCCGATTCGTAAGCTTTTGTGTCAAGAAGGAGTGAAGTCGATTGACCAAATAAGTAATAATGAACGTTATTAATAAGAGGTTCATCATACTTCTAAATAAGTAAAGCACTAAAACAAGTGTTACTAAAACAATTAATCTTTTGATTGCTGGGCTTTGAAGTGTTTCTTTAAATGATGTCATCACTTAAGGCTAGGCTCCCCTTGTTCAAGGTATTTTTGTATATATTATAAGCACTTTCAACACACGATTAGCACTAATATCTATTGTATCATTAGAATAACATCATTGAAAAGAGTGATACTCATATATCATCATATTACTGCGTAATAAACATTCATTATTGGTATTCTTTAATCATCCATTCAAACAAAAATTAAAATTTGCTTAAAAAAAATACCACAATTTTATAAACTCTTAAGGATTGATTTCTCAAGTTCTGATACACTAGTATCTAGTAAGCGTGCATATATTTAAAGGAGGATTATAAATTAATGACTGACAAAGAATTAGGGAATCCCGAAAATAACGAAAATAACCCATTGGACGGATCGCCCAAAGAAGAATCAAACCTAGAGAAAAGTACAAGTACGGAGAATGAAGTTGTCGAGAGTGAAGTTATAGAAAGTGAGATTGTAGAACCAGTAGTGGTTACACCTGAACCTGTTAATGATGTAGTCGTAAACGAATCTACTCTTAACACAGAGGAAGCTATAGTTCCACAGCCCTTAGACGATCAATATTTAACAGAGAATTCATCGGCTTCTGTTCCACCATCAAACAACAACACTAGCCGTAATATATGGATGGGTCTTTCTCTTGTGCTCGCTATCGTACTGGTGATCATTCTTGTTAAGCCAAGTGGTGATAGTGCAGCTGTAGCTACAGTGAATGGCGTAGATATTACAAAGGACAAGCTTTACTCCGAGTTAGTTACCCTTGGTGGTACTCAAACATTAGATAACCTCATCACTGAAGAACTTATCGATCAAGAAGTCAAAAAAGCGAATATTACGGTTACTGAAGAAGATTTGACTAAAGAAATCGAATCCGTTAAGAAAAACTTTGCAACAGAAGAAGAATTCAATTCTGCTCTTACGCAATCTGGTATGACTTTAGATGACCTAAAGAACGAAATGAATATTCAAGTGAAAATTCGTAAATTAGTAGAACCACAAGTGAAAGTAACTGATGCTGACATCAAGAAATACTTTGATGAGAACCCAGGTGCTTTCGATACAGCAGAACAAGTCAAAGCTTCACATATTCTAGTGGCTACTAAGGAAGAAGCAGATAGTATCCTTAAAGAAATTAAGGGTGGATCAGATTTCGCTACTGTTGCTGCAGCTAAATCTCTAGATACAGCTTCTAAAGATAACGGTGGAGATTTGGATTTCTTCCCTCAAGGTACTCATGAAGATGCCTTCGATAACGCAGCATTTGCTCTAGAAAAAGATGAAATAAGCGATGTTGTCCAATCAGCTAGCGGATTCCACATTATAAAGGTTACGGATCGCAAAGATGCACATAAAGCAACTCTTGAAGAAAAATCAGCAGAGATCAAAGAACAGTTAACAACTACACAAGTATCAACCTTATCATCCACTTGGTTGGCTGATTTGAAGACAAAGGCTGATATTAAGAACACATTGGATAAAGAAGATGATGCAACAGATACCACTACTACAGATACTACAACTGATACTGGAAAATAAGTATCAGAACAGCGAAAGACCACGTGAGTTGAACTCACGTGGTCTTTTTTTTAGAAACCTCTATTCTATCTCCCAATCAGATTAAACGTTCAATAAATCCAAGTGTTTCCCAATATGAGACTTAAGAGATTGCTCATATTCCGCCTCTTTCTTCTCCAGTGTATCGAAGAACTCATCACTAAATATAGCCTTTCCTGTTTCGTCCTCTGCCTTCAGCAAAATGCCATATGTGATATGAAGCAGTTGACGGGCATCATCCTCTTCCATGTACTCCGGTAATTGTGCGTCAGTTACTTGCTCTAATGGTTTAATTCGCGCTATATTCGTTGTCACATGGTAATATGCTTTGGCTTCTTCAAAATGTTCTAACGCGTACGCATGCATTCGACGATACAGGGATGGATTCTCCTTCGCCACGGTTCTTACGGCTTCTAACCAATTGGTTCCTGCAGTCTTCACGTGGAAGCGTCCCTTCGTATGCTTCGCTATGATCGGAAACACGCTTAATTTGTCACTTCCAGAATGGATACTTAGTTTATATCCGAAATGATCCGCAATTGCTGCATGAATTCGTAACTCTTGTTCGAATTGTTGAATATCTCCGATGTAATCAATTCCTTTTTGGAATTCCCCACAGAATCTTGGCGCCATACTGAAGATATCGACCTGTTGACGGTCTAATTCTGCTGCTACGAAATAGTGAGCTTCCGGTGAAGTTGGCGTCACGGTCTCATCAATTGAGATTTCAAAATCGATAGCACGATCCACGGGTTGAATATATTTTTCGAAGATGTACACCATGAATGGAATGGCTTCACCATAGATTAGGACACATTTCATGAATTCTATACGATCGAAGACAACCTTCTCTTCCCCTACTTGAATAGATTTATCTAGATATCTCTCTTCATAATCTTTACGTTTCTCTTCAGGTACAAGTTCGTAACGCACAAGCAACTCTTGATCATCAAGATCTTGAATATCACTTGGAATCTTCTCCGAAGCATCTAGCGTTAGCATCGTGAATCCCAAGTCTATCGACATCTGAATATCCGACTCTTCCTTCAAGTGATCTCCATCAGCACCATATCCATCTCGATAACCCTCTTGGAACGCTGCATAACTAGCTGTATCTAGCACATCTTGATAGGTTCTACCGGTTAAAGCCAGCTCACGAATACTTTGCTGTGCAAGGATCGGGGATACAGGACGACCACGTAATGTTGCTAAATGTCCGGGACCCGCAAGTCCAAGCCGATCTCCTAATCCAAACGTAGTAGACTTTTTCCCAAAAGCTTTGGGTGATAAATGCGTGAAATACTTGGCAAGCGTTAATCGATTCTTATGAGTTAAAGGGCATAGCTTATAATCATCATGAATTTCGCCTTCTAGTTCATCATAAAGTTCGCCAACTCCGACGGCCATAATGAATTTCTTACTGTCCACCTTAAGCATGAGCAAATGAACTTCACCATGGTTGTGGAGTGAACGATCATAAATTTTCACACCTTGGGGTGACGCTGATGCTACACGACCTTCTTTTAACACTTGCGAGATTTCATTCATGATTATAATCCTCCCATATCTTAAAATATTATGATTCACCTTGGTTCAAGCGTTTCGCAACCTCGTCATATATAATCTTGATGGGAATTCCGTGTGCTCTCGCTGCTGTGGCAGCCTCTTCGTACTCTGGGGATTGGTGGATAATCGCCTGCCCTTGCAAGGCTTGCTTCACTTGAATACTCCCGTACTTCGTATCGACTTGGATAAATCTTCGATCTAATATTTTGCGAGACCATTCACTTTTACGAACACCAAAGGTCGTCGTTTCTCTTAATAAGGTCTCTTCACATTGTTCAACATGATCGGGCAAAGATAATACGGTTACTAACACACCCGGTCTGTTTTTCTTCATATAGATCGAGGTGAAATAGACGTCTAATGCTCCAGCATCCATTAAACGTTCCATAGCGTACGCCATCATCTCACCTGTACAATCATCTAGTTGCGCCTCTAGTACATGAATCATTTCCCTAGATTGAAGATCAGGTTGTTCAATGAGACATACTCGTAACACATTAGGATGCGCGAAATCTTTCGTACCTGCTCCGTAACCCATTCTTTCGATCGTTGTCGCAGGGAATACGCCGAACCGAGTCGATAACGCTTTTAGAATTCCAGCTCCTGTAGGCGTAGTTAATTCACTCTCTACCGCAAAATCATCCAAAGGAATCCCTCGTAATATCTCTAATGTAGCAGGCGCTGGAATCGGATACAGTCCATGTGCCATGCGCATCCTTCCTCGACCCGTCGGGACAGGTGAAGACTCGATGATATCGATATTAAGATTCTCAAGTGCCAGACACACACCAACAATATCTATGATTGAATCCATAGCTCCCACTTCATGAAAATGAACATCATCCGGGCTCATCCCATGAATCTTCCCTTCCGCGATAGCAATCGCCCGGAAGATTTGAATGCTTCTGCTCTTCACTCGTTCAGGTAACTGAGATTCTTCAATATCCTTAATAATTCCGGAAGCTTTACGATGAACATGATCGTGACTATGATCGTGACTGTGTCCGTGATCATGACTATGATCGTGGCTGTGCCCGTGATCATGACTATGTCCAATGTGAATTACATCTGACTCTTTTCCAAATTGGAGTATTAATGTCTTCGCTGACATTCCCTGTTTCACGACGGACTCAACATCCATATCAAAGGGGTCAAAGGGAAGAAGCTTCAGGTAGTCGCGGATATAATCGATATCTGCTCCAAGGTCAATCAGTGCTGCTAAGGCCATATCTCCGGCAATGCCTGCAAAACAATCAAAATAAAGAACTCTAGTCATCTCTTGCTCGCCTCCGCTACCAATTGTTGAATGATGGCCGCATTGTATCCCGCTCCAAATCCGTTATCAATATTTACAACCGAAATGCCCGCTGCACAAGATGTCATCATCGATAACAATGGGGTTAATCCTTGAAAATGGCATCCATACCCAACAGACGTGGGCACAGCAATAACTGGCCTTCTTACAAGCCCACCCACTACGCTCGCCAATGCGCCTTCCATCCCCGCAACGACGATGACAACATTGGCACTTTGAATATGCTCACGATGGGCTAATAAACGATCAATACCCGCTACACCTACATCGTAAATTCTCTCAACAACACATCCCATCCACTCGGCCGTAATAGCTGCTTCTTCGGCCACCGGCATATCTGAGGTGCCTCCACTTAACACGGTAACTTTACCCTCGAACAGACGCTCTGTTATCCCATAGGTAAAAATTTGTGATATCTCGTGATAGACTCCTCCAGGAAATAATTCTATTAAATCTGCAGCTGACTCTTGCGGGAGTCGGGTAACCATAGCACGACCATGATTCTCAATTAACCGAGTAACGATTAACTTGATTTGTTCTGTCGTCTTCCCTGCCCCAAAGACCACTTCGGGAAATCCTGTTCTCTGTTCACGATCTGTGTCTAGCTTACAGAACCCCATATCTTCAAACGAGCTCATGGCTACCTCCTCGTTCCAATACACGATTCATACTGCCGCTCTTATATCCTGAAAGATCCATTGTAACGAACTCATATCCGATCGTACGTAATTGGTTAGTAATTTCACTACCCAATTCGATTAACCGACTCATATCATGTTGTTCAACTTCGATCCTTGCAATGCTGTTATGAGTTCTAACGCGAACCTGCCGAAAACCTAGCGAGAGAAGATAGTCTTCTGCTTGATTCACTTTGCTTAATTTTTGGAGTGTAATCGTCTCCCCATAGGCAATTCTTGACGACAAACACGCGAAGGAAGGTTTATCCCAGTTCGATAATCCGAGCACCTTAGAGAGTTCACGAATCTCTGGTTTGAATAATCCTACTTCCTGAAGAGGACCACGCACCCCATATTCACGCGCGGCTTTGACGCCTGGTCGATGTTCGCTCATGTCATCTGCTATAAGTCCAAATACTAAATAGTTATACCCCTCAACACTATCATTGATATAAGGAAGTAACTCTTCAAATAGATTTCTTTTGCAGAAGTAACAGCGATTCTCTGTATTCTCCACATAACCCGGAATCGATAGTTCTGAAGTATATACCACCTTGTGCGGTGCTCCCAATTCTATAGCAATCGTCTTCGCTTCTTCTAATTCGCGAGATGGATAGGTTTCCGAATCTGTTGTAACGGCCAATACATGCTCAGGTCCAAGCGTATCAAGAGCTACCTTTAGCAGAAGCGTACTATCTACCCCACCTGAGAATGCCACAACAACACGCTTCATTTCGATTAATATTTCTTTTAATTTCTCATGTTTGTACTTAAGCATTAGGCACATCACCGCACCTTTCGTTTCATTTACTTAAATACCCCTCTTGATCAAATGGCCAGTCGTAAGGTTCACTAACAATCTCTATTTGTGGATTATTTATTGCTTCTGCAAGTAGTGTCTCAGAGATTTCGATCTCTCCAAGATGGAGAGTATCCCGTATTCTAGCTAATCTGCATTGATGGAAATCAAGAATATTACATGTTTTGACTGCCGCTTTAATCGCATCTCGATCGTTTCCAAGTGTTGTAGCTTGCTTCGTGGGAGCACACACGGTAGACGTTAGTCCATTGGCATACGTAGCAGGCCAGTCAGCCTTACTTACTAATCTTTGAGTCGTAAAATCTGCTGTACCCACGCCATTAGCGTTCCCTTGAGATTCTGGTGTTAAATCTAGCACGACCATCTTGTTTACCTCAGGTCCACCGTGTGCATACGGTGTTGGATATCGACCCGTCACATTCGGATCCATACCATCCCCGCTAATATTTTTACCGATATAATCAATCACAAGGACGTCTAAATGCGAGAACAACAGTTGAGGCAAGCGCTTCTTCGCTTCAAGTAGGAGTTCTGGTTCACGCTGCTCCATTTCTGCTGCTGGAACGACTTCGATTCTGCATGTCTGATCGTAGGCATTCTCAATCAAGGCAACACCGAATATAATCGGGAGCTTATCTATCATTCTCTTCGCCATAGCAGGAACATTCTCTGCCATGTATTTAAAACCTAATTGGTGCGTGGCTTCAGCACCTTTTTGTTTACCGAGTCCAATGGCGATCATCTTCAACAGACCACTTTCAATAGGTCCACGGAAAGCCGTATGAGGTTTCACACGGTTAATCACGACAATGGCATCGGCTTCCGTTGCAGCTATTTTATCAACATATACAGGTAGCCCATTTGGAAGTTGGTCAATGAGGACAACCTCCATAGACGAACGGACGGGAACTCCCATACGTTGTTCATCTATACCTAAGTGTGCAAGAACGTCACGCTGTCCTTGGTCTGTTGCACCACCATGACTTCCCATGCATGGAACTATAAAAGGTTCTGTACCCGCTTCTTTCAATTCGTCAATGACACACTTTGTCATTTCATCAATCTTGTATATGCCGCGGCTACCAACAGCTACAGCCACCCTGCTTCCCTTAGCAATCTTCGGGACACAACCAGATTGATCTAGTTTTATTTTCAACTCCGCTATGGGATCTTCTAGCTTGGTGTCATCGAATTTCTGACGAATCTTGACCATCCGAGGCATAGGGATATCTTTTAACATTTGACTTAATAAATCACTCATATCGTCATCGCTCCAAACCCACCATCTACACGAATTAGCGCTCCCGTAACAAATGATGACGCTTTCATAGATGCTAAATATATAATCGTTCCTTGCAGTTCTTCAGGGTTCCCGAACCGACTCATGGGGGTGTGCGTCATAATAGAATCGATACGTTCAGGAGATAGAATCTTCCGATTCTGTTCCGCAGGGAAGAACCCTGGAATAATAGCATTTACTCTAATATGATGGGGGGCAAGCTCACGAGCTAGAAACTTCGTTACGCTGTTAACTCCTGCTTTAGATGCAGAATAAGTAAAGACTTTGGATAACGGCGGATCAGATGATACGGAAGAAATATTAATAATCGATCCTCCCTTACCCTGCTCAACCATGTGATGTCCAAAGATTTGACTAGCCATGACAACACTTTTCAAATTTACATCCATAATGTTATCCCATTCATCCATACGAAGTTCAAAAAAAGGTGTTGAACTATTACTACCAGAACAGTTCACTAAGGTATCAATACTTCCCGTCCATGCTACGACTTGGGCCAGCACGTTTTTAAGATCATCTTCCACCGTAACATCGGCTTGGAAAGTCTGTGCCTCACCCCCAGCATCTTCGATCCGTTGCTTAACAGCATTGGCTGTCTCAAGGTTACGCCCAACGATGGCTACTCTTGACCCTTGAGCCGCAAGACCTTCAGACATGGCCCCTCCAAGTACACCATTTCCACCTATAACGACTGAAGTTGTCCCTGTTAGATCAAATAGATTCATCATACAATCCCTCCATGGTAAACTAATACCTGACAATAACAACGTTGTTATTGGTAATCATAACCGACTTTTTTTATACTGTCTACCACTTTAATTGAAGTAAATCACTTATCGTTTTGGTTTCTCTATGCTATAATAACAACGTTGTTAATTGGGAGGGATTTAGAGTGTCTATCACGATTAAAGATATAGCTGAACGTGCAGGTGTAAGTTTTTCTACAGTAAGTAAAGCGCTTCGGGATAGCCCCCTTGTACAAGATGTAACCAAACATAAAATACTAGAGATTGCCAAAGAATTAGGTTATCAACCCAATATAGCAGCCCAAAGACTTGTTTCGAATAAAAGTTGGATTATTGGTGTCGTCTGGCCATCTGTGGAACGAGTCGCACCCTCTGCCTTAATTACAAGAATCAATCATGAACTAGCCAAACACTCTTACACGACATTATTATCCATCAATGATACTCCTATGGCGATCGAGACCTTTATCCGTCTACAATGTGATGCCATTCTTGTATTCCATGACCAAGAGAGACGTGAGAGTGGAGAGGACACGGATTTTCCAAGTTCACATCATATTCCCATCCTTTATTATGGGATTGATGGGCTGACACCCTATACAACGATTGATGCTATTCGTAGCAAAGCCATTGAACTGGCCGTTGATCATCTTGTTGAACTCGGGCACCAACGAATCGCCTACATAGGTCATGTCATGACGAACGATCCTTTGCAATACGAGAAAGTCGTTGCTTTCACTGAACGGATGCATGAGCATCATTTACCCATCACGAGTGAATCAATCCTACCTATTCATAGTCTGGATACACATGAAGGTTATATGACAGCCAAACAATTACTCCGCTCGTCCGAACAGAGACCTACAGCCATCATTAGCGGGAGTTATGATCTTACAAGAGGGGTCGTGCGAGCAGTTAATGAGTTAACATTACAGATTCCAGCAGATTTATCTATTGTTAGTTATGATAATATCCAGCAGATGGAGGACCTTGAGATACCTATGACGGCTGTTGGTGTAGCACTAACTGAAATCGTAAATACAACCGTCCAAACCTTACTTGAGATGATTGATAGCAAAGGTCCTATTCCGTCTAATCATCTTGAACCCGAGTTAGTCATACGTTCCTCTACTTCTTCACCAGCTACATGAGAGATTGCCTTTGAATAACATGAAACAAGGTACGATAGTTCATCATACAAGCATAAACGGCTTCGCCGTCCTTTAGCGACGATGAAACGTTTAGCGTTGAAATATAATCCTATGTATAAGCAGAAATACTTATAAATTCTTATATTTTAAAAAAAGAACGGATATCCTACGTAGTTCTTACGTAAGTATCCGTTCATTAATAGAAACATAGCTAGTCTAGTCAACCCCCCTGGAGAATACCTGGAACCGGCGTCACGCCGAACGCTTTTGCTAGATCAATTAATTGTTGCTCTGTAATCCGTTGTTTAATCTCATGATGTGCAACTAACATATAAATCTGTGCAGCTTTCTCAACGGTCTCTATTAACCCAAATGTCTCATCCATCGTCGAACCCGTACCAAAGATCCCATGCTGTGGCCAAATCACAACTCGATGATCCTTCATCTTCTTCGCCGTTTCTCGCCCAATATCATTACTTCCTGGTAACATCCAAGGAATAACACTTACGCCATCAGGAAAAACAACAATACATTCCGTACACATTTCCCACAAAGTCCGTGTAAATTTTAATTCGTCCAGATCATGAATAAAGGTCATCGCTAATGTGTTTGTAGAGTGCGTATGCATAACAATGCGATGTGTAGGATCCACTTGTAATCTCTCTATATGACTCATGAAATGAGAGGCAAGTTCACTTGTTGGAACCGCACCCTGACTTAATCCCCAGAGAATATCAATAGAATCACCCGTCAAAGACACGCGGATAACACCAAGATTAGACTCAGGGTCAGAGATCACATTCTTGAAATACTTACCTGAACCTGTCACGATAAAATACTTACCTGCTAATGGCACCACTGGAAAGGTCAGATCAAGTGTCCTGATGACTTTTTGTGTATCTATATACTTACTAACTTCGGATTCCTCCAGTATATAACTGATATTTCCTCCGTTACGTTCATCCCAACCCAAATTCCACATATGAAAAGTAATATCAGCCATTTCCCGTATAAAAGGCACTTCCATGGAAGATACATAACTCTGTATTACTCTCTCGCCCTTGAACGCTATAGTCATATTAGCACTCTCCTTCAATATCCTATTTATGGAATATCGTTGCTTATATTTATATCCTATGTCCGAAAATCTTTATTGTCAACTAAATCAAAATAATAAATGTTGTTTTTGTTTGTTTTATGTATTTTCAATGACAACACGTTGCATAGGGTATCGTTCTTCACTCCAAATTGCTACAATATGGGTGTTGTCATTTTTGTATAAAGTATTATTCATCGACGGAAAGGTCTGATCCTATTGTTAGCAGCTGAACGAAGACAAAAAACCATCGATCTCATTCATCAAGATAAGACGGTGTTAGTGGCGGATTTAAGCAAAATGTTTGATGTTACCGAAGAAACGATTCGTCGTGATTTAGAAAAGCTGGAGAAAGAGGGCATTGTCAGTCGTACTTATGGTGGGGCTATGCTCAATCGACATACAAACGAGGACCTGCCTTATTCAACTAGAAATTCTATAAATATGGATATGAAGCGAGATATCGCCTTAAAAGCACTCTCCTTAATTCGCGATGGCGATACCTTAATGGTTGATCCTAGTTCAACTGTATTTGAGTTTGTAAAGACATTAAATAACAAAAGTAATCTCACCATGATCACGAATTCGATTAACATACTTTCTGAGTTTGCTAATTCCAACTTAAATATTATTTCTACCGGAGGGTCTCTTCGATACCGCTCGCTTTCATTAGTAGGTCCGATATCTCTAGAAACCGTACAGAAATATAACGTGGATACAGCTATTATCGGTTGTAAGGGCCTCTCTCTCGACAAGGGCATTATGGATTCCAACGAACCCGAATGTGAGTTAAAAAAGATGATGCTCAAACAAGCTAACAAAGTCATTCTGTTAGCTGATCATACGAAGTTTGATAAAATTGCTTTTGTTAAATTGGCTAATCTCAATGTTATTCACCATGTAGTGACTAATCAGAAACCATCGGATTCATGGTTAGAAAGACTTGTGAAGCTTAATATTGAAGTGATCTATTAAACATGGGAAACAGTTCAAACATTAGTCTTTTTGCTATATTTCGGTTGACCTAACCATACTTCAGTACTGTACTTCACTGTAATTAATCCACTTGTGGCCATATCGTTAAAACGTTGTCTATGGGCTTCTTGAAAAGTGACGAACCACTCTTCGCTTTCATCTGGGGATTCCATCCCTGCCCCAATGGCTCCCCAGTAATCATCCCAAGTCTCACTCTGCTCTTGTGTGAACAAATATCTACTAGGTATAGCATCTCCATAGAAATATTGAACGGGTTCCTCATGCCTTGTTGCAGTTAATCGCTGATTGTAGTGTTCATTGTTACATACCCGCAGTGTATCTCGTACAAAGTTATGCTCATCGTGATATGAGAAAATAGCTAACATTCCGTTTGGTTTCAGAATTCTTCTAAACTCATTAAGGGTACGCTCTGGTTGAAATCTATGATATGAATTGGCAGCTATAATTAAATCTACCGAATGACTTTCAAGTGTTGTATTCTCAGCTACGCCATCTATGTAATCAATATCCTGTCGATCTCCAATGAAGTCATGTGCAAAGTTACGCATTTCCAACTCCGGTTCTATTGCAAATACCTTCTTTACTTTACCAACGAAATGTTGCGTCAAAAGTCCAGTTCCTGCACCCACATCCGCAACAACGCCTTGGCTAACATTCGCTGTCTCTATGATAAATTGGCAGGCGTCTGTCGAATAAGGCCATCGATACTTCGCATATTGCATTACTTTTTCACGGGTCATTTGATTCATGAATTACGCTCCTTATCATGGACTCTAGAAACAGTTAATTCCTATTTATTTTCATTCTTCATTTGGCTTATGTCCAAAAAAGCTAAGATCATTCCACCCTAACGCAACTTCAGTTACGATATTACCTCCTATTTTGATCTCTTTCTTCGTTATATACTGCCCTCCAAGTCTCTTATAAAAATCAATAGATGGATTTCTTTCAAGTACCCAGACCATTAAAGAATTTAGCTTATTGGACTTTAATGTTTCAACCAATCGATTAAAAAGTAATGTACCATAACCCTTCCCCTGCTCTTCCTCAAGTAAATATATAGCGTACACTTCTGCATCATATGCTATATCTGCTTCTCTACACGTTCCACCCTTAATAAAACCACGTATTGTCCCATGCTCTTCCGCAACATATGTAGCATCATTCTCTTGTAAATGATGGAGTGCCGACTCCCAGTTTTCTTTACGTTTTTCCACTGATAATTGATTTAAAAAAGCATCTGATATCATACCCTTATATGTAGTTCTCCAGCTATTCACACTAACTTGAGCTATTCCTTCTGCATCACATAGCGTTGCCAATCTTATCTTCATTTGTTCTACCCCTCTCTTTCAGAAAAAACTTTCGAATAATCGACAGATCTGGTGGATTGATGGTACTGGGTATTTTATCAGATTTGATACTCCCTGCACTGCTATTTTTTTCATATTCATCATTATTTCTGTGCAAAGCGAGCACTGCCTCTCCAGCTCCAGCTAAGTAACTGCTTGTGTGACCCATTTTTAGTCCTCAATCATATTTCCCTATGCTTCTACTGCCAACTTAATTCCTTCCGGAAGCCGTAAAATATGCGGTTCCGAATGCCCCTCTTCCCAGCCTGTTTCTATTGGACCCAAAGGTGTTGGAATGCTGCCCATGCAGGTCCCAATCCCGGTCAATTTCTGTGGACGGAAAGAGATACTCTGATAGCCTGGTTCCAGAGGTGTAATGCCCAGCACCCGCGATAATATCCAATGAACAGGAGTACTAGCCCAGCTATGACAGAGACTCATTCGAAATGAATTGTAGGCGGTATAGGTTGTTAAAGCATCATGAAAGTCTCTCTCATGTTTAAGCGTTACGCTCTCCCAACAGGTGGTCGCACCTTCCTCCAGCATTTTACCCCACACTGTTGATATAGCTTCCCAAGCCTTTTCCTGTAGCCCAAATTCTGAACAGCATTCGGCCAACCAATAAGCGGACAGCGGTGTTATCGGATCCTGTATTTGATAAGAGCGCAGGAATGCCTCACCTTCATCAGTCGAGACATACCTTGCCATGATACCAATTAGCTTCGTAATCAGCTGTTTACCAGAAAGGAAGCTCTTCTCTTCAATCTGCGTATGACTCCAATCGTTTAATTCTGTCAGCTCTGGTACAAAGCTTTTCAACTTGCGAAGATTATCCCCTGTTATACGGAATAAAGCCTGCATACCTAGAACCCCTTCTTCCGGCTCCATCGGCACCCATTCCATCAGCGTGGGTGTAACATTGAGCAATTCATGAGTATTAGGATCAATATTGCTCTCCACTAGCCTGCAGTGTCTTACGATATCATGCTTAATAGACAATACAAACTCCTTATCGCCAGTGTGCAAATAGTACTCCCATACATTATTCAACCACCACAACGTATAGGAAGGAATCGCATTCATCCAATAACCGTCTGGTGTCCCTTGCCCAAGTTCCACAATAGAACGGCGAAGAA
This sequence comes from Paenibacillus sp. Y568, assembly GCF_059445545.1. Taxonomy (NCBI): domain Bacteria; kingdom Bacillati; phylum Bacillota; class Bacilli; order Caryophanales; family Paenibacillaceae; genus Paenibacillus; species Paenibacillus sp. Y568. The sequence goes on from NZ_JCAIUM010000014.1 coordinate 60,946, forward strand.
CAGCAAGATCATCCCATAATACATAATCGGCTTTGGCAGCTAGATAAAAGTCATAGGTCCAGTTCAATCGATCTCGCTTAATCCCATCCCATAATCCAATCTGATGACATACCCGATTCGTATGCAAAGAGATATCGAATATTTGTTTAAGAAGCGCTGAATCTGTCCGAAGCAAACCCTTTTGATTTAGCGCTACTCCCACTTCTTCCCCTTGCCACTCTAATTCAAATGGACATCCTTCATTCGCCAGCACATACATACGGAAATAACGAAAACCCTGCGGAAGGGTAGTATGAACTCCGCCTGCTTCAAGCTCAATGGTTTCTGTAATTAATCCTTCATACCGTTCAAGCTCCTGCAGCGATTCCGCACCATTCCATACAATTGTAAGTGATGTAATAGAACGATTCTTGAGGTGAAAACGCATATTGTATTCTTTGTCCAAATCCAACACACAAAGAGGCATACCCGAAAAGTTCATCTCACGGATAAAAGTGTTTCTATCACGCCATTCCGTTTGCTTCCGAACATGATAGAAAATATGAAATTCATTGCGAATAGGCGCCGGAATAAGAATATTTCCTTTCCCGCTTCCACTGAGCAGAACTTGGTTGTTAAGCAACTGTGCCTCTGCCTCATTAACTGACAATAGAGAAACACAGTCTAATGGAGAGGTAACAATATCTCTAAATCCTCCTGCTACGAACCATTCGGGTCCTTCTTCCAAATCACCGTAAGGCTCCTCGCCGAGTAAGCAGATGCTAGCTGAATGTTCACCATTTGCAAGCCATGATTCGTCTGTGCACAGCCAATAATGGTCTGCCTTCAAATAAGCGATACAGCCCACTTGTCGTCCCTGAAGATGAATATTGATCGGCACTACTGGAATGATGTTCGTACATATAATTCGTAGCCGAAGTGTATGCTCACCAGCCTCAAGACTCATCGGGAAGGATACGATCCGATGAAAAGCGCAAATATTAGCTGCACTTTCTTCCATTACACCAACGATGTTGCCGTCCAATTCCACCTCAACTGCACCGGTCAGAGCAATTCGAAACTCTATATGGTCTGCAGCGGATTCAAGAACGAAGGTTTTCACTAATTTTACCTTGCTTGTCTTCTCACGATCACCATGCCATATCCATTGAGGGAGCATCTGTAGTTTATCTAGCATTGATTATTCCACCTTTACATTTTCAAAGCGCCCTGTGTCATGCCTTGAATATAATATTTCATCCCGAAGGAGAAGATCAGAATAAGCGGTATCGAAGAGATGCCATAGGCTGCGAATTTAGTGCCCACATCGGTAATGCCGAATTGCTTCGTGAATTGTGTCAATCCTACCGAAATAACTTGAATACCGCTGTCTTGAATCGTGAGTAACGGCCAAATATAGTCGTTGTACACACCTACAGACTGCATAATGAATAAGGTAGCCAAGATGGGCAGAGAAAGCGGTATGACGATCTGAAAGAAAACACGTATTTCAGACGCCCCATCAATACGTGCCGCTTCAAACAATTCGCTTGGCAGCCCGGACATATAGCTCCGGCATAGAAACGTACCGAACACTTGGCCTCCGGCAGCAGCAGCAATAATAATAACCCACGGCGTGTTCGTCAGATTCATACTCTCATACAGTACATAAGAAGGAATCAAGGTTAGAATGCCTGGAATCATCATAATGGCCAGCATCATAAGAAACAGCATCTCTTTGCCGGGAAACTCTTTCTTGGCAAAAATATAACCGGATATAGCGGATAGAATCATAACTAGAAAGCTTGCAGCTATCGCATAAACCAATGTATTAATAATATAATGCCAAATGCTGTTGAAAGCTTCACTATAATTTCCCCATTTGGCTGGCGAAGGCAGTCCCCAGAAGTTCCCTAGAATTTGAGCATTGCTCTTCAGCGAGCTGACTACCATGAACAGAATTGGAACTAGCATCAGGACAACCAGCAGCCCCAGCATTATGAAGATGATAATTTGATTGATGATCATGTTCCCTTTGAATAGATTCTTGTTTTTAACTTTGGCTCCGACCTTCAATGACTTCACATCCCGACTGGTGATCATGGTTATGTCCCCCCTTAATCATTCGATGTTTTAATAAATTTCATGTTGATGATAGTAATGACCAGGACAACCATGAACATACTTACACCAAGTGCTGATGCATAGCCAAGGTCATTGAATTTAGTAGCGGCATAGTACATTTGCAAGGCAGGTACATAAGTGGAATCCATAGGACCTCCTCCCGTGACAATCAGAATGCCGTTAAAGTCTTGAATGATGCCAATCAGTGCTAAGATGAGCAAAAACTTGAACTGACCCGCAAGAAGCGGCAAATGAATTGACCGAATAATCCGCGGCAAACCTGCTCCGTCAATCTTAGCTGCTTCAATTAGCTCCCCTGAGATAGATAGTAGGCCTGCATAGAAAACAAGTAACTGAAGGATACCTATAAACGGAAAGCCCATAAAGATAATGGCCCATAATGCGGTGTTCGGATCTCCGAGCCAACCATGCGCCCATGAGCCTAGTCCAATGACTTCCAGTAGATTGTTGAATAAGCCAACGTTAGGATCATAGAAATTTTGCCAAATCAATAGCATCGCAACACCTGGTATAACCATCGATGCCGTAAATGCGGTACGGAAGCCGTACTGCAGCTTCTTGCTCCGCAAATGATAGACTAACTCCGCAACTATCAGTGGAGGAATTAGCGTTTTAATTAATCCCGTTACGATGAGCAGTAATAGATTTCCCATTCCTTTGGTTACGTACGGATCATGAATCATTCGCACGAAGTTGTCTAAGCCGATGAAGGTTGTCCTTCCGCCCGGTTGCCAGTCATAGAAGGAATGAATCAGTCCTGAGAATGCTGGATAATATTGAAAGACGAATAGGAGAAGAAACGTCGGTGCAAGACCGAGATACACCCATTTGGAGCGCCAGATGGAACGAAAGACACCTAGACGATTTCTTTTCTTCATAGATAAGAATAGAGCGAACAAGCCAGCAAATACGATAAGTGACCCAACAGCCCACAAAATCATGGTCATCCTTGCCTTGCCTTTAGCTGCTTCAACCACGCTTCCTACATCGAACTTGTAAATAGCACCTTTGCCCGCACCTGTATATAAATTCTTGCCTTCATTGTCAAATTCAACTTGACGACCCTCGACACTTACTTTGCTTTCCCATAGCTTCTTGCCATTATGATCAAAGATATAGAAGTAACCAGATAGATCCGAAGCACCGACACTCGCTCCATTTCTAGAAAAGCTTACATCTGTAACGATATCCCTCGTTTGTATGATACCGCTCGCTTTTCCCTCTTGATTAAATAATTCTACCGTACTCGATTTCGTTCCGATGGCCATAACGCCCTCGTCCGACACGGCAATACCTTGAATTTGGTCACTTGCAGCTGCTTTATAAACAATTTCTTTATTCTCATTAATGAGGTAAGCATATTGATCCGTTGCAGCAACGGCAATCCATTTCCCGTTAGGAGATACCTTGACATATTTCATTGTCGTTCCAATTTTAACTGCATCATTCTGTTCACCCGTAGCTGCATCGATGAACAGCAGCTGATCAGAACGCTGGGCAACCATAGCAAAAACAGTACCGTCTTGTGATGCAGAAATGCTCTTGATTTGTTTCTTCATATCGATATCCCACAGTTGAACACCGTCTTGGTCATAGGAGTATAGATGGCGGTCGTCTGAAGATATAAATAAACTTCCGTTAGTAAGCAGTTCAACTCCTGTGACTACATTTCCTGTTTTCACTTCAAATAGTTGGGTTCCATCTGCGTCATACATAAAAGCTTGATTACTATGCGTACCAATTGCCAGACGCTTGCCATCCTCCGCAACAGATATGGAGGTAATATTTCCAGCTCCTTCGATGGACCAATTGTCTTTAGCCAAAGCAGCCTGCGGGAAAACGCCTAGCAGCAGTAGTAACGCTAAAAACATCCATGCACTTTTTCTCATGATGGTCCTCCCTTTCTTTCCGTCCTAGTGACGGAAAATACCATTCTCCTATCATTAATGCTCAATCTGCACAGACTAGTCGCCTGTGCAGATTGAAGCTAGCGCATTAACGTTCTGGAGGTCTGCGTTCTGGATTTTCTATGTCGGACAATTCTCGTTTCATTTCATTCATAGCAGGCTCCAAATACTTATCAATATTAGCTTGGAGCTGCTCCAAGTATTGATCAGTTGTTACTTTGCCAGCAAAGTAACGTTGCACCAATCCTACCCAATCTTGAATGGAAGGTTGATGATCCCACATTCCGCGAGCAAGATTGTTAGCTGCACTGCTATAACCCTCGGTATTACCGATCGGCTCAAAGTCAGCGAACGCAGATTTCATTTCATCAGGAAGCACAATGTCCTTAAGGGCTGGTGCACCAGATAGAGCGGCATCAGTACTATTCTGAGTAGCCTCAGCATATACAAGATAACCTTCAGGACTAGTCATATACATCATGAAGTCCATATTCAACTCATTTTGTTTCGCATCCTTATTCACGATACCGTAGAAGCCAACAGGAATTTGAATGGTACGAGCAGGCGCCATTACCTCTGGGCCTTCCATGGATGGCATATTGAAGAATCCATATTCAAACGGCTTCACGCCGCCTTTCGCACCCGTTTTCGCCTCATCAGCAAAGTCTTTAGGCAATTGCCAGTATGAGCCTGGCGTACCTACCATTGTTGCCGCCTTTCCAGTTAAGAAGAGGTTATAAGCTTGCTCCTCTTTCACACCGAAGAAGCCTTCAGGAACATAACTAAACAGTGTTTTTAAGTTATCTGCATAAGCTTTCCATTGCAGATTTCCAGCGATTTTGAAAGGACCCTCTTTATCTTTTATCGCTTTCCACAGTCTCATTTCGTTTTTCGTTACATTGCTGTTTGAATCATTAAAAGGATCAGTTAAATCATACTTATATGTGTCATCTATACCAGGCACGAATGAGTAGTCTTGTTCCTGAGAACGAGTTACATTAATATAATCTCGCAAATATTGGTCAGCATAGATACGAACCAACCAGCCTGCTTGACCGCTCCACATCGATTTGGCATCGCCCGCAAGAGCTAGCGGTGTGTATCCCGCTTCTTCTGCTTTTTTGAAGGCATCAATTAACTCATTGAACGTTTTAGGCGGTTCAGTAATGCCTACCTTTTGGAAGATTTCTTTATTGTATATCCATACAATTTGTACAGATTCGAAGTTAAGGTTGAAGAGAGTATCCTCTGTGCTTACTCCTTCCAAGTTAATACCCATTGCTTTGAGATCAAAACTTTCACTCCAAGGTTTACCTGTGTAATTGTTCGTTTTATCAAAGTATGGATAGTAATTCGCAAATTTACCGTCATTCACCAATCCGCCTACTTCGTTATTATTCACAATGTCCACACTTGGTTCGCCTGCTGCGAATTGTGCCGTTAACCATTCTTTGTAACCTTCAGGTGGTTTATTATCCACATTTACTTTGACACCTGGATTCTTTACCATATAAGCATTAGCAACCGCATTCCAGACTGAGGAAGAAGCATTCATTAAGGAAATGTTAATGTTACCAGTCAGCGCGGAGGCTAGCGCTTCGGTACCTGCCGGTGTTTCTGTGTCGGCTGGCGCTTTGGTCACAGCGGCATTGTTCCCACCGTTTTTCCCTGATGAATCATCTTTGGCGCAAGCCGTCAATATGGACAGCAGCATTACGATGCTCAAGAGAATGGAAAATCCTTTTCTTTTGATCATGTTAGTCTCCCCTTGCCCTCATATTTTTCGAAAGTTAAGCGCTTCCATTATAACTCAAAAAAAATGCGTCTCTCCTTCGCAAAGTATAGATCTATCTAATTCGTATACTTTTTAATACAAAGTATACTATTATAAGAGGGTTTTTGCAACATCTTTTTTAGTAATAAATGTATCCTTTGGGATCATTTAATCCCTCATTATTTTATTCAAAAAAAAAGCTCCCATATATTAGGGAGCTTATTCGCTATTTCACTTACCTATTTGATTGGTAAAAATCGGAGGAGCTGTGCTGTCTCTCAACACGAGTGTGGGAACAATCTCATCCTTCACCAATCGATTCTCGCCATCCTTAAGATCGAACAAGAGAATCTCTGTGGCACGTTCACCTAGCTTTCTTGTATTCTGGTTAATAGTCGAAAGTCTTGGGTAAGAATACTCACTCGTCTTCACATCATCAAAGCCTATAATACTAATTTCTTCAGGAATTTTCATACCTAAACTTCTTGCGCCATTCATGGCGCCAATCGCTTTATAATCACTTGTGGCAAATACAGCTGTAGGTGGATCCGGAAGCGCCATTAACGCTCTGAAACCTTCTTCTCCCATCAATACTCGCTCATCATCTCCAGCCATAACAGCGATAAGATCAGAATCGAATGGCAACTGATGCTGTGACAAGGCAAGACGATAACCCTGTAGCCTTAGAGAGAACTCTTGGTTTAAATCCACTATAGAGCTGCCGGTCAATATAACGCCAATTCTCTTGTGTCCAAGCGACAACAAATGCTGAGTAGCCAGGTACCCTCCAGTAAGGTTATCCACGATGACATAAGGTATACCCAAATGCGGATAATAGAAGTGAACTGTTAAAATACGCCTATTCTCTGCCTGCCAGGCTGTAAGTCGTGTCAAATCAAACCCGTTACTCATAGTCAACAAAATAATACCGGCATGGGGATCATCCGGAAGTTCGTAATTTTCACCGATATCCCATATATAGAACTCGATCTCATTCTCATCACATATTTGCTTGATCCCTTCAAACATATCTGTAAAGAACGGATGGTTAAATGTGTTCACTTCATAGTTGCGATGAGCGAAATAAATCGTACGGATCTTCTGCATACCAGCGGAAGTTAGGTTCTCACTGACGAAGCTCCCCTTGCCCCGAACCCGGTAAACATAACCTTCCTGCACAAGGTCGGATAATGCCCTTCGGGAAGTAATTTCACTCGTATTATACTCCTTCGCTAACTCAATTTGAGTCGGCAGGGGATCATTTGGCTTAAACTCTCCTGTACTAATCTTGTGTTTAATGTCATTCATTATATATTGATACATCGGAGTCTTGTCCGTCTTGTCGATACCCATCAAACTATCACTCCTAACTTAATTGAGTTAAGTATACTTTATATATAAGCGTTTTCGCAAGGTAAAAGCAATGCTAGACCTATGCGGTCAGGCACTGCCTTTGTAATTATGGACACATTTTGGCCCCATTCATATGCGTATTTAATTCAAGCAATCCACTCGGTCAATTGTAGCTATCATACCAGTAACCCGAACTCTCTCTTCATTCGTTACAACTGATAATTCCTCTAGTCCAATTGCTGTCCATGAGATTCCCTTCGGCAAGGTTGCCGCGTAATTGATCACGCCGTCCTTATCAAGGTTCCACTCAGCCTGTATATCACCTTTTCGAGTTGGAATATTTCCTTCCACCCATTCAATACCTGTTACGGCTTTCGGATGCAGAACAACAGATCCATTACCAAGCTCAGTTACATCAACACCAAGCAATTGCTCACTTAATAAATACGTAGGTGATGCTCCCCATCCATGACATAGACTAACAGGAATGGAGTCTTGCAAATAGGTAGGTGTATGGCCTAAATAAGTGCTGGGTGTTGTAACGAATGGAAGGGATGGGTCGAATGTTTCCCACCAGGTTGTAGCCCCTCTATCCAACATGGACCCCCAATAGTCACGAATTTGAGTAATGGCCGATTCCACGAATCCGTAACGGAATAACGTCTCCAATACGATATGGTAGAAGAATGCTCCGCGAATCTGAGGCAATCTTCCCGGTAAGTAATAGTCCCTAACAAAGGCCTTCACTTCTATCTCATCCATGATGCCCGACCACGCTGCAGCGAAATTGGTCTGTGCAGTCACACTTGTAGATAAACCTTCGTGAGTAAGACAGTCCGCATAGATTGTTGTATCTGGTACTCGAAGCAGATTGCGAACGGCTTCACGCAGGGCGATCGCTTTTTCCCTGATAGCTGTTCCAGCCTCGCTTTCACCCATCTCTTCAGCCATTAATGCTGATGTAATCAGAAACTTATAATAGAAGCAAGAAATAGCTGTCACGCGATCTGCCCGTTCAATATCATCTGACCAGTCAATGAAACACCACCAACCTTCACGATCCGCACTTGCGAACAATCCCGATGCATCCTCCTGATCAGTAAACCAATCAGTAAGCCGATTCACATACGGCCATATCTCATGCAGAAAACTTGTATCTTTCGTATAAGTGTAATACTCCCATACTCCAAAGAGCCAATGTGCACAGAAATCAGGCAATAGGAATGAATTATGCTGCGGACCCGTACCCGGTATAGAACCGTCTTCATTTTGAATTCGTGCTGCTTGCAGTAAGGACTTGCGAATGAGCGCTGGATCATCGAAGGTTTGATAGACTACCTTGGCCATGACCACCGAATCCGCTATCCATAACGCTCCCTCACGGTGCGGGCAATCTTCAAAATGGTTCTGGCTGTTGACGATTGTCGTATAACGACCCGTCTCCCAAATTTGATTCAGTCGTTCATCACTGCAACGGAATTTCCCTCCATCAACGAACGGATAATGAACGAATCGAACCTGCAGGCTTCTTACTTCAATCGGGACAGGTGTAGCCATAACCGACACTTTCATATAACGGAATGCCCGCCTCCCGAATGGAGACAGCCGATTAGTCCCCTTCCGAAGAAGGTAAGTGTCCATTAGCGCAACTTCCAGCGATTCCCCATAAAATAATTGTAAAACACCGCCTTCTTCTGCGAACACTTCCAGTTCCGGATAACCTACAACCTCAGTTCCAAAGTCATAAGTAATTTGCGGGAAAGAACCCGGTACAGACGCATCGATCATGACTGACCCAGCTGATGACAGCGGCGCCTCCGGTGAGCTTATCGCCCCCGTAAAAGGCTCAGAGGACACAACGGAAACAGGTGAAACAAGCGTCTCCTTAAGGAAAGGAATTTCTCGCGGCAACAGCCTCGGCCATGGAGAATCGGCTTGCTCAGCTTCTGCAATTACAGCAGCCATTGGCCATGAACTATCCTCATAATCCGATTGTTCCCATCCATCCTCTTGGGAGAGATCCATTATTTCGCGATACCCCCCCCAGTAATGGAGACGACTTACTTCCGGTTTCCAGCGTGGTGAACGTCTGCATTTCCAGTCCGAACCACTCGCAATTGTCCGAATGCTGCTGCCAGCCTCCACACCCTCATCATATAAATCCAACTGACAAATCACACCGCCAGGTCCTTGCAATTGCCCCGTTACAATCATATCCTTGCCGAAGTTATATGCGAGAATAGCTATGACATTGCTCCCCTCTCGCAGATAATTGGATACGTCATACATATCGAATGAAATCCAGGAAAGATCCGCCGGAGTCGGCCCCCTTCCAATCTCAACACCATTCACATATAGCTTATAAGACTGATTGGCCGAAACTCTTAGCTTCGCTTGGTCGGCTGCCTTGTCTACAGTAAAGATTTTACGAGCTTCCACATAAACATTGTTATCATGAGCGGTTCCTGCTGCCCATATCCACTCCGCCTGCCAGTTTTCCTGTATCATGACGTTCCTCCCATAAATTAACCATTAAGGTTAGTACTCTTTGTTTATTTCACAAATTTATATATATAGTTCAATCTTCCTTCAGGTGCTGCATCGCCATACTGAAAGAAATCTGTAATTTCACCTTCATTCTGAATATGATCTACCCACTTGAACTCTAACCAAATCCCCTCGGTCGTCTCATCCATTCCCAATAAAATAAGCGGAAGCTCTAGATGCAGCTCATTCCCTTTGCAGGCGTATCGCACTTCTCCTATTGGTTGCCAATTCCAACCGCCTGTACTTCGCTCCAAGCATGTTGTTGATTCACTAATAACGTTCCTATTAATGATATATTGATAGCCTTCCCATCCCTTGTCGCTCTCCGTTCTAACACGAATAAGTAGCATCATCCAGTGGCGGTCTGTATAAGGTGTTATGGGTGCCTTCGTTTGTGCATAAAAGTAAATACTTTCATCGGTATGTGCCACCTTTAGCGTAACAAAATCATTTCTTCCTGTATTATTCGTATAATGAAGATCTCCATAACCAGGATGATCGCGATCATCTGTATCTCCAGCAAAATCTCTGTACTGCTGAATAATTTGCTGCCATTCGCTGAAATCAGGAGCCATCAAGATTGGCTTTTCCAATTGGAAACTGCCACCGCATTGCTCCGACATCCCCTTAAAACGACGAATATAACTGATTAATTGCATGTAGTAATGATCCCCATACCCGCCCTTCATGGGCTCGATGTCTCTGCTAAAGTTCAACGTCGCCTGATCTACGAACAACACGGGACGCTCCTTAGTTCCCGGTAACCGCATAGCGATCCATTCATTCCACCCTGTAACGAATACAATCTGTGGATCTTCCTTAAGCGCGAATTCCCACTGCTCTGCGATATTCATCCCCTGATTTATTGTATCCAATGATGCGCCAGCTTCCACTGGCTCCATTCCTTCATAATAGTCTCTCCCCCAATTATCACCATACCCGTAAAAGGGCGTATCGCTCATGGCAATGCTCGGATGCTGTGCAACAGAGACATTAATGATTTCCTTCTGACCTTCATCGTTATAAAAAACACGCTGCGGACGTTGAAACTCAATCCAAGGGAACCCATTCGTCTTTCCATCTTCATTAGGCCATTGATTCAGTCGGAATGTGAAGAATTGCTGTTGCTCTTCATTACATTCATCGGGATTACCAATGATTAGAGGCTTTCCTTTCCATCGAAACCATAAGTGCTCATAACGACCAGTCTTATAGATATCCTCATAAATGTCCAAGACGGTCTTGCCCGATTCCGTGTTCGTGTAGAAAACAAATTGAGGCACTTTGAAGCCCTGACCTTGAATTTCGTCCATAATCTGGAACAGAACATCATAAACTTCCTTGTAAATAGATTGGTTTGTCGTATCAAACACAACAAAGTCCACACCGGAGCTTGTCAGCATTTGTACATGCTTGCGAAGTACCCATGCATCATCATTTAAGTAATAGCCATACAAGGGTTCGCCCCAAAAGTGAAATGAGCTCGGAGGACCCCAAGCCGGATGCTCCGGGTCATGTACAGCCTCTGGCCAATTAGTAATAATCTGGGTGTTGTCATAAGGACCCAATGTCCCATGCTGACCCAACCAAAGAAAATAAAACAGACCTACGTATCGATCAGGGCGTATCGGGCCAGCTTCATCCCTGGATGGCAGCTCTCTTCCAAGCCCGTCAACCCCTCCCCATTGATCGACTAAATGGAGATCATCTTTATCATACATCCTAATTGCCTCCCCTCGAATTAGATGCCAACACACTTCATATAACAAGAGCTCCACAATTGATGATCAAAGTTACTATTGTTAAGCTTAAATTTTAAACTAAAGTATTCTTTACTTTTGATAATATACTTAATTCTATTCAATATCAACTAAATATACTGAATTAATTCTGGTGTGATTATCGAGATATTCCTTTCAAAAAAAGGGAACCGATTGCCCTAATCTAGGCACAGCGGTCCCTTTCGTTGTCTGTCGCAGTATTCACACTGCCAGAACGATTAATGAATATAAAATTCGGTCGTTATATTCGTTCACAGAATCTTCATTACCGATCAGCGCCTAAAAATATTTCGTCTAAGAACCGAATGCGGTCGTAGGCAGTAAATATATCATTCAGACGAGCAGTTGAATCACTGCTACTTATTTTATTGCTCACTGCCAATGTTATCAATTTGGAATTGCGGGGCCCATGCCATCGCATTACCTACTGCGCGGAATGAAATCTCGATATTATCGATCGAACCGTGATGTGCCCACTCTGAGATATCGACTGCAATTTTATTCCACTGGTCTGGTGACATGGCCTCGGTATGTGTAAAAGCCTCTGTCCTGCTTTTGAGCACTACTCTTGTCTCGTAGGTCGCGTTAGGTACTCCACCATAAGAATTAATATGATAATAGAATACAGGCGAAGCAGTTAGATCGATTGGTGTAGCAGCGGTTACCTTCAATGTCTTCCAAGCATCTGCAGCAGCTGGTTGTGATACAGCCGCTAATGCATAACTGCCTTCATTGGGAGTAGTTGGTCCATTAGCAAAGGATTGAACAGCAGTAATGCTTGCCACATTTCCACCTGCTGTCCAACCCTGTACACCATCCTCGAAACTATACAATATACCACTAGGTACAACTACAGGATCTTTCTCTTGCAGCGGAAACTGGAAGCTTCTTTCTTCATACTTCAACATTAACTTAGGCTCTTCCCCCTCTTTCTTTATATATTTCGTAACTGTCAGCGTAACCGTCTTACTTTGTCCTGTTTTAAGACCATCTAATGAAACACTACTTGGAGAAAATTGAAGCACCTTGCTTGTTTCCACTTTGAGCTTCTTATTAAGCTTGTCAGAGCTATTATTCGTTACAATCACAGAAATCTGTGATCCGACTTCTAGGTTCTGGGACAGCTTGTTCGCGGTTACTTCTAGATTGACGTAATCTTTATTCTCCGTTACCTTCTTAGCGAAAGCTGCCTCATCAATGTACAGCTCACCTTTCCAAGGGTCACCGCCTTCTGTTTGTACCCAAATCTTGATCCGGTCGACTGACTTAGCGCCTTTCCATTTATCAAGAGGAAGCGCTAGCTGCTGCCAGCCAGCAGTCGGATCAATCTTAGCCACTCCCTCTACACTTTCAAAGCCGCTATAAACAATAAACTTGGCATAGTAGTCCTTTTCTGGATTCGCATTAGGAAGCTTGAGCGCTGCGGTGAAATACGGTGTTTTCTTCACATCGATTGGCTGCTCATAGGTCCTCTGTATACCCGCCCAATTTATGCCGAAAGAACTGTTTATTGTAGCCTTCAGAAAGCCTGCACCTTTGAATGCCTCGCCTGTAACACGGGCAACTGAGCTGACTTCATCAGACGCCTCATACCCATCTGTACTGGATTCAAAGCTGCCATCATTGCTGTTGTTCTCTGTTTTTCGGATATAATCCAATCCAGTCAACATAGGCTCAGACCGATCATTTAGCTTGGAAGGGTCAAAATTTGGAATAACTTCTTTCCAATCATTAATGCCAATGATCGCTTTGGCGAATTCCGTTTCCTCAAGTGATCGGCTGGTATCGATATATTTGAATACATCATAACTGGCCTTATGTTGATCAGGAACGATAACTGAATTTGGTGTATGCGTCCATAGACCGAGGTTCAAGCCCCCTTCCTGTCCATGGTCAACGTGACGGTGCAGAATAAAATTATCAATGCCATCCAAGAATTTAACCTTGTAATAGGCATAAGCGTAAGCTGCTGCCTGAATCTCTTGGTCAGCGGCAGAGTTACTCAAGCTGTGGAAGCCTTGCTCGGATAAAATAATACGGCGCATAGCACCATCAAATAAATAATCAGACTGTTTCATGTAATCTACGAGAACTTCTAGATTTTTGAAGGTAATGCGCTTGGTGTCAAATGATTTCGTTGCCGTTGCGTCGTTCCAGAACCGTGGGTTAAACAGATCTTCTGGATAAGGATGGAATGCGAGATTCCAAGCGAAATCCCCTTCCGCACCTGTCAACTGGGTGAGACGATCCACAATGACCTTGTTATCGTACTTCCACATGGAATCACCTTCTAGGTTCTCATTCCAGAAGTGATCCAATGACACATAGGTTCTCGCATTGGCATACTCCGACTTCACGATCGTATCAACGAGACGAAGCGTCTGTGCATACTCACGAACATAGGTATCAACTGTTTGGGGACCCATATTGTTCCATACTTTGTTCTGTCCAATCTCATTCCCAACAATGTAATTAACCGCTCGCCCGTATTGCTCATTCGCCATAGAATAACGCTCGGCCATGAATTTGGTAGCTGCCTTTACATACTTAACGCCAGTCTCATTGGCTGTATTCAAGGCATATACAGTACCACCCGGCTCCGAATCTGGGTGGATTAAATATTCATTCGCTGTTTCGGGATCCTTTGAGTTATACATTATCAAGATGAGTGATACGAGTATGCCATTATCGGACATGCTCTTAATCTCGTTGTCCATTCGTTCAATCTTATCCTTGCGGAAATAATAGGTCTCACCCTCGATCTCGTAAGCGATCGTATTGTCAGGATGATTATTAGCTTTATACATAAGCTCGTTATAGGCAACGTTCAGTGCTGCGTGGCTAATTCCAAGCTCCTGAGCATCTCCAGTCATTTGTACCTGAAGTCCTTTAATGCTCTGTGCTTGTGGGAATGGCTCTGTGTTTACAGCAATCGCCTCTGCATTGGTTACATAGTGAGGGGCATCAATGGCTATATATTCACCCTCGACTGTACGAGCCGCAACAACAAACTTAGAGTAAAGCCGACTGCGTTTACCATCGGTTAACCCAATTTCAAACCGGAATGATTGTGCAAGATTAGCTTCGGCGATTGGTGTCTCCGCCCCAAGCACCAATTTCGCATCCTCATAAGTAGCTAATTCAAGCAAGTACAGCTGTTCCGAAGGATGGGCCTCTACGAATGCCTGATTCAACGTACCGTCGATCACCAGTCCTCCGCCTTCAATACGTGCTTGTGCCTTTCCATCGTAAGGCTTCTCCAGCTGTGCAAATTGCTTAAAGCGTATTTGATCTACATTTAAGGTTCCTGAAGAAGCATGCGGTATGATTCGAAATGCTGTAATTTGCCCATTCCAGCCTGACTGATCTGAGAAGTTAAAATCCTTGGTAAATGTTCCTTCCGTCGGAATCGTGAAACGTTTCATATTGTCTTCACTCCAAATGCCATCCCCCGTTCTCCACTGTATGAGAACCTCCGAGGCGCCTGAACCATTCGTCATAGTCAACGACATGCCATTGCGTTTAGCTGTATCAAGCATTAATACCGGCGACTCTAGCAGAGCCTCTCCGTCCCATTCATAGACTAGCTCCCCGCCTGTTGCTCCCACCGTTCCAGTCGAAGCTGTAAAGCCTTCCGTTTCTCCCTCAGCATTAAAGCTGAAGTCAATTGCATTCGTAGCGCTAATATAATCGATCTGGAAGTGACCATTCCAGTAGTCATAGCCTGGTTGACCAGGTGCTGTTTCAGCAAGGTCATAGTTTTGCATAAAAGAAATTTCCATCTTCGTCACAGCATTACGTCCAGCCCATTCATCCAGCTTGATGAACACTCGTTTCCAGCTGTCCGGACGAATCGTGGCAACGCTTTCAAAAACATCGTCACCGCTATATAAATTGATCTTAAGAACATAGTCAGCAGACTGCCATCCCCAGCTATTAGCCGCAAAGGCTAAATAACGATAAGAGGAAAGATCGAGCGGCTGATCGAAATCCCGATAAATCGTCCGCCATTCATACACCTTCACATTATCCGGAGTCTGCTCTAACGCTCCGGCACCCTCATAAGGCCCATTAGGTCCATTCAGGATGCTCGTAACAAATTTGAGCTCCTTCGTATTCGTGCCTGCTTTCCAGCCTAATGCATCCACCTGCGTGTTGAAATCATTAATGATTAGAGATGGGAATAGATCCTCTCCTGTTGTAACATGTTCCGATTCCTGAAGCCCAGGATCATAGGCCCCAGCCGAGACTACAGCAGCAAGAAATAACTGAAGCAACATGACCAATACAACCATAGTCGATATTCCACGCAAACGTGACATAAACAACCTCCTCGATCAATTTTATTTTAACTTCGCCTATAATATATTTTAAAAGTATTCTTAAATCAATATACTTTAATTAAAAGTATACTTAATTAATACGTTAGACCTATATAAATAACTTCTGTCTCTTTCGCTAGAAAACAAAAAACAATACCAAGAGAGCTAATCTAGACCGCTCATGGCATTGTTATATAAAGTACCTATTCCGATCCATTATCCCACGATCAATCCGAATACAACACCAGGCCCATGCACACCAATCGTAAGATCATTCTCAATATCTGCAGACCGGCTAGGACCCGAGATGAAATGAATACCTGCGGGTAGATTATCACTTCCTGCATCATCGAAATGAATCAACACTTCACCTAAGCGAGTCTTTAATCGTTCTATCGGAATAAGAGCAATAAGTACGGTAGGCAACAGACTAACGGATCTCCCCTTGTCCTTGGAGGAGAGTATGACGATGGAACCCGTATGTGACACTGCGTAGTCGGCCATAACAATCCCAATGTCCATTTCAGCTGCACGTGATATCCAGTGTTCATCGGGACTGCTATTCCATTGTAATACTTCGACATTCGATAACTCTTCCAACTGAAGATTATGCAGCTCAACCTCATTCTGATGAATGATCGATCGTGCAGATAATTGTTGTACCTTCTCCTGTATAAAGAAACGCACTTCTTCCATATCGCTGCACCTTTGAACATGTCCACCGGCCGCTGTGAAATTCTCCGTAAAGTGTTGAATACGTTCATCTGAAGAAGATTCGAAGGAGTTCCAGAAACCTGGAGCTCCTTGGAAGGGGTGTGGAGGAGCAGTCGTGAGTCGAGGTCGCCCTAATCTTCTTGCTATCCCTTGCATGAATTGTTCTTGCTTTAGATGAGACTCTGATTCCAACTGTGCTAGCCATTCTTGATGTGACTCAGCCATGTACATCTCCTCCCCCTTCCTTTTTCCGATTTCTTGCGATGTCTTCCATCCGACTAGAGACGGTGGGGTCCATGTCTTGTAGTCCGTGCCGAATTTCTTGCTCCATCGTGCCCCATTGCTCACGGAACGATTGCTTGGACAGACTTGGAGCCACACGATAGTTGTTCCATCCTTTTAGAGGACCTAACTTAGAAGTGATTTCTCCATTTCGAACCACAAGTCTTTGTGCAATCCTCCCCATTTTTAAAGCGTTCTCATATCTCTTTGAGTTAGACATGACCGCAGCGAATCCACGCATACCAATCGATTCCATGGTGTCTCCAAATCCTCGTTCAACTTTCCGCTTCCGCAAGTAGATCAACATGTCATGCAATGGAATTTTAACTGGACATGCTTCATAACAGGCCCCGCATAAGGTCGATGCACTAGCAATGTCATCCCACTGGTCAATATTTTTATTTAAGGCAGGTGTTAACACAGCTCCAATTGGACCACTGTATGTCCCGCCATATGCGTGTCCGCCAATATGACGGTATACAGGACAAGCATTTAAGCACGCCCCACAACGAATACAGTTCAGTAGTTCTTGGAATTCCGGATCACCCAGTTGTAAGGAACGTCCATTATCCAGAATAATAATATGCATTTCATCGGGTCCATCCGCATCTTCTTTCCTTCGTGGCCCCGTTATGCCAGACATATACACCGTTAATTTCTGCCCCGTAGCCGATCGTGGGAGTAATGTTGCCATCACTTCTAGATCACTCCATGACGGAATAATCCGCTCCATCCCCATCAATGTAATCTGTGTTGAAGGAACGGTCGACACCATGCGCGCATTGCCTTCATTCTCGAATAATACGATTGACCCTGTCTCTGCAATAGCGAAGTTACATCCTGTCATCCCGATGTCTGCTTCAAGAAATTTCTCTCGTAATTTCTTCCGTACGAATCCAGCAAGAATGGATGTGTCCGGTAGAAGCGTCTCTCCGGCTTCTTTCGACAATAGGTCTGCAATCTGATATCTATTCTTGTGAATGGCTGGAATAATGATATGTGATGGCGTCTCTCCGGCTAACTGGATAATATATTCACCAAGATCACTCTCAACCACATCTACTCCGATGGATTCAAGAGCATGATTCAAATGAAGTTCTTCTGTCACCATAGATTTGGACTTCACGACGCTTGCGGCCTGTTTGTGTTCAGCAATCGCTAACGTAATCTTCACAGCTTCTTCAGCCGTATCTGCAAAATGAACATGAACCCCATTCGCTCGAGCTTGATTCACAAATTGATTCAAATAATAATCCAGATGAGCAATCGTATGTAAGCGAATTTGTCGCCCACGTTCCCGCCACTCTTCCCAGTTCCCTTGTTCCTCTGAAGCCTTTTTTTTGCCATCCCGTAGTCGCTCTGTTGTGAATTTGACTGCCTTCCTTAGAAAGTCGTCATTTAAAGCGAGTCCAGCACGCCCTTTGACTGTAGATGCTGCCTTGTTCATGCATGCTTCACCCCTTCATATAGCAACTCCGCTAAATGCATGACACGAATCGGTTTATTCCGATAACGTAAATGACCAGCAATGTTCATAAGACAGGCCATATCAAGGCCGACTAATACTTCCGCTTCACTTTCCAACACATGATCACCTTTCTCCATAACCATCGCACCGGATATCTCAGACATCTTCACTGCAAAGGTTCCTCCGAATCCACAACAGTCTTCAGCGAAGGGTAGGGGAACGAGCTCCATCCCTTTGACATGATGCATTAAGCTCATCGGCTCTTCCTTAATGCCGAGCAACCGACTCCCATGACAAGAAGGATGATATGTTACTTTATGCGGGAAAGTAGCCCCCACATCAGTAACCCCTAGTACCTGCACGAGGAATTGGGTAAACTCATAGGATTTGTCCTGTAAACTCCTAGCCTTCTGTAGAAGTATGGGGTCTTCTTCAAATAACTTAGGATAATGATGAATCATTCCTATACACGATCCTGAAGGTGCGATAACGAAATCACTATCATCAAAAGCCGCAAGAATCGTCTTAGCCGAATCACGTGCTTCCTTCCAATAACCGCTGTTGAATGCAGGTTGACCACAACATGTCTGAATAGAGGGAAATTCAAGTAGGACACCGTATCTCGCTAATAATCGAGCTATAGCTTCCCCTATTCGAGGATACACAGCATCACTTATACAGGTTATAAACATACTCACTTTCATCGTCGCACCTCACTTTCATGCCATCAATCTAGATGCTGAACCCTTATGATGTTATGGATCTTTATAGATCATGGATTCCCAAGCCATGTGCTGCAGGTGTTGTCAATCCATCATATTAAACGGTTGTCACCAGGATAGAACGTTCATTTAACTGCTGAAGAAGTGTTCGATCTAATCTCATATCTGTAATCATCTCACTAACTCCATCAAGATCTACTACATGGGTGAACGATTGTAATCCGAACTTACTAGAATCCGCCATCAGATAGACTTGATCTGAGATACTAATCATTCGTTGTTTCACCTGTGCTTGTAATTCATTCGACTCACTAATTCCCCGTTCTAAATGAACCCCTTTGCAGGAAAAGAAACATTTATCCACATGATAGACCTCTAGTGAACGCTCAGCCGACGGACCTACAAATGATAGGGACCTTTGAGCAAGCAATCCACCTGTAGAAATGACTTGGATCTTTTCTTTACCGCTCAGCTCCATCACGACTTTGATTGAATTAGTTAGAACAGTGAGAGGGATATCCGGTAGATTGGCAGCCATATACCACGCCGTAGTACTCGCATCAAGAAGGATTCGATCATTTGGCTCTATTCGATTAACGGCTTCCTGGGCGATTCTCCTCTTCTCGTCAGCATGCATAATCTCTCGTTCCCCATAGGGCGTCTCGGGGTGATGATCCTTGATATTTACTGCCCCACCATGAGAACGACGTAACCGACCTGACTTCTCTAATCGATCAAGATCTCGACGGATCGTCTCCTCTGTCACTCGGCATAACTCACTGAGTTCCGATACACGGATGCTCCCTCTATCATTCACCAAACCAACAATTTTCTCATATCGTTCTGCAACTAGCATAACTTACCTCTTTCTACTACTTTATTTAGGACACGTCAGCGTTAATTGTCGAAAAGTACCATATGCCTCTTCCCATAGATCAGACTGTTCAGGCTCATAAATAGCGATCGGGAAAGAATCTCTGATCACGCGTCGGGCTTCCCATACATCGTTTAGATCCCCCTGAGCAATCCATTGCACTGCCATATTGCCAATAGTACTTCCTTCGGTCGGTCCTGCCCATACTGGCTTCCCTATTGCATTCGCCGTCCATTGACACAACAATGTATTATGAATGCCGCCTCCAACCATATGAAGTCCCTGAAAAGTGTTTCCGGACAAGCGTTCCGTTAATTCCAATACATATCGATATTTTAATGCAAGACTCTCCAAAATGCATCTCACCACGGCGCCAATTCCATCTGGACGACGCTGACCCGTCTGCACAGCGTATGTGCGAATTCGTTCAGGCATGTCTCCTGGAGACAAGAACCGTGCATCATCCGGATCAATCATCGTCAAGAATGAGGGCTCCTGTTGTGCGAGCAATACAAGTTCAGGGAAAGAATAAGAATAACCCTCTTGTTCCCATTTCCTTCTGCATTCTTGCAGAATCCACAGCCCCATAATGTTCTTTAACAATCGATAGGTACCGTAAGCGCCCCCTTCATTCGTGAAATTCAACTCAAGTGCCGTATCACTTAGTACAGGTTCCTGCACTTCCGTACCCATAAGTGACCATGTTCCACATATTAAATAAGCAAATGAATGTTCTAAAGTAGGGACAGCTACAACGGCAGAAGCTGTATCATGTTCAGCCGCAGTAAAGATAGGAATCGAGGACATCCCAAGCTCATCTTGTATGCTAGATCGTAACCCCCCCACATTCGTACCTGGCTGAACAACATCGCTGAACCATGACTCTTCAAATCCCAGTTGTTGAATCAGCGCATTGTCCCACTTTCCTATCCCTGGATTATAGAGTTGCGTAGTCGTAGCGTTGGTAAATTCATTGAAGATCTCGCCACTTAAGAAATACCGAAGTAAATCAGGAATCATTAACAGGTGTTTACCATCTCTTAGAATGGAGGAACCTGCTTGCTTAAGGGCTACTAACTGATACAGCGTATTAAAAGACAAGAACTGAACACCGGTCCGTCCAAATATCTCCTTCGCTGAAATCTGAGTCAATAGTCGTTCCATTGTTCCATTCGTATGGAGATCACGATAGTGGTAAGGATTACTGATAAGTTCTCCATGATGTCCGATCATCCCGAAATCTACAGCCCATGAATCAATTGCCAAGCTCTTGATCGTAATCCCCTGATGTTTCGCCTTCACCAATCCTTGCTTGATCTCATGGAATAAACGTAAGATATCCCAGTGGAGTCGTTCTCCTACCTGTACAGGGTCATTCGAGAAGCGATGAATTTCCTCAACTTCGATCAAGGTATCACTCAAACTGCCACTCATTGCTCTTCCACTACTGGCTCCAAGATCGTAAGCTAGCACTCTCACCAGCTTGCACCACCCTTACCCCTTACCTGAATGCCTTGTTCATAACTACTCTCCATATAAGCCTTCATCGGATTCAATGGTAGACTCTGCTCTTCCCGAATGGCATGAAGTAATGGAGTTACGTCGATTTCATATGCTGAGCGAACGGCATCTTCTGCCGCTAGAACGTCATTACGAGATTGGGCTTCCTCTATTTCATCATGATTGATTAGAAGTGCCTTCGCGAACTGAGTCTGTACATTCAGTACTGAACGAATCATTGCCGGAATCTTCTGTTCAATATTGTGACTCTGATCAATCATATATGCGATGTTATTCACAGTCTGAACAATACCAGCATCTTGCTCCTCTGACGCGCTAATAATTTGATAGAATATAAGGAATAACTCATAAGGATTAACCGAACCGACGATCAGATCATCATCTGCATATTTACGACTATTAAAATGAAATCCACCCAACCTTTTCTCATCAATAAGATACGCCACAATGTGCTCTATATTTGTCCCTTGTGCATGATGGCCTGTATCTACCAGTACTTCTGCTTGCGGGCCAAGCTTCATAGCCATATTGTATGCCATTCCCCAGTCCGCTAGATCGGTGTGGTAGAAGGCAGGTTCGAATGATTTATATTCAATGAGCATCCGCATATGAGGTGTTAATTTCTTATAAAGTTCTGACAAAGCCTCATATATCCACGCTTTACGCTTACGGATATGACCCTGTCCCGGATAGTTAGTGCCATCTGCGAACCATAGACTAATGTCTTTCGACCCTGTCTCCTTAGCGATATCAACACACTCTAATAAGTGATCTGTCGCTTTTCTTCGAATCTTAGCATCGGAATTTGTAACACTGCCAAGCATGTAATCTTCTTCTTGAAAAAGATTCGGGTTCACTGCTCCGATGCTAAGACCCAAGCCCTCTGCATAAGCTCGCAATTGGCTGTAATCGTCTACCTTATCCCAAGGGATATGTATAGCAACCGAAGGAGCAAGCCCGGTGAAAGCATGAACTTGCGCTGCATCCTCCAACTTTTCAAAAGGACTTCGAGGAACACCCTGTTTCGGATACACCTTAAAACGTGTTCCTGAATCCCCATATCCCCAAGAAGGTGTCTCTATACGAAGCGCTTTCAACTTACGTTTCACTTGATCAAGGTTAATCCCTCTAGCATGTTGCTGCTCCTCAAACAATACATACGCGCGGTCCATCATACTCTTCCTTCCTCTCTTTGATTCACTAGATATAATCTACCTTGTAAAAGCTGCAGGAACTCCGCCATCCACCGTTAACATACATCCCGTTGTTTTCTCAGACAGGGATGATGCAAAGAATGCAATTCCTTCTGCGATATCTTTCGGATAAATATTAACCAATAGCGTCGTACGTTTACGATAATAATCTTCTAACTCATTCGGTCCAATCCCATAAGCAGCTGCACGTTCATTACGCCAGTTGGAGTTCCAAATAGCTGATCCTTGTAGAATGGCATCGGGCAAAATAGTATTAACACGAATACCGAATTCCCCACCTTCCGCTGCGATACAGCGGGCTAAATGGGCTTCAAGTGCCTTAGCTGAACTATACGCGGATGCATTTTTGCCAGCATATATCGAATTCTTAGATCCAACAAATACCATGCTTCCTCCAATGTCCTGCTCTTTCATCAATTTAAAAGCTTCACGAGCCACTAAAAAGTACCCCGTGCCGAGCACTGAAATATTAAGATTCCATTCGCTCAAAGTTGTCTCATCAAATGGACTCGATGTGGCTAGACCCGCATTGTTCACAATAATATCTACTCCACCATACACCAACGCTACTTCAGCGAAAGCATTCAAAATATCTTCTTCCTTGGTTACATCCATTGGCACAGCGATGGCTCTGTTCTCACCATATTGCACGTTAATCTCCGCCGCTACCTTATGCGCACCTTCCAAATTGAGATCCGCTAGTACAACATGTGCGCCCTCAGATACTAATCTGCGGGCAGTTTCGCTCCCAATTCCACCCGCTCCCCCTGTGATAAAGGCTACTTTCCGCGAGAATTCCATCTCTGCTGGTGCTAGCGATAATTTATACAATTCAAGAGGCCAGTATTCTACATTGTAAGATTCACTCTCGCTAAGAGAGACAAATTGTCCAAGTGTTGTAGCTCCTCTCATAACAGCAATAGCTCGGTGATATAGAGCACCACTCACTTTTGAATTGGACCAGCTCTTACCTGTATTCATCATACCGAGTCCGGGAATAAGAATGACTCTAGGTGAGGAGTCGAACATAACATCACCTTCATGCTTGTTCTGTATGAAGTAAGATGTATATTGATCTCTATACTTGTTGATGCTTTCTATTAATTTCTCTTTTAATCCTTCCAAGTCATGTTCATTGGGAGACCAATCGATGAATAGCGGCACGACTTTTGTATGAACCAGATGATCGGGACACGCTGCACCGATTTGAGATAATCTAGCAGAGTCAAGACTGTTAACAAATTGCAGCACGTCCTCTGCATCATCGAATGTCAGAATCATTTTTTCCTCACGACTTACTAAGCCTCTTATAAGAGGTGCAATCTTAGAAATGATATTTTTACGTTCTATTTCAGGAAGTGCTTCCGTAACCCGTCCACCAAATATCTTGTCTTGGTTCACATGCTTCTCAATGTATGCTTCAGCTTCATTAATAACTTCAATCGTTTTGGCATAACAAGCTTCCGACGTATCTCCCCAAGTCACCAGACCATGTTTCTCCATCAGTACCAATTCAGCCTGTGGGTTGGCTAATACACCTTTCGCAATCATTTGAGACAATTCAAATCCAGGTCGAATGTAAGGAACCCAGACGAAGCGATCTCCATAGATTTGCCGTGCAATTT
This sequence comes from Paenibacillus sp. Y568, assembly GCF_059445545.1. Classification (NCBI taxonomy): domain Bacteria; kingdom Bacillati; phylum Bacillota; class Bacilli; order Caryophanales; family Paenibacillaceae; genus Paenibacillus; species Paenibacillus sp. Y568. The sequence continues at coordinate 85,174 of NZ_JCAIUM010000014.1, forward strand.
CTTTCCCGTTATCTGAACAACATATACTAATTATAGCGTCTGGATGTGTATGATCGACATGTTGATATGGCAAAAAGGCATGGAGCAATGTCTCAATAGAAGCCCTTGGGTGTTTCGAATCCAGCATACAATGGGTCAAATATTGCACCATTTCATCATCGCTCATATCTGTCTTTTCAAACAAAGGACGGATATCATCCAAGCGTAATCCCGTGAAATTCTGTGCTCTCATCGTTGCGAGATCTGAACCACTCCCCTTCACCCACATCACTTCAACTTCACGACCTCTGAAATCTGTGGTTATCGTCTTCATAGACGTATTACCACCACCCCAATTACACACTTGTCGATCTTCTCCGATGATATTCGAGCGATAGACGAGTTCATCTAACCCTGCATTTAAATTAACCGCTTTCATTTCATTCCACTTATTTAATACCACGGACAAATCACCTCCAAAGTTAAATGATGTTTTTTTATATTGTATTACATTTGTTTGTATTTGAATAGATATTAAATCGGAGAAAAACAAACATATTATAGACTGATGCAGGTCTTTTATCCTATATTAAAGAGGAATAGACCTAATTATATAGACTGTTTATCCCATATGATGGTATTATATGAAAAACTAGTTATACATAGGAGGATGCTTACCATGTCTTGGTTATTAAAACTTCCACTTTCTCGACAAATTATTATTGGATGTTATCTCGTTGCGGCCTTATTTTCACTTCCTGTCCTTGCAACTTTTATTGTGATTGGAGAAATACTCATTGGGATTATACTACTCATAGTATTGCTAGCTCTCACTTATCCTCTAGCTCTTTTTATTGAGAGAACGCTTTCATCATCTTTCGATGAGATCTCTATGGTTACTTCACGTATTGCCCAAGGTGACTTCCGGGAACGAGCTAACGAAACAGGTTCTATGATTAAATTAAATCAGTCCTTCAACAGTATGATTGATAAACTCACAAAAATACTCAATGAAGCATCTGGTATTACGAAACAAGTTATGGCAACTAGTCGAGGTATAACCGATAAGAATCAAGATCTTAAACTAGCTATGACACAAGTAGCACATTCATCAAATGAACTGGCCATTGGTTCCAATGAAATATCACAAGATATCGCAGGTATGACAGAATCCATTCAAGATATCGAAGAAAAGGTAAGTAATTATACGAATTCAACCAAATCTATGAATGAACGTTCAATACATACGTTACACCTTGTAGAAAGTGGTCGTCATTCTGTTGCTCAACAATCTGAAGGTATGAAGAAGAATATTCATGCTACTCAACAGGTGGCCAATACCATTGATGCACTTTCCAGAAACGCAAAGCGGATCACTACGATTACCAAGTCCATTTCCGATTTAGCAGAACAAACAAATCTATTATCATTGAACGCTTCCATTGAAGCAGCACGGGCCGGTGAACACGGTAGAGGATTTGCCGTTGTCGCTCAAGAAGTTCGTAAGTTAGCCGAAGAGTCAGCTTCTTCTACCCAAGGTGTATTCAGCCTAGTAAGAAGTATAGAACAAGATGTACAACAAGCTATTGAACATATAAATATTAACGAAGAAGTCGTACGTCAGCAGAATGAAATGATTCATGAAGCAGAACAAATTTTTACACAAATTGTCCAAAGTGTTCAATATATTTCCGAACAGATCGCTTCCTTTTCCAATGAGAGCGACATGATGTTGGAAAGTGCTCATAAGATTTCTTATTCCATTCAGAATATCTCAGCAATTACCGAACAATCGGCTGCCGGAACACAGCAGGTATCTGCAACCATGAATGATCAGATGTCTTCAATTCAAGCCGTTGCTGATGAAGCTGAAGCGATGAACAATGCTGTTTTCCAACTCCAAAGAACCATTCACATTTTCAAGTTCTAAATAAATAATGAAGAGGCCCATTTCATTAATGGGCCTCTTTTTCATGCTGTATAGCTTATATTAGATTAATAGTGATCACTTTAGATCATCAGACGGGTCCTGAGAATCACCCTCATGCTTCGGTTGCTTCTGAACTCTATTTCTACGTGTCAACCATATAGCTATCCACACAACAATCCCTACCAGTAAGACAGGTAAAGCACCAAACAGAATAACAACTAACCACTGGAACAAGAGTGTAAGCACATCTATCGTTCCCTTAAGAGCATCGTTCGCGCGTTCCAATAGCGGTTCCTTCTCCTCTTTCACTATGGCTGGGTCGACCTTACCTTCCGGTTGATACAATCGAATTTCTATCGTAGAGTACGATACGTTTTTGTTAATGTATCGCATTCTCCCCTTGATTTGTTCAATATCCTCTTGGATTGCACCTAACTCATTCGCGAAAGTTACCAATTCAGTTGTCTTTGTTGCTTTTTTCATAAACTCTGTATACTGCGTCTCCATGAGTTCCTTTACTTTCAGACGAGATTCCAGATCTACATATTCCTCTGATACATCTTGACCTTTGATACTTTGTTGTAGCGACTCATGTGTTAATTTCTCTATATTATTTAATAACGATGCAAATCCATTCGCTGGCACTTTAAGTATAAAGGAGCCTCCGACCTCTTGTGTAGACTGATTCTCTGTAAATTCTACAATATATCCCCCCGAGAGGGAGACCAAATTTCTCACTTCTGACTGTGTCGTTGCGTAGTCCTTGACCTGCATCACTAGATTAGCGGTATATATGAGTTTCTTGTTCAGTGCCTCTGCCGTTGAAGCACTACTATTAAACCCAGCTAGTTGATCAACAGGTACCGCAGGTGTAGATGTTGTACCCGTCTGTTGGCCTGTCACTACTTCGGATTCGGATACTTTCTCTGCCAGAGAGGCAGATTCTACAGCTACATCCTTAGCAGTGACTTGTGAGTTTGCTGGAGCTGCTTCCGTACTACTGTCTGCTTTAAATTCCGTCTGCTCTACAGTATCGTTTGAATTCCCTGCACGATCTGAATTAGATGCAGAACCACAGCCACTTAATAACATAGATAATAACAGAATGCAAATAAACCCCCGTTTACGCATGTGTTTTTTTCCTCCCGCTTCCCTTCAATTTGCGCTACCAATTTCGATCTAGATCTTCTTAAATCTGTGATTCAGAGTCAGACGCGCTTTCTTAAAAGACGCTTACAATACTTGGAAGGTTGCACATCCTAATAAAGAATCATCTAGCTTTCTGAAATGAATGGATTCTCTTTAGAAATGATCTTGTTTCTATATAGGATCTGTGTGTATAATAATACAGCAAACATACGTTTGCATCTCAGATTTCAATTCAATTTTGTCAGTCACAGGAGGTTCTATGAAAGGTACCACACATCTTGCTATTGGAACAGTTATCGGTGTTGCTGCCGCCATGTATTATCCATTTACGGTCCAGAATGCAGCTATTTATATTGCAGTATCGGCTTTTTCAGCTTTGAGTGCAGATCTTGATGGACCCAGTATTCTAAGCTCGAGAATTGGCAAAGTCTCCAAACAACTTCGTCAACTCCTTGTCTGGGGCGGTGTCATATCCGTATCCGTGCTAACCTTTTTATTTCTATCTGAACAGTCATTTTATCCGGAGTATTCTATCGTGTGTTTAATTGCTTTACTATTTGGCTTCATTACCAAAGAGGGATTGATTCGTAATGCTCTGGTCAGTCTGATCGGTGGTTTAATCATGTATGGTGGTTGGTATTTTGATATGATGTGGTTAATCGGTCTTGGCCTATTTATTGCATGGGCACCATGGTTGAGACATCGAGGAATGACCCACACCGTGTGGGCAGTATGTATATGGGGAATCATCAGTTATGGCATGGAACAGCAACTACAAGTTAAAGGCTTAATGGCTGTAGCGACCACTAGTTATCTTTCTCATTTACTTGCAGATACGTTAACACCACAAGGTGTGAAATGGTTGTCTCCCATTTATAAAGGATCTATAAAGTTGCACCTCTAATACTAGATATTCCTCGAAGCAGCTACTATTTCTTATGTGCTCTCTGTAGCAACAGGAGAACACACACAAATGGACTGGATAAGGAAATTCCCTTACCCAGTCCATTTTCAAATAAATGACGCTATATTTTATTTACTTTGCGACCTCTTGACCCGCAATTCGGCCAAAAGTAACAATGTCAGATATGGCATTTCCACCTAATCGGTTACCCCCGTGAACCACACCAGTAACTTCTCCAGCGGCGAATAGCCCAGGAATAACAGTCCCTTCTTTCGTCAGAACATGGGCCTTCGTATCAATGACCAATCCACCCATCGTATGATGAACCGAAGGAATTGCTTTTTGAATATAATAAGGACCGCTTTCTAGTGAAATGAGCCCACCGCGATGATTGTAATCAAGATCTTTACCCGTCTTCGCATACTCATTAACCTTGCTCACAGTCTCCTGTAGCGTCTTTACATCTACATCGAAGAATTTTGCTGCGTCCTCAATGGTATCTGCCTTGTAGAGTAGACCATCCTTGATTAATTGTTCATACTCATCTTGATGCACTTCAATCGTTTTTCCGATATCAGCAATCTGCTGATTCCAGAATTGGTAAGCGTAGCGACCTTCTTGTGCCAGAATGGCCTGCGAAATCACATCGCGTCGTTCCAATTCTTCCACGAACCGCTTTCCACCTTGGTTAATCAGTATCGCGCCATCGAACCGGGAATCAGCCACAAGTGAAATTACACCTGTGATGGGATTACAGACTGGATAAGTTTGAATATTCTCCATATTCGTAATATCTGCATTGATTTTCTGAGCCATAATAATTCCGTCTCCAGTCGTCCCTGGCGTGTCTGTAGACATATAGGTTTCATCCATTTCCGGATTATATTTTTTACGCATCTCTATATTAGAACCAAATCCACCTGTCGCTATAATAACGCCTTTATTTGCATGAAAGGTTATCTTTTGATCGTTAGTTGTTGCTATGACTCCATCTACTTTACCACTCTCATCCGTCAGCAATTGCTCCGCCTTCATGTTCGTCTTGATCGCAATTCCTAGCTCATCCGCCTTGGTTTTAAGTTTGGTAATCATTTCCGTTCCCGTGTGACCGACAGGGATAAGTGCACGTTTGCGCGAATGTCCCCCGAACTGGAATAATTGATCCGGTAAGAACTCAACTTTTACCACATCATGTAACCATTCAGCTGATCCAAGCGCTTTCTCGGACAGAATCCTCACAATCTCGGGTTGGCCCAGGTTATCGCCACCCTTCATTGTATCCTCATAAAATAATTCAACACTATCATCGGTAATACCGAGCGCTTGTTGAACCCAGTTATTGGGGGCATTCATCTCCCCACCGGAGATCAGTGTATTACCGCCAATGGTTGGCATTTTTTCCAAGACAACGACACTTTTTCCGGCCTCTCCCGCTTCTAGTGCTGCACTTAACCCAGCACCGCCTGCACCGATAATAACGACATCATAGGTTTGTTCAGACTCACCAAGCTCCTTAGCACCTGTTGCTGTGCTACCTGTCGCTAACACAATGCCAGATTTAGCAATTGCATCCGCAATCGCATCTAAATACCCCTTACTTGTCTCACTAGATCCACTGATCACGTCGACTTCAACACTATTTGACTGCATCACATTTTCTTTCAATTGGGTGTATACAGGTTCTGACAGAACTTTGTTCTCCTTCTGCTCTAGCACCTTCACTTCGGTAATTCCTCCATTTACAAAGGTTACCTCCACTTTAATGTCACCATGCTTTCCATTACCAACTCCAATAGCAGTAGTCGTATCATCTGATGCATTCTTTGATCCACAAGCGACCATCGTGAATACAAGCACCAGCACCATCATAATTGAACATATTCTCCCAGTGTGTCTTCTCATAACTTCTCCCCTAATCCTGTTTATATTGAACGTTATACATTGTGAAAAATAGTACAAATATGATTTTAGGATATACCTTGCCAAATGTATTTACACATTTCGGCTTTTCTTATCCATTTCGGACAAGTGATTCTTCTCACTTCACATTGGGTGCCAATATGCTGTAATAAAGGGATGAAATCTATACAACGAAAAATTACGTATTATACTGGAGGATGCTTTCTCTTATTATTTCTGGCGTTATTGGGTACCATTTGCTTGGAAATGGAACGAACGGTCGTGCCGCTCAACGAATCCCTAACCCAGCAGATCGTCAATGCCCGGAGCGAACAAATATCCTATTGGTTTCAGCAGAGGACCGGAGAAATCGAAATGCTCGCGACCCTCGCGGCGGATCACCAATGGACTCGGGATGAACTATTACTCGAAAGTCGCAAGCTAGAACAACGACGTAGTCATGATTACGAGTCTATTCGGATCGTAAATCACAATGGCGTATCCTGGACGTCAGATAGCAAGTCCTTCTCCATCTTAAACCGAGACTATTATACAGAACTTATCTCTTCGGATGCCCCCTACATTGTTAGCAACGTAATTACTTCTAAGGCGGCCAATGAAGCAGATATCGTCGTAATCCTATATCGCGTTAAACCGCTTTTAAATCAAGATGTTGCTTACATTTCAGCCGCAGTTCCCATCGATAAAATGAAAGAAATCGCACAAGAGATTATGGTTTATGACGGACGTGGATCACTTATTGTGAATTCAAAATCTTTACAGTCCCAATCAGAGTCAGAGTATTCCGGAGAACCACTGTCCACCTTTACAGCTTCTATCGCTGCTGTTCCAGGTTGGAGACTCATCTTTCAAGTACCGGAATCCCAACTCTCCCAAGGTATCATAAAGACTCAGCGGTCGGCCCTTATGGTCGGAATCGTAGTTGGAGTTTTCTTTTTGATTCTTGTTATATTACTAGGCTCCTCCATAGTTAAGCCATTACATGCATTACGTCAATTGATGAGACAAGTAGAGATTGGGGATTGGAGCGTGCGATCCAACGATCAACGCCACGATGAGATTGGTGAGTTGGGGCGTGGCTTCAATCAAATGCTTATTAAGCTGTATCAATCTCAGCAAGAGAAGAAAGAAATGGAGCTACAAATGATTCACGAAAGGATTAAGCCACATTTTTTATATAATACACTGGATACCATTCAATGGATGGCTGCGAGTCATGAAGCAAATGATGTCGTGGAAATCGTTGAATCTCTAGGTACCTATTTCCGGCTTGGGCTGGGTTGTGGCAGTCAATCTGTAATATTGGAAAAAGAGTTTCAACATGTCGAGAGCTACATGAACATTCAATGTGTTCGATATGAGGATATTCTAGAGTACGAACTGCGCTATGATGAACATTTAGAACAACAGCATATCATTCGCTTCATACTTCAACCGCTCGTTGAAAATGCCATCTATCACGGAATCAAAAGGCTAACTGACCAAAAAAGTAAAATTTCGATCAACGCATATGAACAAGAAGGTCAATTGTTAGTCACCGTTGAGAATAACGGAGTTGATATCCCAGAATCAAGATTGGCATCGCTTCAGGAAATGTTGCATAACGGAAAAGATAGAAATGGTGAGATTGGTTTCGGTCTATACAGTGTGAATAAACGCATTAAGTTGGCTTATGGCGATCTCTACGGTTTACAGATAAGCAGTGGAAAAGGAATCACGCGTATGACGTTAAACTTACCGCTTGGAGGTGACGAAGATGTGGAAAGTCCTGATCATGGATGATGAGAAGATTATTCGTAAAGGATTAAGCCAATTTATTCAAGAAAGCCGGCTACCTTTTGAAGCATCAGCAGAAGCAAGAAACGCGGACGAGGCTCTATCTCTAATTGAACAATCTACACCGGATGTATTATTTGCGGATATTAATATGCCGGGAATGAAAGGCCTCGATCTAGTCCAATTCGTGAAGAATCGATATCCTCACATGGTGGTAGTGATTATAAGCGGATACGATCATTTCGAATATGCACGAAGAGCTGTTCAATTGCATGCTTATGATTATTTGTTGAAGCCCGTGCCCAAGAGTGATCTCAATCTTTTGCTGGCAAAGATATGCAACCACTTGCACGACCTTCATCCTGATGTGGTCATTGAACAAGAAAAGGATATTGCGCAGCACCCGCCGATACTACAATCCCCTGAACTCTCTCCGATAATGGAGAAGATAATAGATTATATTAACCAGCATTACAATGATCCACAACTGTCGGTACCTAATGTAGCAGCCTTATTTCACATCAACTCTACGTATTTGAGTAAGCGAATGAAACATGAGGTTGGAGCATCTTTTCTGGAATACCTGACGGAGCTTCGCATCTCGAAAGCAAAGGAAATTATGGATGACTCCATGCATAACATTAAAATTGGTGATCTAGCGATCAAAATTGGTTATACAAATCAATATTATTTCAGTCGCGTATTCAAAAGCCGAGTCGGGATCAGTCCAGTAGATTATAAGAATCAAAGAAAGATAACATTCTTAACCATGGATTAGAGAATCTTTCTTCATTTCGATTTCATATTCATTCAAAACGATAAGCAAGCCGAAATTGCTGTGGTGGCTTGGTACCATGATGATTTCTATGCAGGAAAACCTGCTATTACCGTTAAAAGCTTCGTAAAGGGAACGTACTGCATGGACTAGAATAATGTCTCCTTTTCTCACAAGTTTATAGGATTACAAGCGAGATGATAATTTCCTTTTCTTCTGTATATCTCTGCAAAATTCAGCCCAATCGCTTCATCTGTACGATAATTCCTTCATCACCCATCTTAAGTTCAACAATGTCGATTGGACGAAGCAACAATTAACATACTTGCAAACGATTTCATTATTGTTTAATGTTGATAGATAGATCGAACTATAGTTATTGAGGAGGAGAATATATGAAATATCGTATACTAGGCAATACTGAACTGAAGGTTAGTGAGGTTAGCTTTGGAACGTGGGCTATTGGAGGAGATTGGGGAAATTCTAATGATCAAGAAGCTATTGCCGGTCTTCAACATGCTATGGATGAAGGTGTTAATTTCTTTGACACGGCAGATGTTTACGGTTCGGGGCATGCAGAGGAGTTACTAGCTACAGCCACGAAAGGTAAAGAAGATACTGTACATATTGCTACGAAATTTTGCCGTGCAGGTGATATTCAGGACCCCGCCAATTACTCAGAAGAAGCCATTCGTCAGTATTGTGAGAATAGTCTAAAGCGATTGCAACGTGAAAGAATTGATTTGTATCAGATACACTGTCCGCCACTTGCCATTCTGAAGGATGGTCGAGTCTTTGAAGTACTAGAGAAGTTACAACAGGAAGGAAAGATCCGTCATTTCGGCGTCAGTGTAGAGACGATCGAGGAGGGATTATTCTGCTTGGACGTTCCGGGTCTAAAAGCACTTCAAGTCATATTTAACCTCCTTCGCCAAAAGCCAGCTAATGAGCTATTTCCGAAGGCACATGCTGCGGGCGTAGGAATTCTAGTCAGATTACCTCTGGCAAGCGGACTACTTACAGGTAAATTCAATGAGAACAGTACATTTGCTACAGATGACCATCGTAACTTTAATGCCAATGGTGAACAATTCAATGTTGGTGAGACCTTCGGGGGATTACCTTTCTCCAAAGGCGTAGAACTTGCTAGAGAGTTAGCATGGATCGCGGAGGGCCGAGTGGATATGGCACGTGCTTCGATGCGTTGGATCCTTGAGAATCCGAATGTGACATGTGTTATTCCTGGCTTCAAAAATGTCCAACAGGTAGAAGACAATCTTGGTACCGTTGATGTTGCATCATATACGCCTGAGGAATTGGATCGACTGCGTTCATTCTATGACCAGCATGTAGAAGCCCACATCCGAGGAGCTTATTAACATTTTTCCTATAATATTTATGGCTCAGCAGGATTTAGTGCATATTTATTATCATCTTTCGTAATAATTTGATCTTACGTTCGCTTTGCAATGGGATAACCTCTAGACTCCACTATCTAGAGGTTATCCCTCTTTGTCTGGAGGCCACTGAAAAACGTAAGTTTTTCATTTGTTGAAGACATGTTTAAAATCAAAAAGGCGATTTTCCGTTCATATTCAAACGCCACATCGCCTTTCTTTTTATTTTTTTCACTTTGATTCTTTTATGAGTGTAATGATTCGCTTGAGATTAACAGACAGAAAATATTGCCATGGCACCTTGCATTTGCATGTCAGATTGATTTCAATAGTAAATATTTGAACATACGAATAGGAGGAACTGCATTGCGACCATTATCGAGGCAATATTTATTTTGTAATTCTTGTTGAACAAAAGAAGAGTCAATGAGGTCATTTATCTGACGTAGCATATTATCTTTAGGGACGACGATATCGTAAATGGCTATGTATGGACTTAGAATAAGAGATGGTTGTTCAACCGCTATTGAGGTTATATAATCAAGAAATCTGAGAGCAACAACGATCGTAAGGACAGTTCGTTATCGTAGCGACCTCCTACACAATGTGTATGGACTTTTTTCAGTGGTCTCCTTTGTCTGTAGTGACATCTTCCCTCGTACGTATCCACTAAAATTATCCTTGCCTCAATAACCATATTTTGGTATGATGAATTCCTTCTCTCATTTCGCCTTGACTGAAGTTGACGAATCTCATCGTCACACTAAACTTATCGGAGGTGTTGCATGCTTTATTTCACTTTGGCTTCAAAGGCTTATTCACGGAATCTTCAATACCGTGGTGCACACATGCTACATAATGTGGCTAGTATGCTGTTTGGCTATATTTACGCCTATGTCTGGATCGGCATAGGTCAGGATCGCTCGTTAGGAGAATATGGGGTACATGGCATGGTCGGCTATATTGCTTTTACTCAAGCATCCCTCTGGGTCTCTGGATTTACAACAAATGGTCTAGGCATCCCACAATCAGTGCGTACCGGTCAGATTTCACTAGATCTCATGCGCCCGATTCACTTATTCACACATCTGATGTGTCGCGAGTGGGGTCAAATCGCCTATCAATTCCTGTTTAAGTCCATCCCTATTTATGTGATGTATATTCTGCTGTTTTCTCTTCGGCTACCTCATCAAGGATCGACTCTTATGTATTCCTTTTTAGCCTTATTATGCGCTGCTTACGTATCAATCTGTATGAACTATCTTATCGGAGCAACCGCACTTTGGACTACTGAATCAAGTTGGCTCTACTGGGCCAATCACGCCATGATTAATCTCCTTGCTGGCTTCTTTATTCCTATAGAGTGGCTACCTGAATGGCTACAAGCAATCGCTTGGATCTCACCATATCCCTTCCTATTGTATGTTCCAACCCGTATTTATCTTGGTTTTGAGAATGGCTTCTTACTCTTTGGCTCAATTCTATGGTGTATTCTACTGACACTGCTCTGTCTAGCCTTCACCAAGGTTCTGCGCAAGAAAGTAGAGGTGCAAGGCGGATGAGGTATCCTGACTGGTTAAAGATATATAGCATCCTAATTAAATCGTCTATTCGAAGCCGCATGCAGTACAAGCTCAACTTTATGTTAGCATCCATTCTTGCTGCAGTGATTCAGATCGCTGAATTTCTAATGATTGCTATCGTTCTATATAAATTCGGTAATATCAAGGGATGGTCTCTATATGAAGTTGGTTATCTATTCGGTGCGATGACGCTCTCCAAAACGTTATATCGGACGCTTGCGAACGACGTTCATCACCTTGAGAATTACTTAGTTAGCGGTGAATTAGATCAACTGTTAACCCGTCCAATCCCCATATTGTTAGCTTTGATGTCTCAGAATTTCAGACTTATGCTCGGTGAACTTCTCCAAGGTGGGTTCATCCTTTGTTGGGCTATGAATGGCATGATCCATTCAGGTCAAATCACATGGATCGCAATTCCCTATACTCTTATCACGATTGGAACAGGTGCCATCATCTTATTCTCAATTGGACTAGCAACAGCGACGGTAGGTTTCTGGATTACACGTATATCTGAATTACAGACGTTAACCGAAGATGCTTCACATACTGCCGCTAGATACCCCTTAGTTCTTTATCCAACTTGGTTACAATCGATCCTTCTCATCATCATTCCGGTGGGTCTTGTAAACTACATCCCTGCTCTCTTTATTTTACGTGGGCAATGGGGTTCCTGGGTTCTGTTCGGTGTTGCTGTAGCGGCATTATTTAGTCTAGCCTGTAGCTTACGATTCTGGAAGTTTGGATTATCGAAATACCAAAGTACAGGTAGTTAAAAAGGAGAGGACTATGCTATATCATACGCCTATAATTGAAGTGACAAATATATGTAAACATTTCCGTACCCCCGTTGTAAAAGAAGGCCGTTTCTCTGGATTGCGTACCTTATTCTCCAAAGAATATCGTACAAAGGAGGCGGTCAAAGGCGTCAGTTTCACCATTCATCAAGGTGACTTTATTGGTTACATTGGTCCAAACGGAGCTGGTAAATCAACTACGATCAAAATGCTGACTGGTATTCTTCATCCAACTTCCGGAGAAGTCCTGATACATGGTATTAATCCGCACAAAGATCGACGAACCGTCGCGAAAAATTTGGGCGTCGTATTCGGGCAACGTAGTCAGTTATGGTGGGATTTGCCCGTGAAGGATTCCTACGATATTCTAGCGCACATGTACAAAGTTGATCCGAAGGATGCAGCAAAACGCCTAGATGAACTATCTGAATTACTTGATTTACATGAATTCTGGATGACACCTGTCCGCAAATTATCACTTGGCCAACGAATGCGTGCGGATCTCGCAGCATCCATGCTACATGATCCAGATATTCTTTTTCTAGATGAACCTACCATTGGTTTAGATGTCACCGCTAAACGTAATATTCGAACATTTCTGAAGACCATAAATAAGGATTTTGGTAAAACCATTCTACTCACCACCCACGATATGGATGATATTGAGCAGCTTTGTGAACGAGTGATGGTTATTAACCACGGTGAGTTAAGCTATGATGGAACCATTCAACGCCTCCGAGACAAGATTGGACTACCTACTTTATTTCAAATCACATTCAATGGTAATTTTAGTGTTCCTATACCCGATCATTCCCAGTTACCCGCTACATTATTGCTGTCAGAGACTGAAACGATTCGAATAAAGGAGATCCACGATCATTCCGTCATCATAGAAGCTAACCGAATGAAGCTGAAAGCAATGGATATTCTAAAGGTTATGAGCCATTGGGGAGAAATCGAGGATATTCATATGGATGAACCTTTGTTTGAGGATATTATTCATCGTGTATATTAGACCTTCTCTAACCATTAAAGAAACGCTCCATTTTTAAGACCTTTTTAAGTTTTATCTCGAACTAAGATGTACATATAGAAGATTTGACGTTATAATGATACATAATGTATCGAATTATAATTTGATAAAGGTACATTCGGTATCATTATATTGTCTATTTACTTCTTTTTGGTTGCGAGCTTAGGGAGGAAGATGTATGAAGATTGGGAATCGAATTGCAGAACTGCGCGAACAGAAAGGATGGACACAAGAAGAGTTGTCTACGCTCATTGGGATTAGTCGAGGTGCCTTGTCCCATTATGAGCAAAGCCGGAGAAAACCAGACTTTGAAACCCTTACAAAACTGGCCGATATACTTCAAGTTTCCATTGATTATTTGATTGGTAGAAAAACTCTCGCTCAGAGCATGAATGAGCCTAACTTGTAGACAAATATAGAATGGTTATCTCGCAACAAAATAATAAGCTGTCGCTGAAATAGCGACAGCTTATTCAAATTATCTAATGCCATCACGAAGGATTCGGAACAAACGTACCTCCACGACACTGCTTCAAGTAATTCAATGCGTGTACTTGTCCGGTCATTTCCCAATCATCCCGATATACGGGATCATGCCATCCTTCGATATCTATAGTTCCGTTGTATCCACCTTGACGAAGAATGGATATAATATCAGTCCAGTTCGTATCTCCAAAACCAGGGGTGCGGTGCCATACATATTCCTTAGGACCGTCAATCCCATACTCACGTATGACATCCCAAGCAATCGTTGCATCTTTACCATGTACATTAAAGATCTTGTTCACCCATTTGCGCAGCTGAGGAATAGGGTCGATTAATGCAAGCATTTGATGACAGGGTTCCCATTGAAGCCCTATATTATCGGATGGAACTGCGTTGAACATCATTTCCCAAGCTGCAGGATGATGCGCAATATTCCAATCACCATCCTGCCAATTTCCACCCTTAGAGCAGTTCTCAAAAGCCAAGCGAACGCCACGATCCTCCGCACGTTTACTTAATTCTTCGAACACTTCTGCGAATTTATGAATGGAACTATCGATTGCTCCAGGCAATCGGCCCGTAAATCCTGCAATAACATCCGTTCCGAATTCATGAGCATGATCAATAAGCTGCTCCCAGCTCGCTAACGTGTCTACATGATCACCCGCACCTGTTAAGGGATTCCCAAATACCCCAATACTGGATATCACAATATCCTTCTCCGCTATAATCTCTTTTAGTTGTTTGGATAATTCGGATAAATTCTCGCCCTTCGTAGACTGTCCGAATGTCAGAGCAAAGGATTCGAACCCGTAGGGAATAATCTGTGGAAGTACATTTATGGCATCCTCGGCTCTCACTAATGTCCCTATACGCATTTGTTTCATGTGATATTCTCCTTTCATCCAATAACCCTCGGATCTACAATGCTTTGGTGTTTCAAAGTATTGTAACCTAACTTTAGCAATTTAATGATGATATCCCTTCAAGGAAAGACTAAAGCTATAGGAGCGGTTTCCAAATAATCGATACTCCGGATGAGGTCTAGAACCCCAGCTATCGTCCCCACCAACACCCATTTGTTTATAATTCATTCGAACAACCGTTTTGTTGGACTTCGGTAACTTATAGGCATGATCATGTGCTTCAATCTCTTTCGGTGAATAAGGGAGAACGTTCAGTTCGAAGCGCGGAGCCCCTTTAATAAGGAGACCTACTCGTTCAGTATTTACTATGGAAGCATGTCGAACTTCCGTCTTGTTTCCACATTCCTGTGGTCGTAAGTAAGGAACCCATTGCTCACTCACTACTCCGGAATATAATCCCACAGCTGCCCCAGTATTGCGATCCCATTGGTTCTCATGTGGTCCTTTTCCATACCAAGATAATTGATCAAAAGAAGAGTCCATCGTAAATAGCAACCCAATCTCAGGGATATCCGGCGACCCTTCCCCTGGCACTAGCTGCATATCCAGAATCACTTCACCATTCCCATGAACCACGTAAGAGATCTGACATAATGACACCGCTGTGGTTGGGAGGGAGTAACTCACCTCGAACTTCACCCAATGATCTTGTATTTCATAAGTAACATGATCAAGTCTTCTATCCACTCCTGCGTTACGCCACGTACCACTACGTTCCTCATGGCCATTCCCTCTATCATTATCTGTAAGCGCACGCCAGAAGTTTGGAATTGGTGCTTGTTGAATCAACTCTATCCCCTTATATTGATACGACGACATTTCTCCTGTGAACTTATTGAATTGTATGATGAATGACTCCCCACTTACAATCAATACCTGTTCTTGATCCTTAACCTGCAATACAGGAAGATCATCCACCTTGGTTACAGACACAACCCGACCTGAAGAAGCAGGTACAATAAACTGTTCAAAGGCAATTTCATGTCCCTGTTTCGCCCAATCCGTATCCTCTTTCAACACAAAACGTAGGGTCAGAATATACTCTGACTCTGATTCAACCTGATCCTTGTCGGGAATTGCCTCTTTCAGATGAACTACCGCAGAAGTGCTAGGCTCCACAGATATTGTCTTCCGTCCTTCTTTTTCAACGATTCCATTGTTCGTTAACTGCCATAATAACTCAAAATCAGATAAGTTCGTAAACAAATACTGATTTGTTATCTTAATTCGTCCTTGCAGTATATCTTCACTTGTGAATTTCACGTTCTGATAGCACTTCTTTGTTTCTAGCAACTTAGGAGAGACTGTCCGATCGGAAAAAATTAACCCATCGCCACAAAATGTTCCATCATGCGGGGATTCACCAAAGTCACCACCGTAAGCTAAATAAGACACACCATCTTCCGTTGTCGTCAAGATCGATTGGTCAATCCAGTCCCAAATAAAACCACCTTGTAGAACTTCATATCGATCAAATAACTCCCAATATTCCTTCAATCCACCGCAAGAATTACCCATCGCATGGCTATATTCACACAGGATAAACGGTTTCTGTGGTTGATTACGTGCATACTCCTCAATATGATGAACATGAGAGTACATCTGACTCTCTATATCTGACGCAGCGTCGGATGGGCGGTAATGAAACACCCCTTCATAGTGGACAATCCGATTAGGGTCTACTTCTCTCAGAAAGTCATGCATTGCCATGAAATTGTCACCGCCAAAAGATTCATTACCTAGGGACCAAATAACAATGGAAGGATGATTCTTATCTCTTTGAAACATCGTGTTACAGCGATCAAGTACATTGGCCCGCCATTCGGGTTTACTACCCGGTATAGCATTTCCCAGCTCCTTTTGACCATAACTCCAACTGCCATGTGTCTCGAGATTCGTCTCATCGATCACGTACAACCCATACTCGTTACAGAGTTCATACCACTTCGTATGATTCGGATAATGAGAGGTTCGAACGGCATTAATGTTATGAGCTTTCATCAATTTAATATCCGTGATCATATCCTCAATACGAATTGCTCTACCGGTCAACGAAGAGAATTCGTGACGGTTCACACCTTTAAACACCACGACTTCCCCATTAATCTTCATCAATCCATCTTCTATTCCAAATTTACGAAAGCCAACCTTACAGCTTACGAACTGAAGTGTGTTCCCCTCAGCATCCTTCAATTGAAGAACCAGCGTATATAAATGTGGTTTCTCCGCACTCCACTTCTCAGGATGATCAACACGAATTGAGCCACTGAGCTGTATGGACGGATTCACATCCATTGTTGATGTTAAATTGAATGGTTGCTGTAATACGGGCTGTTGTTGTTGATCATACAAGGCAACCTCGATGCTTATCTTACCTACATTCATTTCTCGATAATTATTGACGGTTGCTGTAATCGAAAGCTGACCATTCTGATAATCATTTTCTAGATCAGCCTGCGCGAAGAAATCATAGATATGGACATTCGGTGCTGTAAACAAATATACATCCCGAAAAATACCACTCATACGCCAGAAATCTTGATCCTCTAGCCAGCTAGCATCACTCCAGCGATATACCTGAACAGCTAATTTGTTCTCACCTGAGACGAGATAAGGCGTCAGATCAAATTCTGCAGGTGTGAAGGAATCCTCACTATACCCAACTAATTCACCATTAATCCATACGTAGAAGGCGGATTCAACTCCCTGGAAACTAATAAACACAGGACGATCTCCCCATGCTTCAGGAACAGTAAATGTTCGCACATATGATCCTACTGGGTTATATTCTGTTGGAGCATAAGGCGGTTTGATGTCTTCTCTTTCGGACCACGGATAACGAACATTCGTATACTGAGGATAATCATATCCTTGGAGCTGCCAATGTGAAGGCACTAAGATATTATCCCACTCGCTGCAATCTACTTCTTGTTTATAGAAATCAACAATACGTTTGTCTGGATTACTTGCCCAAGTGAACTTCCAGGTTCCATTCAAGGAATGTACACTTGCAGATTCATCTGCTTTCCCCATTAAGGCCTCTTCCAAGGAATGAAATGTTGTTAAAGTCGCATGTGCATCCATCCGATTTAATTGAAATGTTTCCGGATTATTGTTCCACTCTGGAAAACCATTTGCAGGTGGCGAATAAACATATTTCTGTTTCGTCACGACAATCGCTCCATTCTTAGGATTGAGATATAATATCATTATATTCATATTATAATAACGATAATGGTATATATCTATTTAAGAATTTTCACATGGTTATCACAATATGAAAGTGGATGGTGATGCAACATAGACTCAATTACATTCCCAATCATAACTTCTTCTGATGCTAAGCTGCCCATCTTTCTGACAAGTGCAGGACACTGGGATCATCAAAGCCCCACTTCTCGTCCTCAAGGGTTCTATCACTACCAGTGGCTTCAGGTCATCTCTGGTGAGGGGATCCTCAGATTAGAGGGACACACTTATCATGTCACCCATGGACAAGGCATTTGCTTGTACCCTCATATTCCCCATCACTATCAAGCGATCTCAGCAGCTTGGGAATTGAACTTTATTTCTTTTGACGGCAGCCTTTGCAACAACCTATTACACCAAGCAGGTATTCATCAATCGGGTGTTTATTCACTTACTGATAGTAAGGCAACAATGGCACATTTAACTCATTTACTGACCATTGCTAACTCTGAACGGCCTTATGTCAGTGTAGAATGTTCCAAAGTCTTATATACCCTTTTACTTGATTTAACTAAATATGTATATACAAGCAATGATACCTCTCAACAAAATGTTCTTCGTTTGCAACCTATCATGCAATATATGAAAGAGAACTGTCATCAGTCGATTACGATTGATCAGATTGCAACATTCGCGGGCATTTCACCACAATATCTTTGCTACCTATTCAAAAAAACATTACAGATTCGTCCCATGGAATATATCAATCGGGAACGGATTACGAGAAGTAAACAGCTTATGCTCCTGAACCCATCTACAAAAATGCAACTTATCGCCAAAGAAGCCGGTTATGAGCATCCCAGTTATTTCTGTACTGTTTTTAAGCGGTTAGAGGGAATGACCCCTGAGCAGTTCAAGAAATCTCATGGATTACACTCATCATGATCATGATCTTTCAACAACGGCCTGTAAACAAACAAGGAACCATCCTTAAATAGGATGACTCCTTGTACTATTTCAAAAATTATGAGGTGCTTGTGTTACAAATAAACACGCTTATTTTCTTTTCCTGATTGGTAAATTCCAGCGACCATTTCCTGCGTCTTGAGTGCTTCCTTACCGTCGATATAAGGAACCTTCCCATTCTGAAGCGCTTCATAGTAATCACGGATTTGTTTCATATGACTGACGCCCCAGTATATTTTCACGCCTTCGCCATAATCGACCACTTCGTTAGGATCCTTATCCCTCGAAATCTCGGTTCCATCGTTATATTTAATAGTCGCCTTTTCTGCAACCATTTTAGCTATACCCTTCACACAATGAACCTCAATCTCTACAGGAGCATCGTAGCTGTAGTAATTGATAGCGAAGAAGCCACCAAATATACCGTTATTAAATTTGATTACACCTTCAACACTATCTTCCACTTCGATAATTTCATGTGCACGATTACCAATCTGAGCATCGACATATTCGATTTCCTCACCGACGAACCAACGCATCAGATCCATCGTATGAATGGCTTGATCAATTAAGACGCCGCCGCCTTCTTTCTCCCAAGTCCCTTTCCAATCGCTTTTACTATAATACTCATCCGAACGATTCCATGTCACTGAACATTTAGCCCCAAGGACTTGACCAAGACTACCGTCCAGAATAGCATCTTTAATCAATTGAGAACCTGGGTTATAGCGATTTTGAAAAATAACCCCTAGTGTGACCCCATTACTCTCACAGATATCCACCATGTTACGCGCATCTTCCGTACTTATACTCATTGGCTTCTCGGTCAGGATATGTTTCCCTTTGCTCGCCGCGTAAGCCGTCATAGGTGCATGTAAATAATGTGGTGTACAGATATGAACAACATCAATATCTTCTTTATCCAACATTTCTTCATAACTAGTATAGAAATTACAATTATATTTCTCTGCCGCCTGTTTCGCCCGATCTTCCTTGTTATCACATACAGCCACTAGTTCTGCAACACCAGATAATTGAATAGAACTCGCATGCATAGGGAAAATGTTACCGCAACCAATTATACCTACTTTAAATTTACTCATATGCTGAATCTCTCCTTAGTATCGTTGTTAGTAACTCATGATCATACAATTAGGTTAAGAATCATTTTATGCCTGTACTGCTTCTAACCAAGCCTTTGTGATCAACGAGTGACCCGCCGGTGTT
The DNA here is from genome assembly GCF_059445545.1 of Paenibacillus sp. Y568. Lineage (NCBI taxonomy): Bacteria > Bacillati > Bacillota > Bacilli > Caryophanales > Paenibacillaceae > Paenibacillus > Paenibacillus sp. Y568. The sequence continues at coordinate 105,211 of NZ_JCAIUM010000014.1, forward strand.
GGATGTACGCCGTCTTCAGCCCAATACGCTGGATCAATCTGTGTACTTGCTGTAAACAAAATGGCTCCACCAAAATTGTTCAACCGAAGTCGCATCATTATCACCATATCGACACCATACATCGTTGATCCCTATATATAGAGACACCCAAGTTGGATTTAACTGTAAACAATCTTCTTCCCATCTATGATTGAGATCCATGAGCGGTTCCCATTTACTCCACGATTAATAAAGTGAATGTTCCTTTCTGGATATTTACGGCCTATTTCAGCAGCGACCAGAAGAGCATTAACCGGAGCCTAGACTCGCTGTGTTAGAATAATCTCTCCCACAATCCGTAATACTATCTTCTTGAAAAAGAATAGTTGCATTATTATCAATTTCATTCATCTTCATCCCAACTCCCTCATCATTATGTATGCATTAAGACCCCTATTCTATTCTACTCTATCTAAAATGTCTATAAAAGTAGTCCTTGTTGAAAGTGAAATATTACAAACCTTTATCCATACAAAAAAGGCCCATTGAGCAAATCCAATAGGCCACATATACATTATCTATTTAAGCAAACGAAGGTTTGTGGTCATTTACAGTTCCACTAAGCACTTTCACATATTCTTTATCGCTGCCTTCGACAGAAGGACCAACGAATAGTGCATTACCTTTGAATTTACGAACGCTAGCACTCATTCGATTCGCTCGGGATGACGATCTTCCTCTAGTTATAGATACACTTTTAATTGTTTCATCCTTCGCTACCCAAGGTCCTTTGGCGGGTAATTGTTGATGAGCTTGACGAAAGTTGTCGTTATTATTCATTTGGATTCCCCTCCAACTAAATGCCTTATGGTACGAAGCAATTCATCATTATATAAGACGATATCTTCAAGATTACCCTCCGGTATCATTTCTACACCTGAAATGTGTACGGAGAGTACATGCTCTCTCCCTAAAGGATAGCACAGCACATATACGTCCGCAACTTCCTTGTGCTTGAAGAACGTCCACTTACCACTATTATATACATCAAGGACGTAAATCGGTTGTGACATTTCATCCAATTCTTGAACATTGAATGGATAAAATTTACCTCTCCCTACATTGCCACCTACTTGTCGAATCCCATCATTACCGTTCTTCTGCCAGAAGGCTGCTCCTGTGACTCTGCAATTGACTGGAGAGATGAACGAATTACGAACGGCTTCACTTAATGCATGATATTTCTGATCTTCTGAGACTGTTACATTTCGATTGAACTCCCAGAAAAAATGAAGAATACTCTGCTTCCTTTGTAATTCCTCCTCCTTCTTCTTAAGGAGCACATATGGATCCACATAATGCTTCTCACGTTCTATGATATCTAATATTTTTATACAAGCTGCGGTAACCGCTGCTTCATAATTACGATCATTTCGCAATTCATATTCCATAATTGTTAAACCTGCAAGATCTGAGAGCAAATGAAATTCAGCAACATTAACGCCAGCAACTAAATCATCTCTTTGGGTTACTTCTTGTGGAACAATACAAAAGACACGGTTCCTTCTTAGTTTTCCCCAGAATAGTCCCATTTCAAAAATGGTGTTATCTCTTGTGATAAAAACATGTTTACCGCGAATAAGGGCAACGTCATCTGGGGAAAATACAAATATTCCATAATCACTTTGATCTAAAATACGTTCTAAGGATTCCATCGTATACTCATTGGCACCAAATGTTCCTGCAAACCACGGAGTAACTTGGACCAATCTACCGATTTGAGATTGAATTGCACTAGCATATCTAATCGATTCTCTTGCGGATCCAATGAATAAATTCGGCTTTATACTTATGGTAGTAGACAACGGCATGTTCTCCTTTATGAGGAATTCAAGAAAGTCACTATCACCCATTATACATTATTACCATTTTTTAGGGAAGTTTGTACTAGAAAGGTTTTTTTCTTTTGTTTATGTATTACCCCAAATTTCAATTATGATGACATTAATAAAAATAGAGCCTGTCTACTCGCTCCAATTCGAGTTATGACTGGCTCTATTCTTCATTCCCAAACTAACAAGCCCACAATAAGGTTACTCTCCTCACACTAATAAGGGTCAGCCGAATGTCCCTTGTTCTCTGCATCTTGAACCCCTTCGTTGGTATGGGTAGCCCCCATAGGTCTACTCATTTCAGAGCGGGGTTCACTTCCCTTATTCCCCTCACCTCTATGCCCTAATCCCTCTGATACCCTGCGACCATAATCCACATCACACTTCGTGAATAAATCCACCATGCCTTGTTGAATATGTTGTGGCGCTGGTTTCAATGTATTTACGAGATTGAGAATAAGATCGTCTCGTTCCCAGTCTTCAAATTTTCGATATTGTTCACCCGCATATTTGAAATCATTTGTACGTTCAATGACTTGCCGCACTAAATTTCCGTCTACATGAGGTGTGTGCTCCTTACCTGTCTTCGTCGCTTCATGTAAGCCACCTAATGAGGATGGCTCATAGTTAATATGAGGATTCTGTCCTGGCGCTTTATCTACACGATAAGCCATTTGTCCACCCCGTTGGTTCGTAGCAACATGTTTTTTCGGTGCATTAATGGGCAATTGTAAGTAATTCGGCCCCACCCGGTATCTCTGCGTATCCGAATACGAAAGTGTACGACCTTGGAGCATTTTATCATCCGAGAAATCGAGTCCATCCACAAGAACTCCAGTACCGAAGGCTGCTTGTTCCACTTCAGTAAAGTAATCCTCCGGATTCCGGTTCAGAACCATCCGTCCGACTGGGAGAAATGGAAAGGCGTCTGTAGGCCACAACTTCGTATCATCTAGTGGATCGAAATCAAGTTCTGGATGCTCATCATCACTCATGATTTGGACACAAAGTTCCCATTCCGGGAAATTACCAGACTTAATTGCTTCATATAAATCTTGCGTGGCATGATTGAAATTCTTACCTTGAACTTCTTCAGCTTCTTGCTGTGTTAAATTCTTGATCCCTTGTTTAGGTTCCCAATGGTATTTCACCAGAACGGCTTCACCCTCTGCATTGACCCATTTATATGTATTCACTCCTGAGCCTTGCATTTGGCGGAAATTAGCTGGAATTCCCCAAGGCGAGAATAAGAATGTAATCATCATCATGGCTTCAGGTGTATTCATAATGAAATCGAATATACGTACCCCATCTTGAATGTTCGTCACGGGATCGGGTTTAAAAGCATGAATAAGATCTGGAAACTTGATCGCATCCCTGATAAAGAACACTTTCAAGTTGTTACCCACGAGATCCCAGTTGCCCTCATCCGTATAAAATTTAACCGCGAATCCTCTAGGATCACGTAACGTTTCAGGAGAGTGACTGCCATGTGTAACAGTGGAGAAACGGACGAACACAGGTGTCTGCTTCCCCTTCTCTTGAAAAAGATTGGCCCGGGTATACTTTGCTATCGACTCATTACCCACGGATCCGTAAGCCTCAAAAAAGCCATGAGCACCTGCACCACGTGCATGAACTACCCTTTCAGGAATTCGTTCTCGGTCAAAATGAGTAATCTTCTCAATATAATGATAGTTCTCAAGTGTCGTAGGACCCCGACTACCCACCGTCCGCATACTCTGATTATTATGAATGGGATGTCCCTGACGGTCTGTAAGTGTGGTATCTTCTTCACCCGAGGCCATACGCTGATCCCTCGAGCTTCCCACATCTTGAATTGACATACCTAATGTCTCATGATTCTGCTTACCACTTCCATGTGTTTCCTCATTACTCACTTAGTATAACCTCCCTCAAATGTCATAATTATCATGCTTTCCAAGTCCACATAAATTATTCTTATGATTGAACTAATCATGGTGATATTCTGGGAAAGGAAGGATGACAATTGGACAGATAGGTGGTTATAGAGTGTATGCAGCAGCCAATTCAATAGGGTATAATAAATGCCAACATATCATCTATGAGGAGCTGATTACATATGCAAATTCAAATCACACCGTTAGCTGAACATAAATTAAGAGAGGCACTTGGAGATCGTCCAGGTTACTTCAAGCTTTTTTATGATACGGTAGATTGTGGTTGTGACGGAATAACGGTATTACTGATTAGAAGCCAACCTGACACTGGGGATATCCAAATTGATGCTGGAACGCTTCCGTTTCTTATTAATCCTCAACAAGAAATATTTTATGAAGAGTTAATGTTACTTGAAGTGGAAGCGAATTACCCTTCTTTTAAGTTATCCAGTCATTCGACAATATACAGTAGTAATGTTAAGACTCGAGATATCCGCGAAGACGAGTAACTAGGATTAAAAAGATTAAATAAATTGGAAAATCGGCTTCTCCGAAATAAAGTGAACTGGAATGTTAGGATATTGCTCCTGAATCCAGTTCGCCATATATTTCATACCAGCCCCTTCACTCTCTGCATGCCCTAGAACCATTAGGGCTTTATTCTTTTTCTGAAATATGGCATCTCTAACATACTCTGGTGTCTCCCATTCGGGTCCTTCTCCATATATGATTAAATCGAGATTCTCTCGTTCGTACAAGGGAATAGCTTGTTCGCCTCCACCTCGATTACCTACCAACAATCCAATACGACGAACGGGCATATCCATATGTCCAACAATACGCACATGTGGAATATTCAGTTGTTGTTTCACATGATTAACAATTTCAAGAACCGTGTGTTCAGATGAAAGATCAAGGATCGTGGCGTATGGCATATGCTTTTTTATCAAACCCATCCATTCTAATTCTTGTAATAAACCTAGCATAATACCATCAGGTTGATAACGATGAATGGTATCATGACAACGAAAAATAGCCATTCCACTCTCTTTAATTACTCGTTGTTTCTCTAGAATCACCGGGTCCTCTGCTGATAGCTCCTTATTGCCGAAATGGCTATAGAATAAGCCTTCATGTGTAATTAGCAGATTTACGCCTAAAGCACTCGCTTTTTCAATGACATACTGACTTGCTATAAATGCTGTTGCAATACTGCTCACAGGTGTTTCTAATTCACCACAACATAGAACGTCCACGCCTGTCGCTACATTGCCCGCTGGCTCTTTCAACGCTTGTAGTACCTCTTGGATGCTGATAGTCATATCTATACCTCCGCTTCAATATACAATCAGATTAATTAAATCAGATTCTACTTACCCAATGTACCAACTTCATCCTATCATGTCCCAAGTAGAACTCACCATTGCCAAATCCATCTGATATTTACCCAAATCGCTAGTATATAAGATGCACAAAAAAGAGGATATCCTTCTCCATCATAATGGATTGAGGTTATCCTCTTGCTAATACTTTTTCAAACAGTGTCTCTCAACGCTCACAACTTACTGATACAAGAACCAGACAATCAATGGAGCCACAACGGAGCCTGCGATCGCGCAAACAGTCATCGCTACCGAACTCATCGAAACGGATTCCTCACCGTACTCTAGCGCCTTCGCAGTACCTAGCGCATGCGATGCCGTTCCGAGACCAATACCAATTCCAACTTGACCTTTTATTCTGAAAAGTTTTAGAATATAGGGTCCACCGATGGCTCCAGTAAAGCCTGCAATCATCACAAATATGGAAGTGAGTGACATGTCTCCACCTACGTTACTTGATATTTGAATCGCTACCGCTGTAGTAATGGATTTAGGTAGTAAGGAAAGAAGGTATAGCTTAGAGAATCCTAAGACCATCGCCATAAATAGCCCGCTCAACATCCCTACGAGCAACCCTGTAATTGTTCCTCCTAAGATAGCAGTAAGATTGCGACGAAGCACATAGCGTTGCTTATATAAAGGGTAAGCTAATGAAACAACAGCTGGACCCAGTAGTTGGTTAATCCATTGACCCCCAATCATATACTTGTCATAAGGAATCTGAAAGCATAGAAGTAGAATAACAACAACCGAAGTAGCCGTAAGCACAGGCATGAGAACGGGAATGTGAAAACGTCTGTAAATCATGGACATCACGATATAAATACATACTGTAACTAATATAATGACTACTGCTAATAGAACCGTCATTTCACTCCCCCCCCATCACTGCTCTCACTTATAACCTCTCTATCGTTCTTCCTCCACCCTGCCAGCCATTGACTTGAGTGTGCCGCTACTCCAATGGTCAATACGGAACTTAGAATGATTACACCGATCAATAATAATCCTCTTCCACTAAATATATCTAGGTGATTCATAATGCCTGCTGTCGAAGGAATAAAAAATAACGGAAGATATGATAAAATGGTATTCGAGCCATGCTCGACCCACCTTACAGGCACTATTTTGCATAGAAGCAACACAAAAAGTAACAGTAACCCTACAATACTTCCGGGGATAGGGAGATGAAATAGCTCTTGTAGATAATTACCCACCACATAAAACAAATATAACAATACGACCTGAACGATGATTCGAATGATTTTCATGATGTTATAGTCCCTTCATTGATTAAACTTATTCTTTATGCAATAAATAAATCGAACTCTAATAGATTAACAGAGTTTTCATATTTTTTTCAATCGATTTTATGAAATGGTCTGAATTTACATCATCAAATCAATAAAAAAGGACATTTTGGTTATCGTAAGGGTTAAATAAATACAAATCTTTGATATAATCAATTCAATCACACGTTATTACAAACACAGATTAAAGATATAGAAGAAGGGGACGTTAACATTGTCAAATATCATTAAGACTTTAACCATTGCCGGAAGTGACTCCAGTGGAGGCGCAGGCATACAAGCCGATTTAAAAACTTTTGAGGAATATGGCACTTACGGTTTCAGTGCTTTGACAACTATTGTCACCATGGATCCAGATAATGGCTGGCACCACAATGTATATCCAATAGATGCTTCTGTTGTTGCAGAGCAATTGAAAACGATCTTCGCAGGCGGACCAATGCATGCTATGAAAACGGGTATGCTAGGTAGCGTGGAGATTGTGCGTGTAGCAGAACAAGCCATTAAAAATAATAACCAGACTAATGTTGTCATTGATCCGGTCATGGTATGTAAAGGCGAAAACGAAGTGTTGAACCCCGAGAGCGCTCATGCGATCCGTGATTTATTACTACCTCTAGCGACTGTGGTAACACCAAATCTATTTGAAGCAGGTGTATTGTCGGGTCTTGGCAAACTGACTTCGATTGAAGATATGAAAGAAGCTGCTCGTCTTATTCACGACTTAGGTGCACAGAATGTCGTCGTAAAAGGCGGTAAATCGTTGGATGGAGATCAAGCTGTCGATGTTTTCTTCAACGGCACTGAATATACCGTGTTTACAGCAGACAAAATTGAACCTGCAACAAATCATGGGGCAGGCTGTACCTTTGCCGCAGCAATAGCTGGTGGCCTCGCTACTGGTCTATCGGTTGACGATACAGTGGCGAAAGCGAAAGACTTCGTCTTGGCTGCCATTCGAAATGGTTATGCATTTAACGAATATGTAGGTCCAGTATTTCATGGTGGCTACCGCTTAGGGAAATAAAGCACAGTTGGAGAATTTAACAATGTGATGGGAACATGATCGTTGTTGACATTATCCATATATAACATAGAGAATGGCAGTCCAGAAGGTGAGCATACTTTCTGGACTGCCATTCTCTATTTGTAGGTGCTAGACCGGCTGAATTCAATATTCGATGTGAGTGCATAACCCATCTTCAAGTTACAACATGACGGGTAGTATCAAAAGAACTATCATGCAAGGGATGGCTATACTCATTAGAATAGCATCAGAACGACCGAACCGTAGACGGAAACCAAATGACGGCTTTCGCTTAGTGTAGCCGAAGCCCCGTGCTTCAAGGGCGTCAGCCATTTGCTCCGCTAATCGAAGAATTGAACGAACGTATGGGATGATGACTGATCTAATCATTCTGATCGGTACCGATCGAAGTGGCGTTACTGCCTTTCCCCGTGCATGAGCGAGCTTCGCATACCTCTCCCATTCCCCCGTTAACAGAGGAATAAACCGAAAAATAAGTGTGACAAGTAACGCAAACGAATATATAGGCACCTTTATACGGCTTAACCATCCAAATGTCTGCTCCAACGCGCGCTGCAACCTTAGTGGCGTCATTAACTTCAGCATGGGCATGCCCAGTAACATGACGAGTAATAGCTTGCTTAGACGGAGCGTCGTCGGGAGGGTCTTCTCCCAATCCATTTCTAATGGTTGAAAAGATATACCGGAGAAACCTGATAAAACGATAATGAGAATAATATAAGCACGAATGACTTTAATCCATGGTTGAACCAACGCTCGAAAGGGTATGGTTAGGGCTATAATAATTACCGCCGCAATCGCCAACTGAAGGAAGTTCTGTTGCGCTAACACACCTGCCGTAAGCAACAAATACATTACGATGAGCGCTCTTGGATCAAAGTGTTCAGCACGTTGTTGCTCATTCGCGAGAGGTGGTGGTGTGAAGACTGACTTGTCAAAACTAGACGGCTGTAGTTCATCTTCGGTTGACGCAACCGCTGCATTCATGGCTGCGGTTGGATGCCTGCGCTCGCTCGCTGACTTCGCGAGCTCAATGGCCAGTGCCGCGGCAACCTCACGCGGCTCCGGCCACGGCGGCGCACTGCCTGTCCGCTGCGCGACAGTCTGCGGGGACCCACCCGCTGTCGCCGCGTCGCATAGCTCCGACAGCGCGCGAAGCGCCTGTGGCGCCGCAGCCTTGTGGGCTATCGCCGCTGACGGCGCCGCTTCGCGGACAACGCCACCGCTGACGACGAGGAACGCGTCCGCGAGTGGCATTAGCGCATCGAGGTCGTGCGTTGCAACGACCACGCCGCGCCCTGCTGCCCTGTGCGCCTTAAGTACGGCGCACAAGCTGCTTATCCCGGCGGCATCCAGCCCCGCCGTCGGTTCATCCAGCAGCAGCCAATCTGGCTCGCATGCTAGCAAGCAAGCGAGCGATAACCTACGTTGTTGGCCGCCACTAAGCGTCCAAGGGTCGCGTGCAAGCAGCTCCTTCTCGAGACCGACCTTAGCGAGTGCCTCTTCCATTCGCATCTCAGCCGTATCCATCTGAATCCGATACGGCTTCAAGGAATACAGCATCTCTTCTCGAACGGTCGATGCGAACCATTGGGCTTCGGAATGTTGCATGGAAATGCCCAGCTTTAGGGTCACATCCAGATTAAGCTTAGCTTTACGACCACGCTGTAACCATAACGAACCTTCACCCAGCTCAATGTTCCCCTCTTGCAGCGTGCGGATTCCAGCCATGGTCTCAAGTAGCGTTGACTTCCCTGCTCCATTATGACCTAACAACAGGGTGATCTCCCCCGCACGAAATGGCACATTCACATCGTGTAGCAGTACTCGCTTATCTGCTCCTTCAGCACATACCGTTACACCTTGAAGCTTCCAATCAGCGCTCATATAGTTTCACCGCCTCAGCAAGCATATCGGCAGTATACGGAAACGGTCGCAATCGAAAACCCAGCTGTTCCAACTCCCATGCCACTCGAGCCAAATACGGAGCTTCGAAACCAAGCTGTTCACATACGCTCTCTGAATTGCCATTGAACGAACGTGTAAACCATCCATCAGCAAGTCCATCATAAACAATCCTGCCCTCATTCATAGCAACAATCCGATCACCTTGCCGCAGTTCTTCCAGCTTTTGCGTGATCCAAATGACGGTCACTCCGCCCTTATGAATAGATCGAACCCGCTCAAGTACAATCTCAGCAGTCTCTGGATCAAGCATGGACGTTACTTCATCAAGCACGAGCAGCGGAGAATGTACCGCAAGACAACCCGCAATCGCAACCAGTTGCTTCTGCCCACCTGACAATGTTTCGATGGGTTGGTGCATTCGTTCACCCATACCGACTTGACGAAGTGCTTGCTCAGCCAAGGATACGATGTGACTCGCTTCTATTTCATTTTGCTCTAGCATGAGAACTACATCTTCCCAAGGTGTAGCTCCCACCATCGCTGCCTCAGGTTGTTGCATCACCATAGGAATTCGATTTCCGTATGCGGTAGTTTCTGCTCGGCGATCTATTTTTCCCGTTACACCTGTCGTCCATAAACCTGCGATCACCTTTGCCAACGTGCTCTTCCCGCTCCCGTTACGTCCTAAGAGCGTTATAAATTGTCCTTTATCGATACGAATACTTACATCATTCAAAATAGGCAGTACCTGCTGCCCTTCACCCCATAGGGTTGGCCTAACTGTTACCTGTTGTAATTCTAACAAACCATTCTCTTTCACCAAATTTCATCCGACCTCTTCCCGTGAACCATGGACTATGCTACAATTCAAATTGTTAACCAATTAAATATATATGGTTAACGATCATATTGCAATGAAATATAAGGAGCTAACTCTTGTGCATACCCAGTCCAACAACACCATCCGGTCACTCGTATTTATCGCTTTATTCGCAGCCCTCTTTATTGTGATGAGCACGATCTCCATTCGATTAGGGGGTGGATTTGTACCATTCACGCTACAGACGTTTGCTGTTTTGTTATCGGGTCTCTTCCTTACTCCTCGCAATGCTTTTCATAGCATCTTCATCGTCATCGTACTCAGCGCATTAGGTTTACCTCTATTTAGTGGTCAAGGCGGTTGGGCAACCTTAACTGGCTATACAGGTGGTTTTATATTCGCCTTTCCATTCTGCGCACTACTCGTTAGCCTTGTAACTGATCGATTGTTATCCAGCAAGAATATCCATAGAAATAAGGTCATCGCCTTCATATCATTCTTTATAATATTTGAACTATTCAGCTCATGGCTTGCTTATGTACCAGGTATTCCATGGTTTATGCACGTATTGAATATGTCATTGCAGAAAGCTTTGGTTACAGGTTGCTATCCGTTTCTAATTGGTGACGCGCTCAAATCGTTCATCGGAGCTATATTGGCAGTCTCCCTAACACCTTACATTGCCCATATTCGTACATCAACCGCTACCAAACGCAAGGAAAAATCTATGTTTACCTAATAGGAAAAGCTAACAAAATCCGCAAATTGTCGCGTGATTCGTGTGTCATATTGACCCCACATCTAAAAGTTTCATAGATAAAAGCCGATATAAGTATTAAATAAGTAGGAAGGTGATTACTATAGCGACTTCAGCAATCAATGCAACGAACTCATTCGAATTATCACAGAAAAGATATGCGGATTCGATTAAAAACTATGTCACGAATTGGACCCAAAACTCAACATCGGCTATTTCATTTAGCAACGTACTTCAAGACGCAAGAAACGGATTAACCGAGGTTAGAAGTGACTCAGGTCATATTCAGATCCAACCCCTCGACACAACGTTATCGTCCGGAAGTATATCCATCCCTTTTCAAGCAAATAGCACGAGCTCAATGCCAGTCTCTAGTACAAGCAATTCAAGCTCTGTCACCCAGTCGAATACAACATCCAACTCTACAAGTAGCACAGAAGATTCCGTAACACAGAATACAGATCTTAAAGATCAAGCAACTGCTGTAACTAAAGTGGGAAATAGCACCAAAAATAATGCTATTACAGAAACCAATCTTTATTCCTACCTTACGGGAGAAAAGTCTCCTAGCAAGGAGGACAAGGTTAAAGTGGACTCAATTCTAAATCGCCTGTCTACGCTAACCGCAATCCAAGGCAATTCGTTTACGCCGTCCAATATACTTTCGAGCCTTCAAGGTATAACAGGCAGTGCAGGATTAAGTGATAATTCACTATCCACTTTAACTGCTTTAAATTCGGGAGTGAGTGGCAATTCGCTATCCTCATTAGCTGCCTTAAATGGAGAGTCCTCCATACAGGCCCTTCTTAAATCAGTCTATGGAAATTCAGCCTATAATAACTCTTTGAACCTGTAATGTCAGTTAGATTACTTCATGATGGGTCTTGAGACAAAAAGAAGCATGTCATTACAATGACATGCTTCTTTTTCGTTAAATCCGTATTCAATATCCGTATTCAATATTACTCGATATGAAATTGAAATGATCTGAAATCAAACTGACTACCCGGAAGAAAGACGAATGTAACGGTTTGTAGTCCTTTGACTTGTTCGATCACATATTCGCGTTCGCAGTATCCTTCAGAGAAGCTGAATTCAACTAATTGTTTACTATCACCCTGCTCACCATTAAACAGGACATGGATCGTGTTATGGTCAATTGGTGAATGCCCCTCGATTACCAACTTGCGCGTACCTTCATCACCGAAATCCATATCCTCAAAGACTAGCGAGACATTGTTTCCTATCTGCTCAATAGCATCTGAAGTAATGGTGAAGGAATCTCCATAGATCATATTGTTATCCAGTGTGCTTAATTGTTCAAATCCTTTTAACCGTTTCTTGAACTGAAAACCCTTGAGGTGGATTTTACTACGTAGCAAGAAATAGATTGATGTCACACCGATTAATGTCTTCGGTAACGTGTACGTTTCTTCCTGATAGATATTCCATATGGATGGTTTGTGGTAAGAGACAACAGTTAGCTTCTCGGCATGCTCTTCTCCAGGAGCACCTTCCCAGATCTCAATATCTAATTGTAGATCATCCAAGGAGAAGATCGGAAGTGTTATTTCGTTCGAGCCATATGGGCCAAAGTCGATTCGCTCAAATCCAATAAGACTCTCGCCATCTCTAGATGAGGCCATTCCCCGATCATTACCGTTCGTTAGATTATAGCTCTTATCACTATGATAAGCCGCTGATACGAATTCATATGGATGAATAAAGGCTGCACCCATATTTTGAATCTCCATTTCTAATAAGGAGTAGAGCTTAACTTTATCGGATCCGTTCTTCGTTGCACATCGAATATAGATTTTTCCATCACCTAGTGCAGTAATCGTAGCCTCATGCCCATTCGCTTGGATGGTAGCGTTATTTGATTCTACCCCGGATACATTTGTAACTCTCCATTCAACATCTTGATACGTAGCGTCACTCGGATGAATGTTGACACGAACCGAAAGAGACTTCTGCTCAGGTGAGAATTGGTTACCCTCTGGGCAAACAATCTCTAGCTTGCGTACAGGAATTTCTTCTGCCGATTGTTCCAATGCAGGATGTGATAGCAGCGCCTCATGCATAGCTGAATAACTATATAATACTGCGCTCTCCTTAGTATCTTCACTACTATTTGAAGAAGCAACGGAAGACAGTGTAACCTTACTATCAGGGAGTCCCTTCGAACTCGCGGTTACGACAATGGTACCTGGTTCATTCGTGCTGGCAAGGATGGCGAGTAGCTTCCCACTAAACATTCTACGATTATTTCCTTTATAAGATTCATAATCGGTACTATCCCCGTTATCCAAACCAATCAGACGTGCAGGCCCATCAACTGTAATATGTACACGGTTACTAGCGTTGGCTACATGGTTACCATTTACATCAAGACTTGAAATTTCAATAAAAATTAAGTCTGAGCCGTCTGCTTGCATGGTCATTTGATCCGGAGTTTGAATAATGTTCGTTGCATCACCGAAAGAACATTGACGATCCGTCGCAATGACTTGATCGTTCTCATCATAAGCAACGGCTTCTAACGTGCCTTTTGTATATGGAAGCTGCCACTCTCCAACAAGCTTCTGTCCGTGAGCGTGGTCAATGTGAAATACACCCTGTGATTGTTCATTGAAGAACAACTCAATCTTCGGAGCATTGGAACATACACGGATATCGATCATTTGACCTTCAGAGAAATCCCAATACGGGAAAATATGCACCATTGGCGCTTTCTTATAATCTGTCCATTCCGCTTGATAGATATAGTAGGAATCTTTCTTAAATCCCGCTGTATCTAATTGGCCGAAGTAAGAATTCTTGGTAGAGTACGGTGTTGGTTCTCCGATATAGTCGAAGCCGGTCCATATGAATTGACCTAACGAGAAGGTGGCATCGCGATCTGCGATAATACAACTCTCTGTACTTTTAGCTCCCCAACTTGTCGAGCTGTTACCAAGAGATGAACACTGCTCGTCATCGTCAGATAGAACGGACTGTTTTAGCGGGAAGTGATATATCCCCCTGCTCTGTACTGTAGAGGATGTTTCGCTACCGTAAATAAACCAATCTGGATGTTCTTCATGATGGCTATCATAATATTTCTCAGCATAATTATATCCAGCGAATTTCACGATATCCGCACATTTCTGAGCATTCTCCCATGGCATATAATTCGATCCAATCGTCACAACCGCGTTCTCTCTCGGGTCATGACGTTGAACGCCAGCTAACAACTCCCTTGTTACTTCTTGTCCGCGTTCATCAGCATGTGTATCGTATATTTCATTTCCAATACTCCACATTAACATGCTTGGATGATTCCGATCTCTGCGCACCCAGCTTGCAACATCTCTCTCCCACCATTCTGGGAAGAATCGAGCATGATCGTATGGATTCTTCGGTCGTTCCCACATATCAAATCCTTCAGATACAATCAGTAGTCCCATTTCATCTGCGAGATCCATAAGCTCTACCGCGGGCATATTGTGGGCGGTCCGAATCGCATTAACTCCCATGTCTTGAAGAAGCGCCAATTGACGCTTCAACGCCACTTTATTGACGGCTGCGCCAAGACTTCCCAAGTCATGATGCTGACAGACCCCATTTAGTCTGACATGCCGTCCGTTAAGAAAGAATCCTTCTTGTGTATCAAAGGAGATTGTCCGGAACCCGAAAGTTAGTTGCTCATCATCGATTACCGTATCATTAATAATTAATTCCGTTTGTAAGGTATATAGATTCGGATCAATAATATCCCATGCCCGCGGGTTACTGACGATTAAATTAGCCGTTATCTGTCTAACTTCCTTATCGAATGGAACCTCTGATTGTGTAACTATGATATTTTTATCATCCACAATGCTATGTCTAAGTTTGTATGTTGATGAGGAGTTCAGCGCTTCATCGATGATAATCTCTGTATCAACCTCTACATGCCAATCCTTCTCATCTCTCCTAGTCGTTACATAGATACCTTGCGGTACAATATGAGAAGTAGGGTACGTCTTCAACCATACCGAACGATAGATGCCAGCGCCAGAATACCAACGTGAATTAGGCGATTCATGAATAACATGAACATAAATCTCGTTATTCCCCTCAATCAGATAAGAAGTAATATCCATTTCATAACTAGCATAGCCATTCTTCCATGTTCCCACATCATGATCATTCACATAAAGCGTTGAATTCATGTATACGCCTTCAAAGTATAGAGTGTAGATGGTATCAGGACATATCTCCGTTAGCTCTATCGTCTTTTTATACCAACCATCGCCATCTTCATATAGATCATTTGAATTGTAAATTAACCAATCATGAGGGAGCGTTACAGCATACCCCTGATCACTTTGAGATACCGTTTCGTAGCTCGTATGTAGTGGCTGTTTTGAAAAGAACCAATCGTTGTTTATTCTCTGTTTCTTACTCATGTGCTGTTGTCTCCTTTATTGACATCGTTATTGTCAACCAATAATACAACTCTAGTTGATCCTTACAGCGTATCTTATCATTGATTAAATTTCTGGGCTATAGTGGAGTTCGATCATTGAAAAAACCCGCTCAGGTGAGCGGGTCATATCAAACCTTATCGTTACCCATCTAATTACAGCTTCTGACCACAGTTCGGACAGAAATTGGATCCTTCGGTTTTGGCTCCACAGTTCGGGCAAAAGTTTGGCTTTTTGTTACCTTCCGAAGATGGTGGAGCAGCAGGGGTAGACTCCTGATGATGAGCCGGAGGCTTCGGGCTTTGCTGTTGGTTCTGATCCATATTCTTCATCATTTCTTTGGCCATGTTCATTCCCATCATCATACCCGCCATGTCCGAAGCAGCACCGCCGCCTTGTACTTTACCCGATGATATACCGTCCGTCATGCTAACCTGTTGATATTTCTGAAGGTTGCCAATCATCTCATGGGAAGCCGTCTTCGTAATCATATCTTGAATTTCTTTAGGGTAGTTAAAGCTCATCACTTGAAAGCCTGTAATTGTCATCCCGTTGTCCATAATTTGCATATCCAAATCTTCGCGAATCCCATTGGCAATATCCGAAGCGTTCGCCTGTAGATTAAACATATCTTTACCTTCTCTGCTAATCCACTTCATTAACAACTGATCTAACACAGAAGTAATCCTAATCTTAATATCCTCAACTAGATAACTATTTCTCACTCCAGCAATCTTATCGATCAGCGTAACGTAGTCATTCACTTTGAAATTAAACGTACCGTTTGCACGAATAGGCATACCACCTGGAAGCTGCGGAGTCGGGATCAGAATTGGATTCTGTGTTCCCCATTTAACAGTGAATTCTTTCGTATTAACGAATAAGACTTCTACCCTCATCCCACTGTTAAAACCAAATTTAAACCCTTTTAACGTGGACAGGAATGGGATAATATCCGAATCAATGCTGAATTCCCCTTCATCTTCGAAGATCCCCTCGATCTTCCCGTTATTAACAAATACTGCGTCCTGACCGGAGCGGATGATTAACTTACTTCCTTTTTTAATTTCACGATTATTCCACTTCCAGAAGATCATATCATCTCTAAACTCTTCCCATTCAACAACGTTCGCAAATTGATTTTTGAAAAATCCCATTAATATATTCTTCCCTTCTATTTAAAATGATCCCCTGCTACCACTGTGCGAATGGCCACCACCGGTGGTCCCTCCACCGCCTCTGCCACCAGAGCCGCCGCCATTATTCTTTTCGATCTTGCGTTTCGTTGTCGTTGTTCGCGTGTACTGGTCCTGACTGTCCAGAATCCCTGAAGTACTAGCATCCTCGTAGGTCTGCCGATTTACCGTCACACGACCACCCGAACGATAAGCCATCATCGTTACGATCATCCCACCAACTCCCAGCGAAACAGCCAATTGAAACCAACCATTAAATAAAATATTGTCCGGGTTCACCCCAGGCTCAAAGCCCATATATTTGTGAGTTGTTTTAATATACTTTTCAAAGGCAAGCTTATAATCACCATTCGTTAAATCAGGCGTGATTTTATTGTTAATCTTATCAAGCCTGCCATCATCTAGATACTTCTTACCTTTATAGAATCCAGCTAAATAGAAATCTCTATTTCTCATGTCCATCGTCAGAATGGCTGCATTAACCTGAAGCTTATCAGATCCGGATACCTGCTCATCGTAAAAATCATCCGTCAATTTCACAACGTCCATATTTTCCTCGTTGTTAGAAGTATAAATGATAATATCCGTTTCTCTTTCGGCTCCATATTCATTAGCCATCAGATTCAACTCATGATACTCATCCTGATTCAGAAGACCCGCTTCATCATAAATGAGTGTTTTCATTTCAGCTTCAGCTACCGTTATCCTCATTGGAATTGCTAGATATACAGCTATGAAGAACAGGATAGCTAAGATCGTTCTAATCTTTCTCACCAGAATCCTCCCCCCATCATCAACGAAATCAACTTCAGGGAAAGTAAGGATACACTCGAAATGCCAGCGAACCATGCAGTCACTTTCGCCTTACTGAGCGGAGGTTTACCAACAACTTTACCCGTCTGACCATTCATCGCAAACGTATGCTCCGTCTTATTATAATCGTAATGTACCATCCATACGGGAAGCAGTACATAATTCGCATGTTGTAATCTCGTATCAATTTGTTTGCTAGTGTAACTCATCGTGGTATACCCTGTTACCGCAGACTTAATATAAGAATCAATGTATGCACTCACCTTTTCTTTCGCCCGCGGGAAGAGTTCCTCGTCGTTATAACTGTATTTCTCCGCGATGTAACCTGCGAGATAAGGTGTTTTAAAAACTTTAAGCTGATCATAAGGGAAAGGCTCTAATTTATCCATTAGTTCATCATTCATTTTCTCTGCAGCATCAATCGGTAAATCCACATAGTTCAGACGAATCTTTCGGTAAACATCAAAATGCTGTGTTTCTGTAATCTGATAGTCGCCTCTTCTGTAGGTTCTGACCTTCGTACCTTGACCATGAACCTCCACATGATTATGTAATTCATATAACCAAAAAGGAACATATAACCCTGTAATCCCCTTAACTCGGTCGGCCGTCATGAACCCATTTGGTGTTAACCGACCATTCCTACACCATTTTCGAAAAGCAATCATAGCTTCTTCCTTACTAATGGAAAAAGGAATGACCATGGATGGAGCAAGCGTTCCCGTCAAACGATCGCCAAGTACAACAGCTGCACCACAGAAACTACAGACCGTTGCACTCGTCTCTGCTTCAGTCATAATGACTGCTCCGCAACTGTTACAATGATATTCTTTAACCTCATCTTCTGAAAAAACATTCTTTCCCAGAGGATCAGGAAGTTGTTCAATATTGTCTTGCCTTCCACAGCTAAGACAAGATAACATTCCTGTCTCGCTGTCAAAGACCATACCACTCCCACAGTTTGGACATTTATAATCAATAACTGACATGTATTCACCTCTATCGCAAGGAAATAACTATTCCTTATTCTTCATTTGATCTTTGATTGCTGCCAACTCATCTTCTGGATTGGAATTGAGATTAGAATTCGTCGAATCACTACTCGTATTCTTCTCCAATTGCGCAATTAAATCATCTAGATCGTCTTTCGGTTCTGCCCTTAGCTCTGCTAGAGCCATAGCTTCGTCATAAGCCCGATCAACCTTCTCTTCCATAGCATCAAATATGGAACCACTTGATCCTAAAGAATAGCTACTAGAATTCAATCGTTGCTGTGCTCTAGTAGCCGCCCATTTCTCCTTCAGTTGAGATCGCCGTTCTTCCAACTGACCCATATCAGACAAGATTTTATCCTGCATTTGTTTCATTGATAACGCCTTTGCTGAAGCAACATCGTAGGCGGCTTGTAATTGGTTATGTTTCTCTACATAGGTTGCCTTTCGCTCAAGGAACTTTAGAGCGTCCTCATCATTGCCAGCTTCCACCGCCTTCTCAGCATAACGAAGGAGCTTAGCTATCTCAGTTCGGCATTCATCGAGTACTCTCTTCGCTCTTCTCTCATCCGAGAGCACCGAAGCTGTCTCTGCTTTGATCTTACCCAAATCACTATTCAAGTTACGCATATAATCATCAATCATCTTCTCTGAATCTTCTGCTTTATCCAATAAAGCATTCATATTACTTGCCATGATATCTTTAAATCTTGATAAGATTCCCATGATGAGCCTCCTCGACAAGAGTTACTTTACACTTATAATACATCAATTGACGACATTAGGTTTCAATCACCTTCATATCAAGACCTTTTTTGAATTTAAGGATAACCGCACAGGTACCTTCTGATGACCTGAATATGATAGAGTAAAAGGGACAATGAGGTGATTCATTGATGTCAAGTTCAGCAAAAGTCCGAAGTCGGGCCAAACAACTAAAAGGTCGACCGGTTTGCATTACTCTGCATGATGGACGTTCATATATGGGGTGGATAACTGGCATTGACAAAGAAGGGCTAACTCTCTCTGGACAACGTACACACAGAACATCCAAAAAGAACTCTCGCTCTCGTTCGAAAAAAGCCACTGTATCTGGATTAATGCCGTTATTCGGATCTCTCCTTGGAAATGCTGGCGGTCTTTCTGGTTTCGGCGGTTTTCTAGGGATGATGCAGAAAGCTGTTCCGGTTATGCAAATGGGTTATAAAATGATTAAAACGATTATGCCCCTAATGGGTGGAATCAAAGGTTTAATGGCTTAACCATAGAATGAGATTCACCTAAATTAAAAGACACCCCTCAAGGTGTCTTTTTTTTTATTAATAGTATCACCACTTCAGCAGTTCCTTAATATGAGAAGTCAGTTTATCCGCCGCTTTGTTATGCGTGATTTGGGAAGGATGATAATCAGCCGCGTATCCATCTGTTTCCAACTGTACATCAAACTTCATTGCCGTGATATTGCTATCACCTGTTTCTAGTGAATATTTCTTTACCGCTTGTTCGACAAAAGGAAATAACCTGTCTCCCATGATTCCCAACGTGCATAGAATTGGAGCATGGGTATTATGACTTCTAACCAATTTTAGAAATTTAACGTACTCCTCCACATATTCCGTCTGCTTGCCAATATCATCTTTTGTGTAAGTATCATCATTCGTTCCAAGATTAATGACAATCAGATCAGGTACAAACTTATTGAAATCCCAACGTACGGATTGAGGTAGCAGCGTGTCATCAAATTTCCCTTCAGACTTACCTACCTTTTCATAGTAATCTGGCAGAAGATGCGTGGTAAGCTTTTGATCATTATCCGTGTAGCCCGTAATAATACCATATCCACTGTACGATACCATACTGTAGTCCGACTGAAAATTCTGAGCTGTTTGGTAAGCATAGGTTTTCGTAACATCTTCCGTAGCTGTGGAGAACGAATGCAGCTCATGCTCATCGTCAATCCCATAACCGCAAGTAATGGAATCGCCAATAAATTCAATTTTATGTACGTTGTCTGGTGTTGGCTTAATTCCGCCTGTAGCTTCGACCGTGATTTCTTGAATTCCGATCGTTGACATAGCTGCTTCAGATAGTTTAGTGATCCTAATTGTAACATCCTGCTCGGTATCGCTTTCAAAAACGGTGTATGTTTTCATGGGTTGATCCACTTGATCATCAATAACCCGCGTTCCGTTTACGCTAATGCCAATCCGAGTCAGATTCTGATCTCCTGTTGCAATCGAATCACCCTTTAAGGTTATTTCGGCTCTCTTACCATAGAATGAGAATTCCACACCGCTGCCTGACAGAGCCAACCACAGTGCTTCGTTATAATAATGAGTCCGCCCGATTACTTTTACATGTTTCTCCATTGCTTTAAATACTTGAATGTTGTTTGGCATATGAGAACCTTCCTTTACGGCTACTATACCAGTAACAGTATCAAAGGTTCCCTCTATTTTCAATAATATATTCTATCACTCGCTATAGTGCACACGTATCACAATGTCCTGATCATGATTGCCAAATCCGGAACCATAAAGCGTTAATCCACCTACGTTCACAGCCTGCTCGTCAACCGTGAATCGAAGAACCCAGAATGGTTCCCGCTGCTTGATATCCTTGATCGTAACGTCCGACAACCGCTCTCCATCCATAAATGTACCCGTGGTGTCAATCCGTAATGTCTTCAATAATCCATACTGATTTACGTTTCGATGCCACCATTCCGGCGTATATTTGCCCGTAGCAGCTCTTCCGAAGTCAGCTGGGCTTGTCCAGGTTCCAAGTGAATTACCGTTAAATGTGAATCGAATATCTGAAGGCCAGTGATCTCTCAATCCTGGGGCTTCAGATGCCAATTCCATTGAAATTTCAATGGCATCCACCGTTTGATCAACAGTCACATCATTTGGCGTTTTGTATTCGACATAACCCCTTCCAAACCATAGAATCGCAGCGTGAACCCGTTCGGGGTCTAGAAAGTAGCGGGGGTCGTCCCAAACTCCAATTTCTTTCTCTCGCGTTGCAAGCCCGCAGGTAGGATGAACTTCAAAAGCATGGTAATGGCCCACTGAAATCGATTGCTCTCTGATCCTAGCGACACGGCTAGCGGATGGCAGCTCAATTTCGACTTTTTCTTGTGTGAGGAAACACATTTTGTGTGTCCCCCCGTTTAAGCGTATCCTACGGCTTCCGATGAGCCCAGCTTGTTCAAGTTTTCTGATGTGCATGGTGACGATCGAAGGGCTAAGCTCTAACATAACCGCAATATCCTTCACGTTCATTTCTCTATCCGCAATCATACTCATAATTCTCCATCGTACTTCACTCGCCAAAGCTTCGTATAATCGCATGAATTGGGGTTCCCCATTCGCATTGATCATTGTGATCGTCTCCTGATCCCATTTATTGAATTCGCATATTTATTAATTTAACATGAATCTTCCTACCTAATCCATTGCAAGAATGTAAACAATGATGTTTAATTTTCTAAGCTACTAATCACATTTAGATTCAAATATACGTGTGAAATTATAAAAGAGGTGGAACTATGAAATATATTAACCCAGTCATCAAAGGATTTTATCCTGACCCGAGTGTATGTAAGGTAGAGGATACTTATTATCTAATATGTAGTTCGTTTCAGTATTTCCCTGGTGTTCCGATTTTTGAAAGCAAAGACCTGCTCAATTGGACACAAATCGGGCATTGCTTAACCCGCAAGAGCCAAATTCAACTGGAAACCGTAGATAGTTCTGGCGGAGTATTCGCACCAACTATCCGTCATCATAATGGGAGATTCTACATGGTCACGACCAACGCCACCACACAACAGAATTTCTATGTATGGACTGACGATATTTATGGTGAATGGTCTGAAGCGGTCAATGTAGATCAAGGGGGTATCGATCCCGATCTGTATTTTGAAGACGGAAAAGCCTTCTTTATGAGCAACGGGCAAGACGATAATGGTATTGGCGGTGTTGTTCAGTGTGAAATTGACATTGCAACGGGAACCAAGCTGTCGCCAAGCCGTTGCCTATGGCAAGGAACAGGCGGACGCTATTTGGAAAGCCCACATATGTATAAAATAAAAGACCGATATTACCTGATGGCCGCTGAAGGCGGAACGGAATATGGCCATATGGTTATTTATGCACGAGGAGATTCTCTTTCTGGCCCATTTGAATCTTATCCGAACAATCCTGTACTGACTAACCGTAATCTGGGTGGTTATGAGCTACAGGGGGTTGGTCATGGTGATCTAATTGAAGACCACGATGGCAACTGGTGGATGCTTCATCTAGGATTCCGTCAAAGCGGCCAATGGCTTACATTCCATCACTTGGGACGCGAAGTATTCCTTACGCCAGTTACGTTTGACGAGGATGGCTGGTTTACAGCAGGACATAACGGCACCACGCTATCGAGTTTTGAAACAGATCGGATCTCGGATAACGTTATTCAACAGGAGAAAAAGATTTTCACATTCGAGAACACGGATTGGAATCTGGATTGGTGTCATCTCCGTCATCCAGTTACAGCGCATTATCAGTTAGAATCCGATAAGGTAACCCTTAAAGGAACTGAAGTGACGCTGGATGTTCCGGCATCTCCAACATTTATAGGTATTCGTCAAAAAGACTTTGACGCTTGTATTTCATGGGACATCACCCTAACTAACGGCGAAGCCGGTATTACGCTCTATATGGATGAATACCACCATTATGACTTGGCTATCCGCAAAGATGAGTCTGGGTATAAGGTGATTGAACGTCTAAATATCGGTGATATTAAATCGATCGAACATGAAGTCAATTTAGAAAGTGAAAATCATGCTACATTGATTATACGTGCAAGTCATGAACGCTATAGCTTCTTTATTCAGAGAGACGGCGCGGAGAGCCTATTGGGTACCGCACATACCAAATACCTATCTTCCGAAGTTGCCGGCGGATTCACAGGCGTACTCATCGGGTTATATGCATACGGAGAAGGCTCCTCAGCTGAGTTCTCCAAGTTCAAGTGCGAGTATCTTTGATTTCGAGTGACAGCCCACGATGCCACAATCCTCTTGTTTTGAGTAACTCATCGTCAAGCATAAACGGCTTCGCCGCCCTTTAGCGGCGATGAAACGTTTAGCGTTGAAATATAATCCTATTTATAAGCAGAAATACTTATAAATTCTTATATTTTCAAAAAGACACCCTTCAAGGGTGTCTTTTGTTTTACTACATATGGGTAACCATACCACTACCGATCTACAACCGAATAAGGCGTGGATTCTTGCAGTCTCTATTTAACCTTCTACTTTTTGCCTATATGCTTCTTTCGATATTGAATGGGCGAAATATCATATTTCTGTTTAAATGATCTAGAGAAATATGGCACCCAATGATAACCACAGAGTTCAGCTATTTTCTGTATAGGATAATCTGTTTTGAGTAATAGATTTCTCGCCTATCTGGTCACTTATATTTTAGCAGGTGTTATTTACACGGGGATTAGTGCTTCCATGTCGTCTGCACTTTCAAATCTGACTTACGATTCGGATGAAAGAGTTACTTAAAATTCTTGGAGAAGTAACGGGGGAATGATCGGGTATCTAATAACGGCTTCACTTACAATCTGGGACATAAGAATTGGGTCACTATTCTAAATGGTCTTGTGGTTGTCCAAATGGTTTCTATCACATTATTACCATTTTTTTGACACTCACGCGGGTAAGAACACAATAATCACCGTATACGAGGACAGCAACATTTGAAAAATAAATTGTTATGAAAAACTGGGCTAATAGACATTGACTTCCTCCTTTTATTGGATTACCATTATAAGTAAGTAAATGAACCATTCATTCATTATATAGGAGGGAATTGAAAATATGGAGCAAATGAATACGAAGTGGACAGTAAAAGGAAAATACGTCATTATTACTGGAGTCACCAGTGGTATCGGGCTAGCCGCTGCAAAGGAGCTTGCGATCCGGGGAGCAAACCTAGGAATCGTAGCGCGTAATCAAACAAAAGCGAATGAAGTAGCAGTTCAACTCAAGGCCATAGCCGGGGACAACATTATGGTGGACATTTTTGCAGCGGATATGTCTTCTCAACATTCCATACGCGGAGCAGCTGCGGATATTTTGAAAAGATGGCCTAGAATCGACATCCTGATCAATAATGCCGGAGCTATGTTTGTAACGCGGAAGTTAACTCTCGATGACATCGAGGAGACTTGGGCGGTTAATCACCTGGCTCCTTTCTTGCTTACGAAACTGCTCCTTGAACGCTTAAAGGAAAATGAACATGCACGCATAATTATGACCGCTTCTCATGGTCACAAAATGGCCAAAAAGGGAATTCGCTTTGATGACCTCAACGCCAAGGGGTTCTATAAATTACCGCAAAGTCTGCTGGGAGGCGCTAATTTTCGCTATGGCGAAACCAAGCTCGCAAACATCATGTTTACAGCCGAATTAGGCAGGCGGCTGGAAGGAACCGGGGTCACGGCTTCATGCTTCGATCCCGGCTTGGTAGCAACGAACTTTAACCAGGACAACGGGTGGTTAGCTCGATTGACTATGGCGGTGATGAAAAGATTCTCCCGAACTCCTGAGAAAGGTGCTGAAACCTTGGTCTGGTTAGCTGACTCTAACGAAATAGCTGTTTCCAATGGGAGTTATTATAAAGATATGCAAAGCATCCTCCCATCCGAGCCCGCCCAGAATAAAGACGCCGCCAAACGTTTATGGGAGGTATGCGAGAAACAGATCCGTTAAATAAGTTTTAAATGAGAGCAATCCTAAACAATTGCATGATGGAGAGTGATTACAGTTGAAGAAAGAAAATGTATCTAGATTCGACCTCCCCTTGGATGACCGCAGAGAACAAATAAAGAAAGCAGCGCTTAAAGTATTTGCTCGGAGAGGAAACGACAGAACGAAAATGAGCATCATCGCAGCTGAAGCCGGCATCAGCCAAGGCCTATCATACCGTTATTTCAGTTCAAAAGAGGAAATCTTCACTCTACTTGTGCAGGAAGCGATAGACGAAGCTCAGGTTGCGATTAGAAATGTTCGACATTTACCCGGTTCACCTAAGGAACAACTGAAAGCATTTACCCGAAATATGATGGATGAAAGTCACAAATATTATTTTTTGTTGCTTCAACAAGCGCAAACTTCGGAAGAGGTACCGGCACAGGTTAAGCAAATCATCGAGCAATATTCTCCGAGCGAAACCATAGAGCAACTTGTTCCACTATTCATCAAGGGACAGCAGATGGGAGAATTCCGCGAAGGCGATCCCCACAGACTTTTATTCCTCTTCTTCTCTGTCATAACTGGCCTTATGCTTCAGAACATTCCAATCGCCCAAGGCTATTGGCTACAAGAGGTGGATAACCTATTGAAAATAATATCGAACTAATGCTTTAGCTATAGAGAGTATGTTTTTAAAATAGAGATTTTCATTGACCGTAGCTTAGTTATCATCGATACAGTGGATCTCATTTGCTAAAAATCAGGTTGATTCAAATGCTACAAAGCTTTCTGTTTGTTTAACATTCGCAATTTCATTTCACTTGGATTTCAATCGGGTGAATAGAGAGACTGCTCTTTTCAAGTTCAAGATTATGTCCAGCCTTATTCTCGTTTAGGACCCTTTCGTTCCCAACACCTTCTATATGAGCACCGTTAACTTCAAGTGTGGTCGTTCTAACCGTAAGTTTGTGCTTCCCTGTTTCAGTTACTTTAAATTCATCCTCAACATTGAACGTATGACCTGGTTTTAATTTAGTTACATGACCCAAGTCTTTATAAGCGCGGCTCTCATTACTACCTGTAAAGGAAAAGCGAATGATGGGTCCCCCATGAGATAAATTCACATTTTCATCGCCTATATACTTTAGGATTCCTTTTACTTTTAGTGTCCCACCCTTTCTGATCACCGTAGGTGTTATCACTTCAAGAACAAAATCTGATGCTTCTACAATTTGAGTTACTACATTCGCCGCTTCCCCATCTTTTAGCGGAACTTCCTCTACGATTATCTCTTCTGAGTATCCTTTTTCTATGGAGGGGGGATCGATGAGATCTTCTTTAATTTCATTAGCACTTGTGTGTAAACCTTCATAAATATTCAATTCTATTCTATTGTTGTTATCCTGAAGCGAAGTACAACCTGTTAAGGAAAAAATCACTATTATTGCTCCTAATAAAAATAGTCTACTCATCCAAATCACCTCAAATTCCAGACGAAGAGAATAGGAGAAATGTTCCACAATATTTAATCCTCTATTGACTATTCCACTATCGTTCTCCCTTTAGTTCAACCATCTGTCAAACTATCGGTAAAGCCTGTCCGCCAAGGCGGGTATAGCGGTTTCCAACCGTATTCCTGACGAGTCTTCCTGTTCGAGGCACATCATGGGATAAAACTGTTCTCGACTTAAATGACACTTACTTTAACAAACAAAAAAAGAGCTATGGCAAACCATGCTCTTCAATATAAAACATCTTACGACTATATTTTCACCTTCATGAAACTCTCCAACCGCTCCAGCGCCTGTAATAATTCCTGTGTAGATACCGAGTAGGAACAGCGGATATGCCCCGCTCCCCCTGCACCAAAAACATGTCCGGGCACGGTCGCAACACCTGACTCCTTCAATAACTTCAAAGCAAACATCTCGGAGTCGAGCCCCGTGTGCGCGATACTCGGAAACGCATAGAATGCTCCTTCCGGTATGTGGCAAGGCATCCCGATCGATCGGAATCCGTTCACCAGTAGCTCTCTGCGCTGCCGATATACTTCTCTCATCTCATTCATTGCCTCCAGACCATGCCGTAGGGATTCGATTGCAGCGATCTGTCCCAGTACCGGGGCACACATCGCAGTATATTGGTGAATCTTCAACATCGCTGCCAGCAACTCGCGGTGACCGCAGGCATAGCCGATTCTCCAGCCGGTCATTGCAAATGCTTTGGAGAAGCCACTGAGTACAATGGTTCTCTCCTGCATCCCCGGTAGCGAGGCAATACTGACATGCTTCCGGTCATAGGTCAGCTCAGCATATACTTCATCAGAGATGACTAGCAGATTGTTCTCCTTAACGATATCTGCAATCGGTTGCCAGTCCTCCGCAGTCATGATCGCTCCCGTTGGGTTGTTCGGATAATTCAGCATCAACAGCTTCGATCGCGGGGTTATCGCCTGTCGTAAAAACTCAGCGGTCAGCTTGAAACCATCTTCCGCTCTCGTTGCCACCTCCACTACTGTACCTCCGTTCAAATAGCCGATCGGTGAGTAAGCAATATAACTAGGAGAAGGAAGGAGAATTTCATCACCCGGAGCTGTGAACGCCCGAAGCGCTAGGTCCAACGCTTCGCTGCTGCCTACAGTAACCAGCACCTCGCTGGCAGGATCGTAGCGTAGATTAAAGTTATTATTCAAATAGTTGGCAATTTCCTCTCTAAGTTCGAGTAAACCTGCATTCGGGGTATATCTTGTTGCACCCTGGCTAAGCGCCTTCATGCACGCTTCCTTGATGTGTTCCGGGGTGCCACAATCTGGCTCTCCTACACCAAGTGAGATGATATCTTGACTATCGGCACTGAGGTCGAAGAAAGCGCGTATCCCAGAAGGTGGGATGTCCCGAACGCGTGGGGCAATCCAATCATTCAACATGAACCGACCACCCCCTTGTTTTTACTGTATTCTGTCAAGGAGCAGCTGATAATCCGATCGAGTAATGCGCTGAACGATAGTCCGGCTGCGGCAGCACTTTTGGGAAGAAGACTCGTTGTAGTCATCCCAGGTAGCGTATTGACCTCCAATACATACGGCTCACCATCCAACAACAAGATATCGACACGGGCATAAATACTGCACTTCAATGCATTGTAACAGGTCATTGCCGCCTTGCGTACAGACTGATCCAGCTCCGGCGATAGGGTCAACACCACCTCATCCGCACCACCTTCCTCATACTTAGCACTGTAATCGAACCATTCCGAAGATGCCGAGGTGATCCCTACCACGGGCAGGAGTTCTCCATCCAGAATGGAACAGGTGATTTCCTGGCCCGCGGTATACCGTTCAATCAAGATCGACTGATTACTGTCACTCGCAAAAGCCTTCATCACCGCACTATGCAGCCCCTGTTGATCGTTCACCTTTTCCATCCCGATGCTGGAACCTCCTGAATTCGGCTTCACCATCACCGGATACCCAAGCCGTTCAACGTCTTTCGGCGAATAGTCTTCCAAGCTGTCCCAACACAGCCAGTCGGGTGTGCTCACCCCTTCAAAACGGATGATTTTTTTGGCCAAATCCTTATTCATGCACAAACTACTCGCCAGCACACCACTTCCTGTATACGGTATACCCAATGTTTCCAATGTCCCCTGTATCGTCCCGTCCTCTCCGTAAGCTCCATGTAGAGCCAAGAGAGCAATATCAAGTCCCTTAACCTTCTCCACAAGTTCTTCTGGCTTACTGAATTCAATGGGAAGCACCTCATATTTATTACGGTCCAGATGATTCATCATCTCTCTGCCCGTGTTCAGCGACACATCCATTTCGGAAGAAATACCTCCCATAATGACCCCAACCTTCATCATCAGCACTCCTTCATCCCATTAGTTTACGCGCTGTTTCCCCAATAATCTCAATCCCCTTACGGATATCCTCATCCGCCACTCGGGAGAATCCCAGCCGCATCGTGTTTTGCCCTACTCCATCCGTATAGAACATATCTCCTGCCGTAAAAATAACCCCTTGATCACGACACGCCTCAAGTAACGCTCTCGTGTGAAAGCCCTCTGCAAATGCCACGAACAAATGTAGTCCGCCATCGCCCGTCAATGTTTCGTATGGAACATGCTGCTTGCAGCATGCCAGAGTCAGCTCATATTTCCGTTTATATTCCGCTCTCGCCTTTTTCAAATATTTCTCCAGATTGCCATTGTATAAATATTGATAAAGAATCGATTGATCTAAGGTTGACGTATGAATCGTCTGCGCCCGCTTGATACTCTCTAGGTAATAGATCAATTCCTGATCAGCAAGTACCCAGCCTACCCGAAGACCCGGGAACAGGACTTTGGAGAAACTCCCAAGATAAATAACACTATTACCTGCACCGGCCGTTGCAATCAGTGGCGATACATGCGACCCCGAGTAACGAAGCTCTTCATTGAAACCATCCTCGATGACCGGAATATCGTATCCCGCCATCAGCTTCATCAGGCCCTGTCTTTTCTCGGGGGACATCACAATCCCTGTTGGATTATGGTACGAAGGTACGAAGTATGCACAATCGTACTCTCCCTCATCCAAGACCCTCTCCAATTCTCCCAGGTGAATGCCATCCCGCTCCATCGGAATGCCCTTGATCCCAAATCCTTGCAGCTTGAGATTCTTAATCGCCGTATGATGGGTAGGATTCTCGGTCAGAACATAACCACTCTTACGCTTCATTGCGGACAGCACAATATTAAAGCCCTCCGTAAAGCCATTGGTGATCAGGATATCTTTCCCCTTCATATCCACGCCTTTATGCTCCATATATTGATGTAAATAATGAATCAACGGCTTGTAGCCCTTGGCATAGCCGTAGTTCAGGAGAACATTTCCTTCCACTGCCATTCGGTCCATGAAGGCCCGTTTTACATTATCCAGATCGAACAGTCCTTCATCAGGCGCTATACTGGTAAAAGAAATCGTCCCCTTCTCCGCACGGATACCACGCTTCATAATATCCAGCTCGTCGGCAAGTATGGCATGGCTGTTCAAATGAGCTTTCCAATCCATGATTCGAGACGAAACCTTAACCGTGCCAGGTGCAGAAGGAGCCACATAGTTCCCTTGCCCTTTAACGGCGTAGACAAACCCTTCGTCCTCCAGCCCCTCATAAGCGGCGATGACCGAGTTACGGCTAGCATGCAACAGAACACCCATTTCGCGTGTGGACGGAAGTTTCTGATCCCCTTGCAATGCACCTTTTATAATTAAATGCTTCATATAGTCTTTGATTTGTATATATACCGGTCGTCCGGCAATGAGCTTGAAATCCTTAAACATCCATCATCGCCTCCGTAACTATCATGGCACAGTCAGCAAGGTAAAAAAAGAACCACGGCACCGGACTTTTCATCCAGTCGTGGTTCTTAGGGGGACTCAGTCCCTATATTCCTTGCTCTCTTTGGTTTTCCCCGTATAATTCATCTAAATGCTGTGGCAATTGGACGCATGTAACTACAGTTAAGAATAGCCTACTATCTTTTAGGCTGTTCATGATGATGCGTTTATTCGCAATACCTATCGCTTGTTCAGAATATCAGTAAATCCAGTCCGCCATGTCGGATATAGCGGTTTCCAGCCGTATTCCTCACGAGCCTTCCTGTTCGATGCCCCTCGCTCCCAAGCATGGCTATTCGGTAGAGCATCAGGGATAGGCGCTCCTATGGATTGTGCATAAACTGGGAGCCAGTCCATTCCTCTTGCCGGTTCATCGCCCACGATGTTCACTGATCCAGAGGGTCATTGTAAGGCAAGAAGTGCTGCCTCAGCGGCATCTTCCACACAAGCATAAACGGCTTCGCCGTCCTTTAGCAGCGATGAAACGTTTAGCGTTGAAATATAATCCTATGTATAAGCAGAAATACTTATAAATTCTTATATTTTGAAGAAAAGAAGTAACCCCTTTGGTTGCAGGAACCTGACCTTGATGAATTTGTTCTTCCATAAATCCATTTTCCTCGTACCAAGTGCCCGGACCATAGAACTACTAAATTTTCTGTTCCTTCTCTACGTATCCTTGTGTTGTCTGCAAAATTACAATTACTCAAAGAGGTCAATTGATGAATGACAACCTCGGGTTGAGATTCATCTAATGCGGATCGTATTGCCTCGCGATCAAAGACATCAGCGATTAATACACTTGCTCCCGTGTTCTTGATGATCGATTTCTTACTCTCGCTTTGCGTGATTCCAATTACTTCATGACCTGCAGAAATCAATTTTGGAAGCAAGTAACGTAGCTTCATACTGTTGTAAACCAATGTTGCAAGGTTCAAATGCAGTCTTTGACGATTCAAATGTACATTATATAGAACGGATAAAACTACTTTATGTGTTTTGTCTCTATTGATAGATTCAATCTGTAACAATATGTTGTAATTATGTATTTTTCATAAAAATTCTCGGATTATATGGATAATCATGTATAATATTGTAACAATCAAGTAGTTAGTGTTCTTGAGCTAACTTGTGGGTCAACAGGAGGTGATTGTTAATCCCCCGCACACTTGATGCCTCTCTTCTACTTCAAGAGTCTTGTTTGGATCGTTATTGAATTGCTCTTTTGATTGGTCGATGGTTCATTTCTCTTTGATATATTTATATAAGAGGACACTTTGTATTCATGTCATTCAGAAAAGCTAGAGTTATATAAAATGTTAATAAACCGAGGTGTAAAATGAAGAAAGCAGTACTATTGTTTTTATTTAGCGCACTAATACTATTATTCATGCCAGTTCAGTCTCATGCAGCAACATCTCAAATAAAAATCATTTTAAATGGCCAGGAACTAAATCTACCTAATGATGTTGAAGTCGTAAATGCTGGCAACAATATTATGATTCCCATTCGAGTGGTAGCCGAGAACTTAAAGTTTAATGTGAATTGGGATAAAAAGGCACAGAATGTAAATATTCAACAAGGCTCTAAATCAATTGCATTAACTGTTGGAAAGCAAGAAGCGACCGTGGGAAATAGTACGGTTTCGCTCAATATTGCCCCACTAATAAGTAAAAATACC
>NZ_JCAIUM010000015.1:0-131400 GCF_059445545.1 Paenibacillus sp. Y568
CGTAAACGTATCCACAGTAAACTTGGTTATTTATCGCCGGTTCGCTTTGCTGCGCTCTTTCAAAAGAAGAAGAATGCATAATAAATTTCTTAACGGAGTGTCTACTTTCTTGACGGTGGTCCATATTTACAGCACAACGGTGGAATATTGATCCTACTCTTCGAAAATAACGGCCAGATTAAATTTTGTTCGATAATGAGAAAATGCTCCCGAGATTTACGGGAGCATTCCAATTAGATTGTGCACGGCAATGCCTTGCTGCGCCATGCTGGGCTAAACCTCGCAGAAGCTAGTTCAGGCAAATGGACTGGACAAATGAAGATTAGCAAACGAGGACGATCTCGTCTCCGCCGTTTCATCTTTATGATGACCATGAGTTTAGTAGCAAGTAATTCGGAGTTTAAAGCCATGCATGCCTACAATGTACAAGTAAAGAAGATGAAGAAAATGAGGTCTATTATGAAATTGTGTGGCAAGTTAGCTCGAATACTTGTAGGGATGGCCCGCAGTGGCGAAGCTTACAACCCTCCAAAAACAATGCCTATTCAGCTCTAAGCTTAACCTATAACTACCGTTTCGTAGCACGAGTTTTGGCTTATTCGCAGGATTCAAAGAAAGCACGGAGTACCGGATATATTTAACCAAAGGGCGCAGACCCGTAACGATAGCAAGACCGGCCTCCACCCCTTGGACAGGCGTAACGAAGGAATGAGAGGGCACAGACCCGTTGAGACATGGGAGTGATAACCTCCAAGGGTGGCGTGGAGAAAGCGTGCATTAAATGGAATTATCTGGGGATTATATATTCCCCACTATTCCCGTGCGTCTTCATGTTGCCGAAGTCTTACACGGAGTTCCCCTTCTGATCTTTCACCCCTTATCCACCGGGTGAAATCCTGCGAATAAGCGAGTATTAGTGAGAAAACTATATGTATCGAGGGAGTTCAATCAAACAAGGAGCAGATTGCCACGGCAGCTGCTCCTTGCTTTCGTTAAGGTAATCCGAGGGACGGGCAGGTTAACGTAATAAATGATCAAGCCAACTATATGGAACTTTATTGAATTAAAAGCGTCATATTAAATAGAGGTGAATTAATTGACCGTTCAATGCTCATTCATGATGGATTGCCCAATTACTTGTGTAACGATTGAAATAATTAGCTATTAGCTGATATCAGGCGGAGGGGACGATGAGATGAAAATGAAATGGTTCTATATGTTCGGCCTGGCGGCGCTACTCGCCGTCGGAGTTCCCGCCGGAACGGCCGGGACCGCGAGGGCGGTAGCGTCAAAGGCCGCCAATGTGCCGGCTGCCGCCGAAAACGATACTGCGGCCGTGCCGGTGTCATCGGCGCAGCCGGCGGCCATTCAAGCGCCTGCGGTCCAGCGGGTCCAAATGGGGCAGGCCGATCTGCGGTGGGTGCCGCTGTTCGGCTCACGCGTAGCGGACCAAGGCGCTATTGTGAAGACGGCGGCCGTCGTGAACCGGCTGCTTAAGAACGCAAAGCCGTCGACGGAGCAATTGGTCGGCGAGGACGTCTTTTTCGCCACCAGTGTCGATGTCATGCTAACCGACGGCACCGATATCTACTTGCAATTCAAGGATTCGCAGCACGTCCTCATCTATGTTGGCAAAGATAAATATATCGCCCAGGATGCCACGGCCATCAAAGAGTTTTACGAATTGCTGGCGGTATCTCCGCAGGCAGATGTCAGCACTCGCAAGCCGGCCATCGGACAGACGGTTCGTATTACGGGCAGTGACGCGAGTAACTATGAAGGAACGGTTCGGATCTTCGTTGAGACCTCCGGCTCATCCGGCGGCTATATGACAGCGAAGGGCGTGGGTTATCCGTCCAAAAGAGCACTGCTCGTCTATACCGCGCCTTACTCCGAAGCACGGTACGATTTTCAATTCACGATGCCTGCCTACGGTGAAGCGATTGACGGCACCTTCAAGCCGATCACACCTGGCACTTATGACCTCTCCATCGACACCGGTTGGATAAGATCTATACGCAGCGTTATGGTCGCTCCTCCAGCCGCTTCTACGCTGGCCATCAACGGTGTCGCGGTGAACAATCCGGCGCTTGCGCCGATCGTTTCGAGCGGCGTCATGCTGCTACCGATGCGCGCGCTTGCGGAATCGTTCGGCTGGTACGTGGGATGGGACGCCGCGTATAAAGCCGCCTTCGTTTCAACGCAGCCTGATACGCAGGGAATCAACCCAGAAAGCGGCGCTACGTTGTCGCTATGGGTTAATGGCAAGCAGCTTACCGGTGCGAACGCCAAGCCGGTGATCGTAAAGGGACACGTTTATTTGCCGCTGCGCTCGACGGTGGAAGCGTTCGGCTTCCAGCTGACGTGGACGCCAAGCGTGCGCGGCGCGCTGCTCGTCTTCAAGCCGCAGTTGCTCGATGAAGGCGCTTATGCGGGAGAAGCGAATAAGTTGGCCGCCGTGAAGCTGCTGAACGGCTATGTAAACGCCATGAACGGTCGCGACGCCGCTGCACTCGGCCGGCTGTTCGTGAAGAACGGCACGCCGGCGCAGTCGTTCGGGATCATCGGCCAGCGGATCATTACTGGCGTCCGCTCCGTGACGTTCGAAGACCGTCCCGGCGGCGCACTGCTGGCGTATGTGACGTTCAACTACCTGTTCGATCCGTACGGCAATAAGTCGGGCACTCCGGGAATCGTGTTCATGCAGGAAAATGGCGCGTGGAAGATCTCGGACGTCGACTGAACGGCCGCTTAACGCGGAAATGAGGAAAGCGGCAGTCGCGGACGTTACGTTCAGGACTGCCGCTTTGTTGGATGTCCTTTAATGCTTCAAAGGACCAGCTCATGGCGAGCAAAATGAAGCGATAAGTAACGACGTGAAGGCTGTCACTGTTACAGCTTATCCATATAATAACAGCATAGAAATCATAACGTTAAGCACAGCTAAATAAAATAAGAAATTAAGCTTTGTTTAACTCCCATGAAAATTAAACTAGCTCAATACATTTTCATAACGTATTGGACTTGTTTAAAAACATTTAAAATGCTGAACAAAAGAAGGTTCCCGATTCGAGAACAGCTGAGTCAAGACCGGCGAAAGCGGTTAGCTGTTTCACGGATGAGAGCCTTTTTATATTCCCAATTTCAGCTATGAACATGGCAGCTGTTAAGTGTCCTAACTATGGAATCGTTCGTAAAAGGTGATAGGTTTCATTAGATTCAGCCATCGACTCTATGGTTCGTTTTTTTAGAAATTGATAAAACTTATGACTCTTTCAATTGTCTTGACTCCCGTTGCCTCCAACTCATCACTACCAAAGACAATGCAATGATTGTGAGGATAATTCCAAGCACTCGAAATCCATCGGAGTTGAACTTACCTCCCATTACGATGCCTGCTAGTAAGGAAGAGATAATCGTTCCCAGGTATCGTGATGTATTAAATAATCCGGATGCAACACCGATAATTTCTTTTGTTGTGCTTTGGAACAAGGCCGTTTGCAAACCCACATTGTTCAATCCATTGCTAATACCGAATGCGGCCAAAGCGAAACAGACGCTAATAACAGGTGAAGTTTGATTCAATGTAACGAGCCATATCGACCCTAATGTCATCAGGATGGCGGACACAAGTAATGCTGGTCGAGGTCCTGATTTATCGATCCATCGTCCTGCTAATGGAGAAGTAACTAGCGAGCTTAAGCCTAAAGTTAGCATGAGCATCCCTGTTTGGAACTCGCTGACATGACGTACCATTTGTAAGTAGGAAGGAATCCCGAAAAAAAGTGAGTAATAAAGTACATTAACAAGCATGAATTCGACATTAACCCAAGTCATAGCAGGATATTTGACGAATGTACGTAAAGGAATGAAGGGTGACGACGTTTTTAACTCATGTAGTACGAATACCCCCAGAAGAGCGAGGCCTATTAGTCCGACAATGATATTTCCTAATGAAATATTTCTGGATGATTTCGCTGAGAGTAATCCTACGAGCATGACAACCAGACCCACTGTGAAGAGCAGGATCCCTGTAACGTCAATCATATCAAACCATTTACGAAAGGACATGCCTACGACAACGGATATTGACGGTTCGTCCTTGGGAATATTCCTCCAAGATAATAGAAAGCTCACCACCACGAATGGAATATTGACAAAAAAGATAGCAGGCCATCCCCACCAGTGGATGATAACCCCGCCAATAAAGGGCCCAATGGCTGCCGCACCGGATAGAAATATGGACAAAACAGACAGCGCAGTGGCTTGTTTCTCCGTAATATGAATTCGCACAATGGCCATTCCAACCGCAACCATCATGCTTGTTCCGATGGCTTGCATAATGCGGAACACGATAAGCCACCCGAAGGTTGGTGATGATGGAGCTACTAATGAGGCAATGAAAGCTACAACAAGCCCAGTAAGGAATATCTTTCTACGACCGAATAAATCACTGGCCCTTCCCATGACGGGTTGTGCAATAGCACTTGTAATATAGAAAGAAAACACAATCCAAGAAACACCTGTGAAATCAAGGCGGAACACATGTTGCAGACTCGGGATAGCAACAGAAACCATCGAAGAATTGAGAGGGTTCAATAATATACCAAGACCAACTGAAATCATTAACCACCTGCTGCGAGTACTCATTTTTAACAACCCCTAAATCTTGTTAGTATCATCGTACTTGAAATCCTTTATTGATTCCAACGCATTTGATGATATAATCTCATTGATTTGAAGGAATGAATGGGGGCGCGAAATGGAACTTCTTCAACTACAATATTTTATCGCAGTAGCTCGTTTGGAACATGTAACCGAAGCTGCACGAACTCTACACGTTACTCAATCGTCACTAAGTAAAACAATTCAACGTTTAGAGGAGGATCTGGGGGTTCCTTTGTTTGACCGAATTGGTAGGAAGCTGCAATTAAATGAGTTCGGAAGTAGTTTTCTTCGCCGTGCAGAAAGGGCTTTGTTTGAATTGGAACAGGGGAAGCAGGAGCTTAACGATTTATCCAGTCCGGAACATAACATACTCGAATTAGCGGTGACCGCCGCAAGTGCATTACCAAATATCCTTCGAGAGTTTCGAAAAAAGCGTCCCTATATCCAATTTCATGTACAAATGCTAACCACACAGGAAATGGTGACACTACTTGAGCGAGGAGAGGTTGATTGTTGCTTGTCCTCACCTCCTATTGAAGGGGATGACATCGAATGTCTAACCGTGTTTATCGACCCAATCCTTGTAGCTGTTCCAAAGGGGCATCGGCTGGCAGATCGAAGTAGTGTATCCTTAACAGAGCTAAGAGATGAATGGTTTGTGGGTGTAAAGAGAGGCTACGGCACTCGTGATTTAATTGACTCAGTATGCCTATCGGTAGGATTTATACCTAATTATGTGTATGAGGGAGATGAACCTGCAAGACTTAGCGCTCTTGTGGAAGCTGAGATTGGCATAGCCTTCATACCAAGCACAGCAAGGAATTCACGGGAAGAGATTAAGTATCTTCAAGTAGAGGATCACGAATTGGTACGGGAGATAGCTCTATTATGGCACAGAAGTCGGTACATTTCGCAGGCTGCACAGGAATTCCGTGAGGTAGTTGTAGATTATTTCGATACGTTATCCAAACAGACAATGTAATCAGACTGCGTTCATAGAAGAATATCTAATAATAATCTTGATGGTTTATTCAATCGATGAATAAACCAACATTGTATTTTCTCATCATTCAGTTAGAATCAATTTATAGCTTATCAGGGGGGCGTTAATATGGTAACCATAAATAATCGGACAGAAATTAGAAGGATAGCGCCTAATCGTCCATAAACTGCGTGATTCCTTCATAATGAGGATGACCAGTGCACATGCAAGGATATCAAATTATTAAAATGAATGATTTTTCAAGTCAACCGATCGATCAGATTAGAATGCTAGAACAGCAGTGCAAGATATTCGATAGTTCAAGTTTGAGGGTGGGCGTAGAAAGTCTTAGAGCGATAGATGGAGATGAGGCTTTTCTTTGTAAAATTGAAGATCAGTTGATCGGTTTCCTTAGTTGGTATACTTCGGATGGGATTGAAGCAAATATTAACGGTATGGTTCACCCAGAGTTTCGTCGTCAGGGTGTTTTTCGGGACTTACTGCAACATGCAATATCGGAGATGCAACTATTACAGGGTATCCAAACTTGTCGTATTAGAATTCCAGCAAACTCTGAGCCTGGTATTGATTGTATACAGCATTTAGGGGCTAGCTTTAGTACATCTGAATTCGCTATGACTCATAAGCGGGTACAAGATACTAGATTAGGTTTAGAGGGCACAATATTGAGATTAGCAGAAGAACAGGATTACGAGTTTATGGTACAGTGTTCATCACAGGCTTTTGGAGATTCAGAGTCTTGGACTAGGGAGTATTTTACTCGTACTATCGATTCTGCACGTATTACTTACATTGCAAAGGCCAATATGACACCTATTGGAATAATAAGGGTTAATTGTGTTGATACGAATACTGCTGTTATTCATGATTTTTGCGTGCTTCCCACAATTCAAGGTAGAGGATATGGCCGTGAAATTCTTGCAAGGGTAGTTGATCTCTTGCTACGACAAGAGTACTCTCAAATTCGTTTAGGCGTAGTTACTCAAAATAAACGCGCATTAAGTCTCTATCAGTCAACAGGTTTTGACGTTTCTGCTGAGTTTCGTTACTATGTGATCTCCATTAATGAGATTTAGCTGATTAAGATAAGGACAACGCACTATTTAAAAAATGACGATGCTGGTATTTCGATAGAGGGAATGACATCCTTTAACAATGTCATTACGCTATGTATGCGAAAAACCGAATACATGGTGGATGCGGGAAGGTAAACGGACCGAATGTATGCGAAAAACCGAATATATGGTGGAGGCGGGAAGGTAAACGGACCGAATGTATGCGAAAAACCGAATACATGGTGGATGCGGGAAGGTAAACGGACCCAATGTATGCGAAAAATCGAATACATGGTGGGTGCGGAAAGGTAAATGGACCGAATGTATGCGAAAAACCGAATACATGCTGGTGGCGGGAAGGTAAACGGACCCAATGTATGCGGAAAATCGAATACATGATGGGGGCGGGAAGGTAAATGGGCCCAATGTATGTGAAAAACCGAATACATGATGGGGGCAGGAAGGTAAACGGACCCAATGTATGCGGAAAATCGAATACATGATGGGGGTGGGAAGGTAAACGGACCGAATGTATGCGAAAAACCGAATACATGGTGGATGCGGGAAGGTAAACGGACCCAATGTATGCGAAAAACCGAATACATGGTGGGTGCGGAAAGGTAAATGGACCGAATGTCTTATACGTTAATTATCTTTGATCAATAGCTGGCCCCAAAGTTACTCCTCTCCGAGGTTTGGTCGCTCTAAACCATTGCCAACAAAGTACGAAGATAACAATATACTCAATGATATCTCCACCATAGTACATCACCATACTTGCCTGGTTTGCCTGTTCTAAGGGTATGCCAGCTGGCGGATGCATATAGATGTATTTTGATAGGATGCCATGACCAGCTAAGGCTATAATCAACACGATTGAACGGTATAAAAAAGAAACCCGGTGGAGTATTGGGTCAATATAAATCATTGATACTGTGTATAGGTAACCTGCCATGAATACATGGAAATGCACAATGACATTCAAAACGGTACTCTCGTGCATAAGGGAGTATAAGTTGGTTGTGTACAATAACCATAGGCCTCCTATATTTAAAACAGATGTAACAACAGGATGGGTAAACATGCGAGAAGGCCAACTCCTTAGAATACGTGTAAGACGTCTTGCATAAGTGATTCTTATTGTTCGTAGTACTAGTGTCATTGGTGCAGCGAGAACCATAAGGAGTGGAGCTAGCATCCCCAAGAGTAAATGACCGAGCATATGCGCTGTGAAATCCATGTGGGCTTGATGTGCTAGGGGTCCTATCACTGATATTACAGCGAAGAAAATTCCAAAAAACCAGTAGACAGTTCGAGATAGCGGCCATGGCTTATGATGCTGATTGGAGATGATGACAGCCCCAATATATAGAATCAACACTATTACAAAAGGTAGTGCTAAAAGTAGCTGAGGTATTATCTCTGCTACTTGGTTCATGTTAGTTCCCACGCTATCACTGTGATTATTGTGATTCATGAGCAACAGTTTCTCCATGTTGTCGTGTGCTTCTCGTACGAATGATGAGAGTGGCACCAATTATAATCATGATGATAGCTAAGATATTCCAGATCCAATCATAAACAACCACATTATCCACATAACGAATCTGATGTAACGTCATTAATTTGTGCTGGATAGTCCCATCGTATAGCTGAAAAACCCCTCCCCCAAGAAACACACCTCCTGACCACCTTTTGAACCAGTAAGCTTGTTTGCGGTGTAAGTCTGCTAATAAAAACGAAGCAGCAATAGTCGCAAACCAACTAAAAGCATGGAACAAACCATCCGACACCAATCCAATGTCTGTCGTTGATTTGTCGTAGAAATGGTGCCAATGTAATAGCTGATGAAATACAACTTCATCAATAAAGCCAACTAACCCGAGTCCAAATAGAATCCCAGACCATATATTTCTATTGGAGTACACAGATCGATTCGAAATATTTGAATTATTTTGGTGGCGATTTATTGTAGTACTCATTTGCTACTCCTTTTCTTTTCTATAACATTTATTAGTTCTACGTATTTACCTTAATGTTCCTAAAATCATCATTTATATACAGAATAGTTATATAAATATAGGATATTACTGTATAGTTGGAATTGAAATTGGAGGTGGCACGGGTGGGGATTATTAAGAACTTTTCTATTGTAGTCGTAAACCTAATTGGTGAGTTGTGGATCGGAATGGGTAGGAAACCTGATTTTTATGATAAACATTCGGTTACAGCTACTAAAAAGGGTTATGTCATCTTTGTCTCGTTAGCTACTTTTATCGCATTAGGCGCAGTTATTTGGTTAGGAATGAGATTATATTAAAAAAGATACGAGCTGTTGAATATATTCCTTTTCGTATAAGTTGAAGCGGTAAATACCATAGAGTTATTCATTTCTTTTATGATATAATATTGAAAATTTATGGATAGAGTAGGAGAGAGGTTAATGAGTACGAATCCCATTTTGCTGTCATTTCCAGAAGAGTTTGAAAGTCATCGTCTTATCATTCGTGCTCCTCAGTGGGGTGATGGATCTGCTGTGAACGAGGCGATCAGAGAAAGTGTTAATGAAATGCGCCCATGGTTACCGTTTGTGAAGAATATACCTACAGCAGAAGAATCAGAAGCATACATAAGAAAAGCTAGATTAAATTTCTTAGAGCGTACAGATTTAGTGTTGCATTTATTTGATAAAGATTCTGGTGCGTTGGTAGGAAGTAGTGGACTCCATCGCATCGATTGGAAAGTTCGCAAGTTCGAAATCGGCTATTGGTTGAGGACCGCTCGTACAGGGCAAGGTCTAATGACAGAAGCTGTAAATGCGATTTCAACCTTTGCAATTACTCATTTAGAAGCAAATCGGATTGAGATATGCTGTAACCGCCTAAACACTTCGAGTAGTCGAGTGGCAGAACGAGCAGGATTTACCTTAGAGGGAACGTTACGAAACTTTAATTTGAATGATTCTGACCAATTAGCGGATCTTAACATTTACTCAAAAGTAAGGGGATACGAATATTAGAACGTATGGTAGATAATTGAGGGGGATGTTATGGGTCTGAAAAACATCATAACGATACTATTTCCAGCACTGATCATGTCATTGGTATCCATATTATCTTTAACGAATATGTTCAACTTGACAGATCTGAATATGAAATCGTTAATGATTGTTGGTGTGGTTTTAATTTTCCCAGTAGTATTTCTCATACAAGGGGCACTTTGTTATTTAACTCATAGTAATGTAATTCTATCGTTAACAGTCTCACTAATAACTTATATTGTAATCATGTTTACTCTCTTAAATAGTTCAGCCTTTGTATACGTTATAGTGTATTTATTTACTTGGGTAATTGGATATTGGATAGGTAAATACTTAATCAGATCAAGGTTCCTTACACAATGATAGATTTTAAAACTAAAATAGACGAATCCCAATTAAAAAGGGTTCGTCTATTTTTGATCATTCAATAGGGATCTGCTTCGTGATTCTTTCATAGGGATTGCTATAGATTATCTTGTTTCCTATGATGTTGAGATAAAATGTTTTATCATCTCCGATTTTTTGAGTTGAATGGTCAACGAGGTTGATCCGATATAATTTCTTGCTGTATTCGGAATAATTGCTGTAATATAGCCAATCCCCATGAATGTTAATATCTCGAGCATCATGATCGGAAATCTTAGTTAAAGATGTTCCATCCGTACCCATCATGTATAGCTTTCCATTGTTATTAAAGAATAAAGAATCATCTTTAACATCTAGTGCTGAAACAGAACCGTTATCTAATAATTTCCTTTTATTGCTTCCGTCAATATCCATGACAAATAGTTTGGTGAGATAGATAGTGTAATAAATTTTCCCATCGATCACTGCGATACTGGATACTTCATTCTTCTCAAGTAATTGTTTAGATGTTCCGTCCGTCTTCATGCGATATAGAGGCATAAACATAGAATTTCCTTGCGTGTAATAAATCCAGTCTCCAACAACAGACATCAAGTGTGGCCCACCTAAACCGAAATCTGCCATGAGATTACGGTTTGTTCCATCTAGACTAGATTTGATCAGTTTGTGGCCACTTATGTAGTATAGCTTCTGGTTAACAATATTCAAGTGGTCACCATAGTCATCAGCGATTTTCTGGCTTTCGGTACCATCTACCTTTATCTTATAAAGCTTACCGTGGTCACTTTGGTTGTTGAAAAAAATCCAATCTCCCTCACCTACATACCAGCCCCTATTGTTAAGGTTACCTATGGAATTACCACTGATAGCTGGGGACAGATGAATAGCTGAAGGTGTACCAATCGACACGTTATTATCGATGTAATTTATGCTTGCACCAAATGCCTCGGAGAGAAACCGAAGCGGTACTAACGTTCTTCCGCCTATTAATTGCGGTGCGGTCGTAAGCATAAATTGCTCTTGATTCTTTTGTACAATTTTAGAGCCGATATGTAATGTAATTGTTGTTGTGTCTTTCGCTAAGATCAACTCGTTATTATTCCAAGAGACAATTTTACCACCAAGCTTGTCTATAACGAAGCGGAGGGGGACAAGTATTGTACCATGATCATTAATAGGTTCCACATCGAATGTGATCATTTCTCCATTTACGTTAATCGTGATTTGTGGATTATTAGCGGAATTAACGACACTTGTGCCAGAACCTAATAAGCAGAAAGAGGAAAGCAGAACCAACATCCATTTCTTCATTAGTGAAACCTTCTTTCTCAAATAGTTATGTAATATAAGACGTTTCACATTAAGAAAAGTTGAATGGATTCCGGGGAACTAGCAGAGTATGGCGACTCGAGAAAAGGTGTGAACGACATCGTTATTACCATATAAAAGGTTGCCTTCCTAGAACCATAGATAAACTAGCTGGTGTCGCAGAACGCCTCTCAACCGTTAATCCTATCTTGTAAAAGAATGATATCTACTAAGTACATAATCTAGCGATAGGATCCCTGTCCGTGAACATGATACAAATGGATAGAGAATCAGATGTATTCTGATGTCTCTATCCATTTTTATAGCCTACCTAAACTTATTACTCACCCATCCTAGGTTGACTCCACCCGTCGCTCAATCGCTTCGGACATCGTCTTATCGGTTAGATGCGCGTAGACTTCGGTCGTTTCCGTAGAAGCGTGACCTAACTGTTCTTTCGTCTTATAGATATCGTTCTGAAGATAGTAGTCTGTTGCAAAAGAATGGCGTAATTTATGCACGGTCAGGAACGGTTTACCGAAGCGGGTCGCATATTTAATTATCATGGCTTGAACGGCACGTTTGGTCATTCGTTTTCCTTCATGTTGCCCATTAGGGATTGTGAGGAATAGTGCCTTCTCTTTCTTAGGTGCATGATATCGTGCATGCCGGAGACTGAGATATAAGGCTAGATCATCCTTTGCCTGTTCACGGAAATAGACGGGTGTTTTATAGGTTTCGTCATTATTCCCTTTACGGAATATGTATATCATCTT
The DNA here is from genome assembly GCF_059445545.1 of Paenibacillus sp. Y568. Taxonomy (NCBI): domain Bacteria; kingdom Bacillati; phylum Bacillota; class Bacilli; order Caryophanales; family Paenibacillaceae; genus Paenibacillus; species Paenibacillus sp. Y568. The sequence continues at coordinate 12,217 of NZ_JCAIUM010000015.1, forward strand.
ATTATTGAAATCCAAATCTTCGATATTCAGATTAATGACCTCAGAGACACGTAATCCTGAATTCAAAATAAGGCTGGCAATACAAGCATCGCGTTCTTTATTGAGTTCATACGAGTACATGGCTTGTTTGTTGTCAGCAACGTCGACCCCATAACCTTCAAGAATATAACCTATGAATTCAAGTAATTCGTCCTCTTCAAGGATTTTACCTTTCAACTTAGCTGCAGTATCCTTGGGTTTGTGAATGCGTTTAACCTCTACCTTGGCCATAATATTCCGTTTCAAAAGGGGATAGAATTCCTCATCCTCAGCAATCTGGCTTAAATAATGAAATAAAGAACGTAGAGAAGATAGTTTTCGAGAAATCGTAACTTTTGAATTGGCACCTTCTAGTCGAGTGGTTAGATATAGTCGGTAACTTACCACATTCTCCATACGTAGCATTTCAAGTTCTGTTAACGTAACTTTTGTATTATGATCGGCTTCGGAGAGTAGTTCGCCTCGTAACCAATTGAAGAACGTTTCGTAATCTCGAATATATTCAAGTAGTGTGGATGGAGATAGATCAGGTAACTTATAATCAATGAACTGCTGCACAAACCAAGGCATGCCGAGCACTTTTTCATCTAACTTTTTACGATCACTTATTTTTTGGATATTCACTGACATCACCCCTTGATGGTTAGAACTCTATAGTCTATTTTACCATAGGGAAAGTGAGAAGTCTTATTCGTGTGAGAGGGAGATATGGGCTACATTGCGAGGGGGTGCTCAAAGTTATATAGTAGTGATACTAGATAAGTTAAGTACCAATGGAGTGATACTATGGAAATGAAGCTGGAATTGGTCCCGTATGAACGTAAGGAAGTTATCGATTACTTAATGCAGTTCTATTTGTATGATTTCACGAGTTACTTGGATATGGATGTGAATGCTCGAGGCAAGTTCGATGATTACCCTGATTTGGAAATGTATTGGAACCATAAGGACGGTAAGTATGCCTACCTCATTACCTATCTCAATAAACCGGCAGGTTTCGCATTAGTTGAGGAACTTCACAACCCTTTTGAGGGGGAGTATTACATGACGGAGTTTTTTATTATGAAAAAATACCGTCGTACCGGATTAGGAACATGGGCTGCGAATGAGTTATTTCAGCGGTATAAGGGAAATTGGAAGGTGACTCAGGTGAGTAGTAACACCCCGGCGCAAGCTTTCTGGCAAAAGATAATTAGTGCCTACACCGGTGGTGATTTCAGACAAAAGACCCGTTCAGATAACGGAAACCTAAGTCAATATTTCAAGTCTTAGTTCACTTGGAGAATGGGTTGTTGTGTAAGGAAAATAGCGTCAGGCTCTCCGCGTTCCTGTGGTACATAGAGAACATCAACGATGTTGAAGTGTCGTTTCAAAGTCGTAACAAATTCCGGAGAAGAAGTAGCACTCCAGAAAGATAGACATCCATCCGGGCGAAGATGACGTGCTAACAAGGCAAGACCATAATCACTATATAATGTCTCATTCTGCTCGTATACGTTCCAGTCTGGACCATTATCGATGTCTAAGCATATTAGATCGAACTGCTCATCATGCTCGGCAAGCCATTGCAAGCAATCCGCATGCACGATGTGGCTCTTAGGATGGTTGACCGCACCATCCGTAACAGGGGAAAGTACAGAATGATTCCATTCGATGATTTTATCTTCGATCTCGATAACTGTGACCTTCTCTACACGTGGATCTGAAAGAGCTTCTTGTAGAGAATAACCAACACCAAGCCCACCGATTAGAACGGAAGCTGGATGTGATGTACGCTTTAATGGCTCGCGAAGGAGAAGTTTCTCCGACTCACCATTATATGTAGCCATCAGAAAGGTACCGTTGCTAATGATTTCGAAGAAGTCTCCTCTTCGTTGTAGTTGAATCTCGCCGCGTGGTGTGGCGTGTCTCTCAATCACCTCAAGTGGTAAATCGTAATGGTTCATTGACGTCACCTCATTTAATATAGTTACCTATTAATTTTATGATCAGAAAAGTATGAAAGTCAAATCTAGGGTAAGGAGACGATAAGATGTATTTACCTTCTTTTTCATTGCAAGGACAGACAGCTATAGTTACAGGGGCGGGAAGAGGGATTGGACGAGCTATTGCCATTGGGTTAGCGGAAGCGGGGTGTCATGTGGCTTTGATCGCAAGAACAGCATCGGATTTAGAAGAGACTGCTGCAATCATAAAGGATCTTACGAGCGTTAGAACCATGATCATACCGACAGATATTACGGTAAGATTAGAGCTAGAGGAAGCATTTGAACAGGTCATTCAGAAGATGGGACGTCTAGATATACTTGTCAACAATGCTGGCATGAACATTCGAACCCCAGCGCTTGAGGTGACAGATGAACAGTGGGATACTATTATGCAGACCAATTTGAAATCAGCTTTTATGGCCTCGCAAATCGCAGGGAAATATATGAAGGATCATGGTGGAGGAAAGATTATTAATATTTCTTCTGTTGGAGGTCATACTGCACTCCGTACTGGTGTAGTATATGGTGCGACGAAGGCGGCATTAATACATATGACCAAAGTTCTAGCTTTGGAGTGGGGTAAGTATGGCATTCTAGTCAATAGTGTAGGTCCATGGTATTTCCGAACGCCACTAACGGAGAAATTATTAAATGATGAACAGTATCTACAAGATATTGTGGATCGTACCCCACTTCAAAGAGTCGGACAATTGGAGGAAGTCGTAGGTCCCGTTGTTTTTCTAGCATCCAATGCTGCTAATTATATGACAGGTCAGACCTTGTTGGTTGATGGTGGAATGAGCATATATGGATTTTGATCGCATAACATACTAGGTAGCTTTCAATTGGATAGCCATGGGGTAATGAAAATAGTGACGATCCATAATAAGGGGGTAACTTGATGGAGCAGCGATTATTTGGACAAACAGGAATGAAAGTAAGTGCTCTGGGTTTCGGTGGAGCAGAGATTGGGCAGGAACAAGACCTCAATAAAGTAGAAAAGCTGTTAAATAGCGCTTTGGATGCAGGCCTGAACATGATTGATACCGCTGAATGTTACGGACAGAGTGAAGAGTTAATTGGAAAAGCATTGGCTTCACGTCGTGATGACTTCTATTTGTTTACGAAATGTGGACATGCAGCAGGGTTAGATTATCCAGATTGGGACCCAGTACTCCTTGAGAAAAGCATAGATCGCAGCTTAAAAAGATTAAATACGGAATATGTAGATGTCATTCACTTACATAGTTGTTCCGAGGAAGTGTTACGTCAAGGGGCTGTTATTGAAGTGCTTCAGCGTGCGAAGGAACAAGGAAAGACACGTTTTATCGGGTATAGCGGAGATACAACAGATGCATTATATGCTGTAAAAACAGAAGCCTTCGATAGCCTGATGATATCTGTGAACATCGCAGACCAAGAGGCTATTGATATGACGTTACCTGAGGCGCAGAGGCTGAATATGGGGGTTATTGCAAAAAGACCCGTGGCTAACATAGCATGGCGCTATGATACATTACCTCAAACAGCCTATCCTTATGTTTATTGGGAACGATTACTTGAATTAAGTTATGATTTCTTAGAAAATGTTGAAGAGGACGTCGATATTGCACTTCGTTTCGCCTTAAGCACACCAGGTGTACATACAGCGATTGTAGGGACTAATAATCCAGATCGTTGGCAACAAAACGCAGAACTTCTTGAAAATGGGCCTCTACCTAAATCCATATACGATGAAATTCGAGCACGTTGGAGAGAGGTCGCACGGGAAGATTGGGTTGGGGAAATATAACAAGCTGATCTAGTTATGATTAAAATATGCTGCAAAAAGGGTTGACCTTAAAGGTTCCTAAGGTCAACCCTTTTTTTACACACCTATAGATAAAAATACAATATATGAAAAATTCACAATAACAAATCAAATTTATATTTTTAGTTACATTCAGACTAACCATTTTCGTTCGTACGTATCTATTCACAACAATTCAGGAATAAAGGAATCCTAGATGAACATGTCGTGCTAGTCAATAAAAAAAGTAGCCTTCAACTCGACTACTTGTAGGCGAAAGCTATTGAATTCGTTTGATTGCCTTTTCTATTTGTTTACCATATGTGGTTTCACTCAGATCAGGGGTTTGAGTTGCCGAATTAACGTTGCTGTAATAAAGTATGAGGAAGTTCTTTGCATCATATATGATGGGCGCATGGGAACTGAGTAACTGCTGAGTCTTCTGAAACTGTTGCTGACCCGATTCCCGTTGATCTGTCGAATCGAATTCATAAATTTTGATGACTTCTCCGTTCTCGAGTTGGTAACCAATTGGGACAATGTCATTAATTTCAGGTTCATTCGATGTCTTCATTTCAGTCAATTGAATCGATTCAGACTTCATGGAGTCAACAATAGATACATTTGCTTCTTGATTTGAACATGCGCTTAGAACGAACAAACTAATACCTAATACGATAGTTGCTATTCTTCTCATCAAATCACCGCTCTTCCTACTGAATCTATTTTAACATATGTTCTTGAACTGGATGATAATTGACACGAGTAGGCAATAATTCTATATTGAATCCATACGAGATACATAGAAGGAGATACATCATGGGCAAGTGCTGGTGGAATGGAACAATATATACAATGGAATCCGAAGGACATACGGTAGAAGCTGTTTATACCGAGCATGGCACAATCATTGCTACAGGGACTATAGAAGATTTAACAAATAGATTTCAAGGACAAATGGATAAAGTGATAGATCTTGATGGGGCTACCCTGTTTCCTGGTTTTGTAGATAGTCATATGCACCTGATTGGACATGGAGAGTCTTTTCTAAAGTTAGATCTGTCTCAGATGAATAGTAGAGAAGAAGTCCTCCAAGCTGTTGCGGCTCGCGTTGAAGTAGCACCCGTAGATTCTTGGATTATTGCAGAGGGATGGAATGAGAATCGTTGGGAGGATACCAGTCCAATCACAAAAGAATTGTTGGATCTAGTAGCACCACATCATCCTATTATATTGAGACGAATTTGCCGACATGTATTAGTTGTAAATACTCGGGCAATGGAAGATACGGGAATCGAGTGTACTCCGCAAGATGGTATTTTTAAAGATTCTGAACAAGACAAGATACTTCATGCTATTCCTGCGGTAACGGAATCCTATCTACAAGAAGCATTGAGATTGGGCATTCAGCATGCTTGGAGTCAAGGGCTGGTTGGGGGACATACAGAAGACTTAAGTTATTATGGAAGCTGCTACAATACAATCCATGCATTCAATCAGGTTATTCATGAGGAATCTATGAACTTCAGAGCGCATCTTCTAGTACATCATTTGGTTGTTGATGAGTGGAAGAATGAAGGACAAGCTATGGATATAGAATCGCCATTTCTCGAATTTGGAGCGATAAAGATCTTTGCAGATGGGGCATTAGGAGGGCGGACAGCGCTGTTAAGCCATACATATGCAGATGACCGGAGTACCAATGGAATCGCGATCCATAACGATGAAGAACTCAATCTTTTAGTTCAAAAGGCTAGATCCTATCGATTACCTATTGCAGTACATGCGATTGGTGATCTTGCTGCAGAGAAGGTCTTAGATGTTATTGAACGGCATCCTGCATGTGCTGGAACAAGAGATCGATTAATTCATGGACAAGTACTAAGTCAGGAATCACTTGAGCGAATACAGTTATTACCCATTGTGATCGATATTCAACCTACATTCGTCGCATCTGATTTCCCGTGGGTAATGGAACGTATTGGATATGATACTGATCTCAAATTATACGCGTGGAAAACGATGCTTGCCAACGGACTCCATTGTGCAGGGGGATCAGATGCTCCAATAGAACAAGTCTCACCCCTCCTTGGAATGTATACCGCTGTAACTCGGATGAGTTCAGAAGATCCAAGTCGAACTGTATATCACCCAGAAGAGCGTTTAAGTGTTTATGATGCCATATCTTTATATACAACAGGAAGTGCCTATGTGAGTGGGCATGAGCATGATCGAGGAATGATTAGAGAAGGGTATACTGCCGATTTCACCATATTGCCAATGGATCCCTTTCTTAACACACCTAATACGTGGCTGGAAAAGGGAATAGCGATGACTGTGGTCAATGGATCTATCGTATATCGTAGGAATTAAAGATAAAAATATCCAATAACAAATTAGCCCTCAGATGGTGGACTTTTAACCAAACCTGTGGGCTTATATTTGAGACTAAAGACAATATTTCAACATATGAAAAATTCACAATAGTAAGATCAATTTCAATTTACCTAGATACTTCATCTCGTATGCATCATATCTTCGTATCTAATTTGAAAAAGGAAAAATTAAATTCCATAATTTTACATATACAATCAAACGGATTCACCTCCAGTGGAGTAGCAACTTTATAGCATCATGAATCTAAACAAAATGAAAGAATAGTAAGGACCTTATAAGATGTCTCCAATGAGTAAAGTCTAGACGAATAACAATGGAAACAGGCACTGTAGTCTCACTTTCATGAGCTAACAGTGCCTGTTTTTGTTATTCAGTCGAAGCTTTTAAATTATAAATCGAGTAACACTCTGTACGAAATAACAGCAACTTCTGCGCGAGTAAGTTTACCCTCAGGATTAAAGTTCTGGTTAGGATCTCCTTTGAGGTACCCTTTACTTGTTACGAAGGCCACGGCATCAAGTGAATCGCTTGAAATACTTGAAGCATCTTTGAAAGTAAGGGCAGTTACTCCAACATCCTTTGAATCGCCACGGAGTGCATTAGCAAGGAGTATCGCGGCTTCTTCACGTGATATCGTATTACGTGCACCTTGTTCGGCAATACGATCAGCCCAAGTGGTTGATGATGATTGTAGTCGATCCAGAATCGTAAGGAATTCTGCTTTAGTGACTTGATCATTTGGTTTGAATGTATTTGTAGTATCTTTGCCTGTGATTAAGAACTGTGCAGCTAAAACTTCGATTTCATGTTTCGCCCAGTGAGTTACAACATCAATGAAGCTTTTAGATATTTCCGCTGTTGTAAATGATCCCAGCGTGGTTGTTGAGAATTGAATGGAAGTGGAAGTGCTGTTAAGGTTACCCGCTCCCATATGTGTCCATTGATTACTTGCAGATAAGGAATATACACCGACTTTGAGAAAATCAGTATAGTTCGTTTTATCCAGATTGAGAGTGATCTTGATCGGTGTTGTAAGTTTTGTCAAAGCTTCTTGAATTGTAAGAACAGGAGTTGTTAACTTAGCAGTTCCACCTTCAGGAGTTTTAATCGTTGATTTGCTAGTATCTGCTTTTACGAATGAAAGAGAAAGTGAGAATCCATCTTTTGAAGTGAAATTAGCAATGGATGAATAAGGAATAAGGATCTCAAATCCATTACCAATAATGACTAGGTCTTTCTTAGCTGTTTGTAGTTGTGTCAATGTAGCACTGTCAATGCTCAGATTAAATGGGTTATAGGTATCAACCGGAACGTCACTAATATCTAATGTGACTACCTTAGTATCAGCTTTCTTGAGTTGTTCAGAGATGATGGAAGAATCTACAGTAAATACTGCGGAGTGTTTGCCATCTTTATCTGATTCAACCACGGATCCATGTTTGAACTTCAGTGTCTTAGGTGTTGTTGATGAAGTAGTGCCGTTTGATGAAGATGGACTTGGGCTAGGGCTTGGTACTATTGGGTCTGGGCCTTTACCAGGATCGACAGGGTCCACAGGATCCACAGGATCTACAGGATCTACAGGATCTACAGGATCTACAGGATCTACAGGATCTACAGGATCTACAGGATCCACAGGATCCACAGGGTCCACAGGGTCTACAGGGTCTACAGGATCCACAGGATCTACAGGAGCATTTATTTTAATGACAACTGGTGAAAATCCATAAGCCGGAATGAATTCCTGCTTATTATTCAGTAGTAGTACATTTGAAATATTAATTGGATACGAACCGGGTTCTGATCCATCGAATGTAAGTTGTAGTAGAGAACCTTGCATGTTTGCATTCGGTAGAGACACTTCATAATGTAATTGTTTCTTATCTGTACCAACATCTGTGATATCGAGTTGGTCAATGTCTGAACCAGCATAGACAGCATTGGTAACCGTAGATTTTACCTGTTGTAAGGTTAGCTTAGAATCATAAGTTAAGTCGAAAGAAGCAGAGTATACATCTTCTGTAACGGAGTAATTTACGTTTACGTCAAAAGATTCCCCAGTAGCTACTTCCGCTTTAGATGTAGACAAGTTCACTTGACTACTATCGGGTTGGAAATCATAGTGAATAGTTTTTGCTGGGATTTGTAATCCATTTCCAATGGAATCATATACGAATAAGTAATACGTGTTATTTCCCTGTTGTAACGGCACATCTAGTTGGAAATAACCTTCCTCATCCACGGTACCATTCGCTTGTTTAAATCCGTCTGCTGTTTCATAAATAGCGGATACCGATACTAATTCAGAGAGTAATGTTGTTGCACTAATTAATTCAAAAGATAAATCATAGAACAACTCTCCTGAAATTGTACCTTTTCCAGGTTTAGCTGGATCAAGAATTAGTTGCTCACTATCTAGTTCGAATTCCGGAGCAGACATGTCGACAAGGAATCCTGTCGCAGAATCAGTTATAAGATCCCCTGTATCCCACACGACGGGTACCATAATGTAAAAGCCGTCTGTTAAAGTGATTTCACTATTGTCTTCGATGATAACCTTTCCGTCCCACGTGAATTTGTGGTAATCAATATTGTGTGTTGGTTGTACGGATAAAGAATCATATGTGTAACCAATTGGGTCACCAGTTTCTCCATTGAATACAAAGAACGATAAGTCTTTCAATGGACGATTAACAGCGAAGGATACATCCATTGTATCTACGACATTATCACCGTTAGGTGAAAAGACGACATTGGAGAAATCAATATCAGTAATGGCATCAAGATCATAGCTTTCTCCCACAAAAACAGCGAATGGTACTCTTAACTGATGTCCATTACCATCCTGAGTAAGAACAACTTGACCATCATACTCACCATCAGGAATGCCTGTGGGAATATCTAGATTAAGGCTGAACGAACTGGAAGGTGTTCCTTCACGCAGGAATATGGCAGGCATACTTGGTGCTACATTAACTCCCGCGTTGTTGTACCATTCCACTTGAATATCGTATTTCTGAGTGGAATTGCTAATGTTATCGATGGTGATAAGTTTGGATGACTTACTTGGAGCACTTTGCAGACCAAACGACGCACTACTTGTATAGTATACAGCTTTAGGATCTCCTTGAAGCTGGCTTGGGAGGGGTTCTTTTACTTTCGCGATTGCCTTAGCCTCAGAACTTTTAACTAAGTCAACACGTCCAGCCCCTTGTTGATTCACAGGGTATGGAGCGCCTTTACGATCTTTAATTGGAACGGAGTTATTGGCTAGAAGTGATTTCATCTGATCTGGATTTAAGTCTAGACCCTCTTGTTCAGTCTTCTCTATCATTAAAGCTACTGCACCTGCTATATGTGGCGCTGCCATACTTGTTCCATTTAAATCTTCATATGCTTTGGTGTAGTCGCCTGTAAATGATGGAATAGAAGAGCGAATTCCAACTCCAGGTGCAGTTAGATCTGGTTTAATAGAATAATAAGGTAAAGAAGGGCCTCTCGAACTGAAATCAGCTAAGAGATCTTGTTCTTCAATTAATGAGAAGTTTACAAGGGATTGACCATTGGCGATTTCCTTCACTAATGCGAGACCATTTGATTGTGTAATGGTGTAGGTTGGGACATAAACTCCTGGTTCACCCAAAGTGGCGGCAATTTCTCCAGCTGTATTATTATAAATAATGAGAGCTTTTGCCCCAGCTTTCGTAGCATGAATAGCCTTTTCTCCAAAAGAGATGCCTCCGCGAGATACGAGAACGGTTTTACCCGTAACATCTAAATGGGTATAATCCGCTGCTTGACCAAAATTAGCATATACAAGATCAAGATCTTGGCCTACTGGCGTTAATTCAGGTGCGTATGTTGCAATTTGTGCATAGATTCTACCTACCTGGGGAGAGGTGAAGATGGGTGTATGCACAGGTGGGGAAGAGGCACCTACAGAAATTGGTAATTGAGCAGATGCAGGGCTTCCTACCGTTTCTGCGTTAGGGCCATCGTTACCATTCGCTAGCACGACTGTTACACCAGCAAGGGATGCATTGTCCACTGCTTTAGAGTCTGCGCTGTATTGATTATTGAGAGAATTTCCGAGCGATAGATTGATAACGTCCATACCATCACTTACGGATTTTTCAATAGCAGCAATTACATCTTCAGAAGAGCCACTGCCATAAGGTCCAAGTACGCGATATACATACAGATCAGCATCGGGAGCAACCCCTCTAACCCAACCCTTACCAGCATCAGGATGTTCAGGATCTCCTTGCCCGACTATGGTACCTGAGACGTGCGTTCCGTGCGATGTATCATACGAGTTACCATTCTTTAAGGGTTTCGTTGCATCGGGTAAAGTTTCCATTGGATCGGAATCATCGTCTACAAAGTCATAACCGCCTTTATAGGCGTCTTTTAAACTTGGATGATGGTAGTCGATACCGGTATCAATGACACCAACCTTAACACCCTTACCGCTAAAACCCGATTCCCATAATTTGTCTGCTCCGATGAACGGGGCACTCACATCCATGGAAGGTGTGAATCCTTCGGATTCAACGATGTCTAGAGCCTGATATTCAACGTTAGGATATACGGATTTAACACCTGGAAGTTCAAGTAACTGATCAATTTGATCCCCAGGAAGTGTAATGGAATATCCATTAAATACTTTGGTGTATTCGCGATTAAATTGAGCACCAGCTTTACTTTTCGCGGCGGATTTGAATATTGTGTGCTCCTGGCGGAGAATATTAGCATGACTATTTATGCTAGATTTGACCGAGAAAGGGGAGATCGATTCAAAAACCTTCGTAGGCTCCGTTTGTAATTCAACAATGACGGTTATAGGTTCAGAGCTATCTGTAGATTCAACATAGCTCTCAGGAGTAACTGAATTCGTAACTTCGTAAAGTCCGAGAGAATCAAGATTTTGGAACTTTGGAAGTTTCGCCTTATCCAAGAAGTCAATATTACCAGGAGGTTGAAGTGTGGATTGAACGGGTAAAGAGACCTTTGATGAGTCTTCCACGTCAGCAGCAAACGTCACATTGGGGAATCCAATTCCTAATATGAGTACTGTACATAGTAAAAAAATAAAATAACGATGCATTACATTTCCTTTTTTCCTCAAAATAAAGCCTCCTTTATTATCATAGTGTTGAGCTAGTTAGACATGATGTAGCATGAGAAACATTCATCCTCCTTCATTTAAAAATAATTGAACAATAGCTAAATACATTACTTATTTTACATTTTTTACATAGTCTTGAGATGAGACATAGAGACTAGCTGTTCAACTACATAGAGTTGTGAATGCTGTCAGATTACTGTGTCGTATTACAGAGCATTTAGGTTATAGGCATATTAGTGACTCGAATACTATCGTTTCTTTAGGGAACGGCAAGTCGTTAATCTCATTGTTTAGGTATATTTACATATATATTGAAACTCATGTAGTTTTCGAAATATATCAACATATGAGGAATGAAGAGGATTAATATACTCGATGTATCCGCTTTAATTGTTTATTCCAACATATAAGTCGAAATTGTATAATAATATGATATGAATGCTAGAGAATTAACAATAGGACAAAGAATGGAGTGTACTTAGATGCAGACGCTGTTCCGATATAACTGGATGATTCGTGAAGATTGGTATCAATGGTGTGAGGATGTCCCATTGGAGGAATTACTTCGTAAAAGAACCGGTGGTGTAGGTGGAATCTTACATACTCTATTTCACATTATCGATGTGGAGTGGAGCTGGATTCGTGTACTTCAAGGGAAGTCAGATTTACAGGAGAATTTTGAGGAATATCAGAGTGTTGAGAAAATTCGTATGCTCCAAGCTACATTTCGTCAGGAAGTGGAGGAGTTCGTCAATGCTTGGGATGAGAGTAAGGAGAATAGAATACTTTACGATCCACAACCCGATGGAAGCATGGCAACCGATACTTGGGGTGAAGTCGTTCGTCATATGATTGCGCATGAAATTCATCATATGGGTCAATTATCTATTTGGGCAAGAGAAGTAGGGAAGAAACCTGTTTCAGCTAATGTAATAGGTAGAGGGCTTGTGCAGATACCAATGGATAGTCTAGAAGATTAATAAAGTGAATTAGATCATAATCTATCTCACTACTAAGGAGTGTTATCATGCTACTAAGAAATGTAAAGAATCACGACTCTGGATTAGAGGGTGAGGTCTATTTTAAACTATTTAATAAATACATAGAATTCTATGTTAATGAGGCTGACCTTAATTATGTTGAAAAATGTGCTCATTATCTGAACTCTCTTAGTGATGCTGTCATAGACAAATTATGCGAAGCTTCTATTAAGTATTGTAATGATTTTCTAGAGATGATAGGTGAAGAACCAAAAGAAGTAGCCAATATTCGAGATATTCTTGAATTCGTACATCCAAGTAGTTTGAGTATTCCTGATCCTGAGCAGGGAGATATGCCAGTCATCGATATGGAGTTAAATTGCGAGTGGGAAGAAGAACATGGCATGGAGTGGATTGTTAGAGATGACAAGGTACTCTATGTAGGAGCGTACAATGGAGAGGATCCATGGGGCGATTTCACAGAAAAAGATGAATGGAATTACGCTTAAGTGTAGGTATTAAATATTACAGAAGTAACTACGTCCACTACTTTATTAGAAAGAGAAGGGATCTAGATGAGAATAACGAAAGCACAGGCAAGAAAATTTCTTATTCGATATCACCACCTAGATGACGATAAGCTGATAGGAAAAGATGGGATAATTGAATATATGCAGCAAGTGCGGTGTATTCAGTTTGATCCGTTGAATGTAGTAGGGTTTAACCAGGATCTTGTTCTGCAATCTCGAATGAGGGATTATAGACCTGAATTATTGAAAGAGTTGTTATATCGTGATTTTCGGCTAGTGGATCAATGGGATAAGAATATGTCTATATGTATTACAGAAGATTGGCCATATTTCTCGAGGTTTAGACTTGGTTATTCAAAATGGTGTGAACAGCATCCAGAAATAATACAAATGATTCTAGACAAGATTAGAAATGATGGCGTGGTTTCCTCTGCAAGTTTTAATTTGGAAGAGAAAGTAAGTTGGCATTATGGAGATACTAGACTAGCAAGAGCTGCACTTGAGGGATTGTACTATTCAGGAAAATTAGTGATACATCATAAGATACATACGAGAAAATACTACGATCTGGCTGAACGGCACATCGACCCTGATATGATTCACATAGAAGATCCAAATGTAACGGATGAAATGTTTCTAGATTGGTTTGTATTACGAAGAATGGCTTGTGTAGGATTGTTATGGAATCGCCCAAGTGATGCCTGGCTTGGAATAGCTCCTTCTATTGGAAAGGGCCTACGAAGCAAAGAACGAAATGAAGCATTTAGTCGATTGCTTGCAGATCATAGAATTACAGAGTTAACGATCGATGGGTTGCAACATCCTGTTTATATGGAGACAAAGTCTTTATATCTTTTGGAAGAGATTATATATGAACAGAGTAAACCGGATACGGCTAGAATTCTAGCTCCTCTGGATAATATGTTATGGGATCGAAAACTAATTAAAGAATTGTTTGATTTCGATTATCGTTGGGAAGTCTACAAACCTCTTGCAGAGCGCCAATATGGCTATTATGTATTACCGGTACTTTATGGGGATATGCTTGTTGCTAGATTTGAACCTAAAAAAACAGATTCTCCAGCAGCCCCCATTATACAAAACTGGTGGTGGGAGAGTCACATCCATCCGAGTTCAGACATGTTATCTGCAATCGAGCAGACGCTGAAACAATTTTCATGTTATTTGAATGGGGAAGGTACAGCTGAGACCGACCTGCATTTTGATCCATCTTGGATGAAATGATCGCATTCATAGACAAAACCACTATGGACAATGATCCATAGTGGTTTTTAATACAATAACTATTTTGCAGATCCAGTTATTGGTCGTTGTACCTTCGTAAGCTCTACGTTGAAATATTCATGTAGCTCTGTTAATTTTCTTGGATCTTCAAGAGAGGTCTTATTCAAAAGATAACGTTCAAAGAGATTCTCCCATGTGAGTGGGATCTTTTGCAAGGTCATTGAACGAATGGCATTCTTCACCATTCTCCGTTCTTTGGCATTCGAGTAAACATCTTTAAACTGTTGCGTGTGTTCGAAATCTAACTTATCGAATATAGCTCGGAATACTTCCGATGTCATCTTGGCATCATCTAATGCTCGATGTGCAGATCCTGTAGGAGCAATATTAAGATCTAGGAGAGCACCTTCGACACTAACATCATTCGTAACATTCTTATATCGAACAAAACCCTTTAACAAATCGAAATAATTAGCTGCCATCCAATAAGCATCATCAAGATTGTGCATGCGTGTATCATATATAATTCTTTTTAAATCCTCGCCACCCCAAGTTAGAAGTAGGAAAGATTCACTATGATTTAACCACTCTATAAAGTCAGTAATCACTTTTCGAAATCCAGATGCTTGATCAATATCCTCTTGGGGAATCCCTGTTTTCTTTTTAATAAAAGAATTAAGCTTAGAGAAATATACTGGTTTAATTAATGCTGAGAATTCATCCATTTCATGCAACTGTGAATTCAATCGGACAGCACCGATCTCAATCACTTCCATGGGTAGGTCACTTGCAAATTTGCGACCGTTGAATTCAATATCTAAAATTACATAATCCACGATGGTGCCCCCGTTCTTTAACTTGTTCTATTTTATCAGGGACAATAGTTAGTGTCTATGGTTAATTCAGTTATAATCATGATGTGGATATCCATAATTAGGCGCCATAGAAACAATTCTCTAAGATGGAAAGAACAAATGATCTTTATTTTAAATAAATAGTTGTAAAAAGTATTGGAGTATGATATTTTAGAAATGTAATCAATGTAACCGGTTACACCTGGAGATGATAAGTGATGACAATGACTATAAAAGATGTCGCAAGAATAGCTGGAGTTTCAGTGGCTACGGTTTCACGGGTATTAAATGAATCAGGCTATGTCAATACGGATACACGCAAAAAGGTAGAAGCGGCAATCCAAGAGATCAATTACACACCTAATGAAGTAGCACGATCCTTATACAAAAGAAAATCAAAATTAATAGGGTTGCTGCTATCAGACATTACGAATCCATTCTTTCCACAGTTAGCACGGGGTGTGGAGGATCGGATGCAAGAGCAAGGTTATCGCTTAATATTTGGAAATAGTGATGAGAACGAAGTGAAGGAATTAGATTACATTCGAACTTTTGTCCAGAATAATATCATCGGTGTAATTTCAGCAACCAACTTCCCAGATAGCGATACGTATCAATCCCTGAAAATTCCGATCGTCTTTCTAGATCGTACTTCTAATGAAAGTCCTTCTGTATACGCAGATGGCAGAAAGGGCGGTCGCCTTGCTGCACAAGAAATGATTGCTCGTGGAAGTGAAATAATCACCATAGTACAAGGACCAGCACATATCAAACCAGCACAAGATCGTTTTCTAGGTGCCGTCGAAGTGTTTAATGAGAGAGGTATAACATTTAATGTTATCCAGACTTCATCTTTCTCATACACAGAAGCTGAACAATGGGCTAAGGAATTATTTGATAAATATATAGATACGGATGGTGTCATTGCCAGTAACGATATCGTGGCAACAGCAGTAATTCACGAAGCACATCGTCTTGGCAAGAGAATACCTCAAGATTTACAGGTCATCGGATTTGATGATATTCCGCTAAGCAGTCTGTTATCACCTTCATTATCTACCATCCGCCAACCGGCGTATGAGATGGGTCGAGAAGCAGCTGGTTTACTTATTAAGTTAATTGAACAAGATAATGTAGAGGATAAGATTATTCAATTACCTGTTAGTTTCGTTGAACGAGAAACGACTAGAAGAATAAATGAAATCAAACAACAAGAAAGAGGTTGATCATGATGGCTAAGATTACGGTAATAGGAAGTTGTTCCATGGATTTGGTGGTAACCTCACCTAAGCGTCCTCACGCGGGTGAGACTGTATTAGGGGATCGTTTCACCACGGTTCCAGGAGGAAAGGGGGCGAATCAAGCTGTGGCAGCCGCACGACTAGGTGCTGATGTTACGATGATCGGTTGTATAGGGGATGATTATCATGGAAAAGCTATTATGGATAATCTCAAATTAAATGACATTCAGACCACATATATGGAACCGGTTACAGATGTTGAAAGTGGTACGGCACATATCATATTAGCTGAAGGTGATAACAGTATCATCGTTGTCAAAGGAGCCAATGATTACGTAACTCCTTCTTATGTCGAACAAGCTCTTGAGACCATTCGAAGTTCAGATATGGTTCTAATCCAACAAGAGATTCCAGAAGAAACGGTATCTTATGTAAGTGACATTTGCCATCAATTCAATGTTCCAATGTTACTCAATCCGGCTCCTGCACGTCCCATTAGTGAAAGTATTATTGAACATGCTACATACTTAACACCGAATGAGCATGAATGTGCTATCTTGTTCGCTGGAGTGAGCACGAAAGACGCGTTACGGAAATATCCCAATAAGTTATTCATTACAGAAGGTAGTAATGGCGTACGTTACTACGATGGAGAACAAGAGGTTCTTGTTCCTTCCTATAAAGTGAATGCTATAGATACCACCGGGGCAGGGGATACTTTTAATGCTGCATTTGCGGTTGCACTGGCTGAAGGTAAGTCCTTAAAGGATAGTGTGAAGTTCGCCAATCGGGCTGCTTCGTTATCGGTTACTAAATTCGGGGCTCAAGGTGGGATGCCAACAAGAACAGAAGTTGAAGGGAGTCTTTAATATGAAGAAACATGGAATATTGAACAGTCATATCTCCAAAATACTTGCTGATCTAGGTCATACCGATACGATCGTCATTGCAGATGTGGGACTTCCTATCCCAGCAGGTGTTCCTAAGATTGATCTCGCTCTTACACTCGGTGTACCCAGCTTCCAAAATGTCGTAGATCTACTGGTTGAGGACATGGTCATCGAGAAAGTAACCATTGCATCGGAATTAGCGACAGACAATCAAGAAACATCGCACTACTTAAAAGATAGATTTAAGGAGATACCAATAGAAGAGTGTTCACATGAACAATTTAAGTGTTTAACTCAGAAAGCTAAGGTTATTATTCGTACGGGTGAGGCTAAACCTTACGCTAACTGTATTTTACAAGCCGGTGTATATTTCGGATAAATGAGGGGGTGCCAAGGGTATGCACATTACGATGAAAGATATTTATAAATCATTCGGTGCTAACAATGTATTGACGGGTGTAGATTTCGATCTAAAGGATGGTGAAGTTCACGCCCTTATGGGCGAGAATGGTGCGGGTAAGTCTACGTTGATGAATATTCTAATCGGTCTTCATCAACGTGACAAAGGTACCATCATTATTGATGACAAGGAAACCTACTTTACCAATCCAAAAGAGGCTGAACAAAGAGGAATTGCTTTTATCCATCAAGAGCTTAATGTATGGTCCGACATGACTGTCCTAGACAACCTATTTATTGGTAAGGAACGGACAACGAAATTTGGTTTATTAAATAAGAATGAGATGAAGGCGTTAGCCAATGAGCAGTTTCGAAAACTTGCTGTTACGATCCCACTAAATCAAGAAGCGGGAGAATGTTCTGTTGGTGAGAAACAGATGATTGAGATTGCAAAAGCACTCATGACTCATGCGAAAGTAATCGTTATGGATGAACCCACAGCTGCTCTAACCGAACGAGAAATACAGAAACTATTCGAAGTCATTGCATCACTCAAAAAAGAAGGAGTCTCCATCGTCTACATCTCGCATCGTATGGAAGAGATTTTTGCAATATGTGATCGAATAACGGTTATGCGTGATGGGAAAACAGTAGATACAAAGGATATACCAGATACGAACTTTGACGATGTTGTTAGAAAAATGGTTGGACGAGAACTAACAGACCGTTTCCCTGAACGTACAGCAGAACCCGGAGAGATTGTACTTGAAGTCAAGAATGCTTCTAAAAAGGGTCAGTTTAAGGACGTTAATTTCTCCGTACGATCTGGTGAAATCGTAGGATTCTCAGGATTAATGGGATCTGGACGTACAGAAATAATGAGAACAATATTCGGATTAGATTCCTTAGATCAGGGCGAGATCTGGGTACGAGGGAAAAAAGTCTCGATCCACAATCCTAATGATGCCATGCATGCTGGCATCGGATTCGTAACAGAAGACCGGAAAGATGAAGGATTGGTTCTAGATTTCTCAATTCGGGACAATATGGTATTAACGAATCTATACAGCTTCGCGCCAAAAGGGATCATTAATAATAAGAAAGAACAAGAATTTGTAGATGTTCTAATTAAACGTTTACAGATCAAAACACAGTCCGCAGATGCATTAGTTAGTAGCTTATCTGGTGGTAATCAACAGAAAGTGGTTATCGCTAAGTGGATTGGAATTGGATTAAGTGTTCTCATCTTAGATGAACCAACCCGCGGCGTTGACGTTGGGGCGAAACGAGAAATTTATCAACTCATGAACGAATTAACGGAGCGTGGCGTAGCGATTATCATGGTCTCTTCCGAACTACCTGAAGTATTAGGAATGAGTGATCGCATTATAGTTGTTCATGAAGGCGAAATCAGTGGAGAACTTTCACAACAGGAAGCTACGCAAGAAAATATTATGACGTTAGCTACAGGGGGGCAATAGTTATGACGACTATCAAGGATGAAAAGAAGGGCTTTCAAATCGGGCAAATTACACAGAAACTGGGTCCGTTACTTGGGTTAATCATTCTTATTATTATCGTAACCGCATTAAATCCAAGTTTCGTAGATCCACTGAATATTCTGAATTTGCTAAGACAAGTTGCCATTAATGCGTTGATCGCATTTGGGATGACCTTTGTAATTCTAACAGGGGGTATCGATTTATCCGTTGGTTCGATTCTCGCATTATCCAGTGCGCTGATGGCTAACCTCATGCTCTCTGGATTGGATCCAATCTTAGCTATCATTATTGGTTGTTTGCTAGGTGGAGTGATGGGTATGGTCAATGGACTCATGATTACCAAAGGTCGTATGGCGCCCTTTATCGCAACGTTAGCCACCATGACTATTTTTCGAGGATTAACGCTTGTATATACAAATGGTAACCCGATCACAGGTCTTGGAGAAAGTAAGATGTTTCAATTGTTTGGTCGTGGTTATTTCCTAGGCATTCCGGTTCCAGCGATCACGATGATTATCATATTCGCAGTATTATGGATGGTATTACACAAAACGCCATTCGGTCGTAAAACGTACGCAATCGGTGGTAATGAAAAAGCTTCCATCATTTCTGGGATAAAAGTAGATCGCATCAAAATAATGATCTATTCATTAATCGGTATGTTGTCTGCACTAGCAGGTGCTATCCTGACTTCTAGATTGAACTCCGCACAACCAACGGCGGGTGCATCTTATGAGTTAGATGCCATTGCTGCTGTTGTATTGGGTGGTACGAGCTTAACAGGTGGGCGTGGACGTATTGTAGGTACTTTAATTGGTGCTCTTATCATTGGGATATTGAACAACGGACTAAATTTACTCGGCGTATCATCATTCTACCAAATGGTAGTCAAAGGTATTGTTATAGCCATTGCTGTATTAATTGACCGTAAGAAGACTGCATAAGAGGAGGATTCTAATATGAAAAAAATGACTTTAATTCTTACTTCCTTACTAATGATCCTCATGACAGGTTGTTCATTAGAGCCACCAGAGTGGGCCAAGCCCAACCAAAGTGGTAATTCAGAAAATGCGAAAATAGGTTTATCGATTTCAACCTTGAACAACCCATTCTTTGTATCTGTCAAAGATGGCGTTGTAGCAGAGGCTAAGAAACAAGGGCTAGAAGTTATTATCATTGATGCGCAGAATGATTCTGCGAAACAAAGTAATGACGTGGAGGATTTGATGCAACAAGGTGTAAATGCTCTGTTAATCAATCCAGTAGATTCATCTGCGATCTCTACAGTAGTTCAGACTGCGAACAGCTTAGATATTCCAGTGATTGCACTTGACCGTTCTTCTGACAAAGGTGATATTCAGACACTTGTTGCTTCAGACAATGTAAAAGGTGGATCGATGGCTGCAGAATACATCGTGGCACAACTTGGTAAAGGTGCAAAGGTCATTGAACTTGAAGGTTCACCTGGTGCATCAGCTACACGTGAACGTGGGAAAGGATTCCACGAGATCGCAGATACACAACTCGATGTGATTGGGAAACAGTCCGCTGATTTCGACCGTACCAAAGGACTAACTGTGATGGAGAACTTGCTACAAGGGAATCCTTCGGTACAAGCTGTCTTTGCGCATAATGACGAAATGGCACTAGGAGCCATTGAAGCGATTCAAAGTTCAGGTAAGAAAATTCCTGTCATTGGTTTCGATGGTAATGACGATGCTTTGAAATCCATTGAAGCAGGCAATTTAACAGGTACTGTTGCTCAACAACCTGAGTTGATTGGACAATTGTCCATTCAAGCTGCTAAAGACGTACTTGATGGTAAGACAGTAGAGAAGTTGGTTGCTGCTCCATTGAAATTGGTAGTTAAAGAGTAAGAAGAGAAGGCTGTTATAAGGCTTCTTGCATAAAGCACTGCACTCACTGATTAGGTGAGTGCAGTGTTTTTTTGTTATTGATTCGTAGATTTAACCCATATGGATGAATACAAGAATATTGGATGGTATTGACATATGAATGTATTATGGGCATAATACAGTTGAAGTGTATGAACTACTTGGTACACACACTTGAAAAGAATGAGAGGTATCCGGATGAAAATGAATGAAGGTTGGACAGAAGTTATTTTTAATGGCCGGGATCCGGTGTATTTACAAGTTGTCCGTCATTTCAAAGAACAACTCGCTACCGGTCGGCTGGAGGCTGGGCAGATCATTCCTTCACGGAGGGAATTGGGTGCATTACTGAAGATCAACCCTAATACAGCACAGAAGGCTTATAAAGAAATGGAGGAACAGCAATTGATCGTAACCGAGGGGAATTCAGCAAGTAGAATCACGCTTGATGAGAATGTGCTACGAAGTATTCGTTCTGAATTAATTAGCGCTGCAGTTGATGCCTTTGTGGTATCGGTCCGTAAAATTGACGTTCCCGTAGAAGAACTATTGGATATCGTAAAGCAGAAGTATCTTGAAAGAAACGACATAGAGAGACTAGAACAGGAAGGAGGAGAGAAGGCATGATTGAGGTTGTAGATATTCATAAGCGATATCGTGGTCGGTCTGTGCTAAACGGTGCCTCCTTCACGGTGGAGAAGGGAAAAATCACTTGTCTTATTGGCATTAATGGAGCGGGTAAATCAACGATTCTTAAGGCAATTATGGGTTTAACGCCTCTAAAGGCAGGTACAATTCGGATTGATGGTCAACCCATAGATAAGAATATGTATGAGAAAGTGGCATTTATCCCTGATCATTTAACGATGCCTTCTGGGATGAAGCTATCTGAGGGACTCCAGTTCATGGCAGATTTTTATCAAAGCTGGAGTACGAGTAGGGCTGACGAGCTCATGACATTCTTTAGCTTGGATCGAACTGAGCGAATTGGAAATCTTTCAAAGGGAACAGCAGCTAAATTTAATCTGGTGCTTGGTCTTGCACAGGATACAGAATACGTATTAATGGACGAGCCCTTTTCGGGAATAGATATGTTTAGTCGGGGTTTGATTGCAGAGGTATTCTCCAGCCACTTGATCGAAGATCGCGGCGTGCTTTTGACCACGCATGAGATCGTTGAGGTAGAGCATTTGATCGATCGAGCACTACTCGTGAAAGATGGAGCCATCTATCAGGACTTTTATTGTGAACAAGTGCGTAGCGAGGAAGGCAAGTCCATTGTCGACGTTATGAGGGAGGTGTACCAGCCATGAAAAGTTATCTGAAGCTCGTACATATGGAGATCAATCGATTCAAATATATACTAGCAGGGCTTATGAGTTTAACGTTATTATGTCAGGTTGGTGTCGTGATCTGGTGGACTAAGAGTGCTGTATCTTACAGAGAAAGTGGCATTTGGAAGAACGGGGTTCTTAATTACTCTTTTTCACCCAACGGTTCATCAAACGGTAAGTTAACATTTGTTGAGGTGATCTCCAACACACAATTCATTTTTATGATTCCAATCCTGCTCAGTGTTGGAGTGCTTGCCATATATGTTTTCCTAATTTGGTACCGAGATTGGTTTGGTAGAAGTACATTTATCTATCGTTTGTTGACATTACCTTCTGCAAGACGACATATATATTTCGCTAAATTAACGGCTATCCTTCTATTTATTTTTGGACTTGTATCCTTTCAGTTGGCCCTATTACCTGTTGAGGAGTTTATATTCAACCTTATCGTTCCATCGGACATGAGAGATCCCTCCAATTTATTTGAAATTATCTATACGATTCAAGCGTTGGCGACGCTCATACCATGGCATATAGATATTTTTCTGGTCTATTATGGATTAGGCATAGTAGGCGTGCTAGCTATTTTCACTGCCATTCTGCTCGAAAGAAGCTATCGTCGCAGAGGCATTGTATATGCCATTCTGTATCTAGGAATAAGCTTGTTCTTACTTTTATTCCCTTTGTTTGGTTTAGGACTGAATAATAATAATGGATACTTGTATCCCAATGAAATATATGGCATCGAGTTAGTTATGTGCGTAGTGGTTCTTGCTGTTTCAGTATGGCTTGGTTGTCGACTTCTTTCCAAAAAGATAACAGTGTAAGGAGGAACATGATGAAACGTTATTGGATTTCTATAGTATTAAGTGTTTTCGTTGTTGTTGGATTGGGTACGTATTATGTATATAGTGCAGTGGCACAGTTTCCGGGATATAAGTTAGTAAAAATATCAGGTGACGTTAACGAGGGAACGAAGATTGGGGTTACAGGTAATTTTTCCGATGGGGGGAGATACCAACACTTAACTGTAACTGCTGATGGTAGTTATATTCCGAATGCTAATTCTATTTATAGCCGAATCTTCTCAGGTGGACGATCATGGATGAATGAGCAAGCAGATATTCGTGAGATCCTCAAAGATCATCGCTCCTTTATGAGAGGGAAAGGCGAAGTGAATAGCCTGTATAAGGATGATAAGTGGATTATTTATGCGGATGCTATCAATAATACTACTAATGGCACATCGGAGATTGTACTGGGTATAGACCTTCTCAATCAGACAACCGGTGCAGTTAAGCATTATGAAACCAGCGTGAATGATCAAACGGACTATTCTCAAATCTATGTACTGGATGTACAGTTGATTGGTGAGCAGCTCCACTTGCTTATAAATCAACGTTCGAAGATTTCTTTGGAAAAAAACGTATATGGTTCTGAATATCATGATTATGTTGTGGATATGAACAGTGGAGCATTAATGAACAATCAAAGACTTGCTTTTAGTGATAGCATGAAGGAAGATGTTGAACTCTTTGATCGTGGCATTTCAAACGCCATTTATTCCTCGCCTAGTGAGTATGCATTATTAATTGTTTCTGATAGACAAATTAGAGCAAATGAATACATGGGAATATCTGATGAGCACGTCTACTCTTATAATTATAAAACGGGTATGTTGACAGACCTGTCAGATACACTGATGAAAGCAGGAATTGATGATATCGGAAATCTTAGTTTAGATGGTAATGTTATCAATATCCTAAATTATGAGAAAGACGTTATTAAATTAACTCGTTACAACATAGATTCAGGTACGTTGGCTAATCAAGTCATCTCCTTAACTGCCCAGCAACTGGATGCTGACAAAATAACAATGGGAAAAATGAAGAATAACAGGTTATATATTCTATTTCACAAAGATGATATTCCAAAGGTTACCGTACTAGATGCTACGAGTGGAGACATTCTATATCAAGGCAAAGTCATCTATGATGGTGATTCATCAGAAAGTGCTAGGAAATTGTTGAATGTGGAATCGTTATTTATGCAAATTGCTGATTAGGCTCCTATTTGTATTTTAAATCGTTAATCAACATCACAACGTACAGGCGAGGTAGATATTATGAGATCAACGGATTATTTCAATAGAACACTAGAGGTATTAAGACGGTTGGAAACGTATGGCTATCAAGTGGCGTATTATATCCTTCAAGATGAGGAGCTTGCGATGGATGCAACGAAGAGGACATTGTTAGCCTTAGCGAAGGAAGAAGGACTCTATACTACCCCTGTAGCTGTACAACGTGATTTGATGAAAAAGAAGATTATAAGACAATCCATCATGCTCAGAAATGAAGTCGTAACATCAGTCATAACTGCATAGTGAGCACGTAATGAGACAGTACAAAAGCCTTTGGAGCGAAATCTCCAGAGGCTTTTATGCTGATTGATATGTAATCAACAAAAGGGAAAATATAACTTTTGGAGAATATATAGTGAAAGGTTTAACTTTCTATATAGGAGGTTTCTTTCTTGAAATTAAAAGAACTTGTTGAACAACTAACCATCTTTTCGGTTCAAGGGAATATAGATGTGGATATTACGGGAATTAATATGAATTCACGAGAAGTGAAGCAGGGAGATTTATTCGTATGTATATCTGGTGTACCAGGACTTCAAGAGGATCGTCACCAATATATTGATCATGCGATTGAAGCGGGAGCTGTAGCTATCATTGTTGAGAAGGATGTCGTTGCGCAAGTTCCCACAATTAAAGTACCCAATGCTAGATTCGCGTTAGCAGTGTTGTCTACACATTTCTACGGTTATCCAAGTCATAATCTCAAGTTAATTGGGATAACAGGAACCAATGGAAAAACAACGACAAGTCATATGATTGAATCTATCTTAGCTCATGCTAGTTACCGGACGGGTCTTATGGGGAATATCGGTACAAAGATAGGTAGCAACTTATACAAAAGCAAGATCAATACACAAGACCCACATATGCTTCAATCCAATCTAGCAAAAATGAATGAGTGTTCGACAGATTATTGTGTTATGGAAGTGACTTCTCAAGGTTTACATATGGGGCGTGTTATAGGATGTGAGTTTCGTACAGCTGTATTCACGAATCTAACCAATGATCATCTCGATTATCATGGATCTATGGACAACTACCTTATGGCCAAAGGAGCTCTTTTCTCAAGAATGGGAAATTCATACTCACATGAGCCTTCTAATCAAAAATTCGCCATTCTAAACGCGGATGACCCTGCATCTGATGTGTTTCATAGTCTAACAACAGCACAAGTGATTACATATGGTATTAACAATCCAGCAGATGTGATGGCAGAAGACATTCAACTAACAGCTAAAGGAACGACATTTAGGCTCGTTTCCTTTGTAGGGACGGTTACGATTCAATGCAAAATGGTTGGCGTTTTTAATGTGTACAATGCGCTTGCTGCTATTGCGACAGCTCTAGCTGAACAAATCCCGCTTCACTCCATACAACAAGCATTATCTGAATTCACGAATGTGACGGGGAGAATGGAAATGATAGATGGTGATCAGGGTTTTCTTGTGATTGTTGACTACGCCCATACCTCTGATGCATTAAACAACGCACTATTAACATTGCATGAGCTGGCACATAAGAGAGTGATTACGGTGATTGGTTGTGAAGATAAGAATGAGGAGAGTATATTTTCACAGATGAGAGAAATCGCGCTTAAGCATAGTGATATGGTTATCGTAAATACGGAATATGCATCAACGGAAGCTACGAATAGGATGATTAAAGAACTAGAGAAGGGGCAAGGAGAATGCACTTCACAGGAGCTGCTATCGAATCGGGAACAAGTAGTAGCAAGAGCCATTGAACTAGCTAATCCAGAAGATATCGTGTTCTTTGCTGGGAAAGAAGATTATAAAACAGAAATCCAGCATATTCTAAAAGACTACCAGAACCATTCTTATACAGAAGTAGGCGATCATACTCAAGGTATTCAAATCCGATCCTAATAGATGCAGATGACGAACTAGATTTAGGAGGACATGTGTATGCAAGAATTTGTTGGCTACTGTAAGGTATGTGAACAAAAGATTTACTGCAATGATGGATTTATTAACGGGGTAGTATTAGACGATACAACGTTATTATGCTTTGATTGTTATTCTGAGAATAAGCCTGAGACTTAAAAATGATTTAGATTTTAGGGGTGAAATATTTAAGATGACGCCACCAGTGATGAAAAATAATAGTGAACACAAGATTAGATATCCTTCCCTGATTGGACCAATCATATTGGTTAGCATTATGTCGATATTACACATGAGAATGTTAGTTTCAATTATGCAAAATGACAACATGTCTTGGACCGAGTTTTATATCGAATGCATTGCGCTTGTAATATTTGCGATTGGGCTGACATTCATGATCATTAAGGCATTTATGAAACCATCTATCCTAAGATTAGACCAGAACTCCCTTTTCGTTAATGGTCGCACAGTTGAGGCTCATCAGATTAAGATAGTCATGGTCATGGGCTACTTCAACCCCGTTATAGGGATTAAACCCAAGAACAAAAGATATGTACCCGTTCATTTATGTTTAGATTAACGGAGGATGAAGATAAGGGAATGAAAGAATTGAAGAGTTGGGCAGAAGAGAATCAGATTCCGTTTATCCAAAAAAGGTTTGCGCGGTGGATGTGAATACTTGATTGATGATCAGAAAGAGGTGATTGATCCATGGATAGGAGCTATTCTATTGTTCGTAAAAAAGGGAATAGAGAGAAGTTCCTCCAAGCGTATGATGACTCCATGCAGTTATGGCCTGTCCCGTTTGAGGATGTAATGCTATCTACGAGATTTGGTGATACACACATCATTGTATCGGGGTTAATAGAGTCTCCCGCAATATTGTTGTTTCATGGGATGACGTTCAGTGCTACCATGTGGTATCCCAACGTTGAATCCTTATCTAGACATTTCAGAGTGTACGCAGTGGATACATTAGGTGACTTAGGTAAAAGTACTATTACATCACTTATACGAACAAGAGAAGACGCAGCCCTCTGGGTTTCTGATATTCTTACGGAACTTCATCTTCAATCAGCCATATTCATGGGACATTCTATGGGTGGCTGGCTCACAATAAATTTTGCGCTTCATTCTCCTGAGAAAGTACAGAAAATGATCTTATTAGCACCTGCCGCCGGAATTTATAGAATAACTCCTATGTTCTTATTAAAAGTATACCCTTCAATAGTTTTACCATCAGCTTATCGTATTCGTAAAGAGTTAGCGTGGTTCATGAATAGTTCCTACCAAGCAGATGCTAAAGCTGAGGTACTGATTCGTCAGTTCATCGTCTCAGGATTGAATTGTATACCACTTTTGCGAGTGACACCTACTGTATTTAAAGATCACGAGTTACAAAGCCTTACTATGGAGATTTTACTGATGGTTGGCGATAAAGAAGTCATCTATCATTATGATCGAATGTTATCTAAAGCCAAGCGACTACTAACAAACTTACATACAAGTGTTATACAGGATGCAGGTCATGCATTAACTATGGAACAATCCGAGATTGTTAACCATAAGATTATTGATTTTTTGACATAACTCTGTGATAAGGAGTGAGTATTAGAATGCAACAAACGCAGGTACAGAACAGTAAATTTAAGATCCAATATCCTTCAGGAAATTCACAAATATTAGCCATTAGCATGGTATTAATCATATCCGTGACGTGGTTAATAGGAAAGATTCAGAATGATTTTAGTCCGCAGAGCATTTTGTATTTGGGTGGCGCCCAAATTCTTATATATAGCATTTCGCTAGTTATTTTTATTTATAGGAAATCTGCTAGGCCAACTGACTTATGGATTAGTAGGAAATCCCTATTCATTAATAATCGTATTGTTGAAGCTAATGAAATTCAAATGCTAATGGTTACGGGATATTTCAGACCTGTTCTAGGAATTAAACCAACCGATAAGAAATATGTTCCTACTTATTTTTGTTTTCGGTTTATAGAGGAAGAAGATAAGGGAATGAAAGAATTGAAGATTTGGGCAGAGCAGAATCAGATTCCTTTTCTCCAAAAGGGGTTTACGAAATGGATGTAACGACGAGATCAAATAAGTTAATAGAGACAGAAAGACTTATCATTCGTCCTTATGTAAATGAGGATTATGTTAATTGGTACACACAATTCGATAATAGACTTCCCTCTCAGTACAAATACGATGATGGACGTCCGACAGATATGCCTTCTTCTACGGAAGAGTGGTTCCGCGATTGGATTAACGGATTCCATGAATGTGCGATTAGAGATGAGATGTACATCTATGGAATATTCCGTAAAGAGGATGGAATGAATGTTGGGAAAATAGAGTTGATTAAGATTCTATGCATGGATTATCAATGGGCTATGATGGGATATTCAATACATAATCAATTTTGGAACGAGGGGAGATATGGATAATCATCCCTCGATAAAGCTTGCTGAAAAAGCTGGATTTCTTCTTGATTGTGTGAGGAAAGAGTTTTCTTTGGAGAATCAGAAATGGACTGATTTGTTCATTTATTATAAGAATGGATTTTGAATTTGAAGGGTATTTTAATTTGTTGCTTGTATGTTCTTCACTCCCACCAATGCTTCATTTCACTGAATCCAACGTCCCATAGTTTAGCGTTTCCGGATACGATAATCGTAATTTCGTTAACCTTGTCCAATGGTATGTTTAAAGGTACTGCACCTTTTTGATTGTACTGAGCACTTATTTTTCCATCATCCACCAGTACAGTGACTTCTCCCTTGGGATCTCCCTTGTCTGGAATGCCATAATATGAATAAAACTTCACATCTGATTTATTCCCTAAGATGTAGATGTATGATTTGCTTTTATCACCATCACTGTTATACACGTTCATTTTGGGTTCTATTTTCTTGCCTGATACCGTCAAACTGGGAAGATTTTCAGTCATAGGCAGGGATCCATTTATTTCTTTCACCTCATGTAACGCTTGAATTGGGCCTTCTCTTTTGGCTACAACATAATTGATGGTTTCCGAAATCACGATTATTCCAACTAGAAGAACACCGATAGATAGGACCGAAGCAATAAGCTTTTTATAAGAAATTTTTGAAGAAAATCCGACTCTATAGGCGATATATCTTGCTGCACCTAGAGTATTGGATATCACATCAACTACATCAAAGCTGCCAAGATAAGTTAAAGCCTGCAGCGTTTCCAGAACGAGAATCGCCAAGATAAAGAAGGTTATAAACTTCCCAAAGCGGATTCGATACAATAGGGGAATGAGTACACCAAAAGGAATAAAAGCAACAATATTTCCAAGGTCAAATATCCACGAGGAGGTTAGTTCTGGGAATTGAAGCGGAACTCTCTCTGGGACAAGCATAAATGTATATCCATTTACTCCTGCTGTATGATCCACTCTATTAAAAGCAAAGAAAATAAAAAATAAGACAACAATTATATATAAGATGGTTCCTGTAAAGATGAATTTCCGTGATTTCACTTTCATAAATGTCTCCTAATTTTAAATTACCGCTAATGTTTCGGTTAAGATAAGAATACTGTGTAAGATATTGTAAATAAAGAAATTATTTTAGACCAGTGAGCACCGGAGGTTTTGTATGAAAAAAAGATATATTATTATTTCACTATTGATTTTTAGTATATTACTGTTCATTGGATATAATAGGTACTTTTATAATTTTAAAAGCCTTGATAACGCAACATTATTTCTAGGTCCCATAGAATCACCTGATGGTAAATTTGAAGCTAGCTCATATTATTTAAATTATGGCGGTGCAGCAGGTGGAGTAATTTATATTGTCGAGGTCGAACAGACTCAGACTGGAGAAAAGAAAAAGGTATATTCTAGTAACCATAAAGATGATTTTTCGATAACTTGGAAATCTTCAGACATCCTTTCAATAAAAAATGAAAGTCCAAAATATAATGATTATAGAAACATTGATTTGAATGTAAATACGGATATATATGAAGAATCCGGAGCTGCCTGCCGAAGTCTATTACTTAAAGGGAAATTCGAAAACTGCTATAAAGCGGAGGACATTAAGGTGCCTCTTATTTTTAAACTACTTGGTTTTTGAACTAACGGGATATGAGAAGTTAGTAAATGTTGACCAACTGGAAGATATCGAAAAACGAATGAATGCATTAATTATTTTTTTAAAACTACCTTAAAGGAGAAATGAACAGATGATTAAAAACCTAAAAACCAAGTTTTCCTGCGAGATGCGCTTCACATTACGATGGTCTTCATTTCTACCTGCGACGCTTCTGGCCACGGCTGTAGCATTTGTCATCGCGCTACCCGTAAGCGCAGACAAATCCGAAGCGCCCGCTACATCTGTAAAAAGTGACATTAACATCACGATTAACGAAAAAGTAGTGAAGACGAATACGCCTCCTTTCCTAGACGAAGGTGTGGTTTATCTGCCTTTCCGGGATATCGGGGAACTGCTCGGAACCTTGGTGGCCTGGAACACACAGGCCAAAACGGTGACGATGAGGTATCCGGAACTCACGGTTAAAGTTCCCTTCGGCTCAACCAGCGCATCCGTAAATGGGCAGCGAGTCTCTCTGTCCACACCCCTCCGAATGGTTGGTGGTCGTGTGTATGTACCGATGCGCTTTTTCTCAGAAGCTATTGGAGCGGAAGTTAAATGGGAGGCGACCACACATAACGTACGCATAACGAAGCCGAACGATTACCTCGAGCTGAACCCATTGGCGATATGGTTGAATCGTACGACCCGTGACCTGTATATGGGCAAAGGCGAACAGTCCGATGTACTTTCCATAGGCAAGCTGGAAGCGCAGTTGCAGGGAGCGGTTTCAGTTGAGGGCCCTAGCAGGCATGGTAAGAATACGGTGCTGACATTAGTGGATAGTTATGCAAGTCCTCAACCCCATTATGAAGTCTACACTCTTCTGATCCGTGATAACCAGATCGTCGAGCAGAAGCATGCGTCTTATGACCAGCGGTATGAGTCTAATGCGTCGGATTATCAAGTCTATGATCCGAATGGCTGGATTCAACATGCGGTGCTAACTGACGGCAAGATCGTGTGGGTATATAACGATGAAGGGAAAGTCGTCTCAACGTATGATCTACCACAGCTGACCCAGCAAGACGACGTGTTCGGGGTTCAGGCTGTGGATACCGACTTTCTGGTAGTCCGACCTAATCGCAGCGGCTTGCTGTCACTTATCGACCTGAAGGACAACTCTACTGTGATCCTAGCAGATAAGCTCCTTACGGGAAAAGATTTGGCATATGCTCATGATAACCAGACGCCTTACCCTGGGGATTCACTGAACTTTGCCGGGGACGTGGGGCACGGCGTTTTGGATTTCGGATATGACAGTCCGTTCCCAAATAACAACGGCCAATCAGAACGACTGTCCTACGAACGACCGTCTTATGAAGAAGAACGAAAGGCGCTTCCCAAGGAGCGAAGCTTTCAGGAGATGGCATCCTCATGCTCTATCGATACGGTCGTGTCTGTAGATATTCAGGACGGGGATCTGATATATAAACCGCTGATCGGAACGAATAAGCAGGATCAGGAAGGGATCCGCACGGTTTGCCGCATCCTCAAGAAAATCACCACAGATGGCGTTGAAGTTACGCTACCCCGGACATTTCCGGTGACGTTCTTCCATGGAATGTCAGTGAATTTTTCTACCGACGATTCGGTCAGCATTTACAGAGCATCCGGGGATAGGCTGGCCATGGGTTCCGAGCTTGGAGGAAAAAACATATTTCTTGCCGATGCTCAAATGATCAAGGAATTTGAGAGCCTGAAAGTAGTGCCTAATTAAGAATGAGCTGGAATGTTGGAACCGTACAGTACTCCGGATAAACGATCGCCTAAACAAGCCGAGATTGGTCCGGCTTGTTTTTTTGTGGCCAATTTAGAGGGGGAATCCAAAACCTGCATCTATAGGGCATCCGAGAAATTCGGATTATAATATTGCCATTCTTGCTCTCCGATAACGGATTTCTCTACGCGGTTTAGGCCAAATGGATGTGCCGGGATGGCATGCGGCTACAGGGATTTCGCACCGCGGGTAACTCCCAGCGCACGGAGTGACGTAACATGACGGATTTTATGGTAATATTATCTATATCATATAAATTAGCTTACAAATAGGAGTGAACGTAACATGGCAACTGTATACATGCTTTGTGGTAAAGTGGGGAGCGGGAAGAGCACTTATGCCAAGAAATTGAAAGAACGTTATCAGGCGATGATTCTATCATGTGATGATTTAATGCTATCGCTTTTTGATGAACAATTGGGAGACCAACATCAATTCATTCAGCGTAAAAGTATGGATTATTTATACAATCTTGCAGATGAGTTAGT
Organism: Paenibacillus sp. Y568; assembly: GCF_059445545.1. Lineage (NCBI taxonomy): Bacteria > Bacillati > Bacillota > Bacilli > Caryophanales > Paenibacillaceae > Paenibacillus > Paenibacillus sp. Y568. The sequence goes on from NZ_JCAIUM010000015.1 coordinate 44,878, forward strand.
ATCCATAGGTGTGAACGTGGTTGTAGACTTTGGTTTTTGGAGTAAGGCAGAAAGAATCGAAGTGAAACAACACTTCGTGGATAAAGGAATAACGACTGAACTACATTACATAAACACACCAGAAATACAGACGAAGAAACAATTACAGATGCGTAATGAAGCTATAACCGATAGTAACTCGAATGTTTATCATATAACTGAAGAAATGAGACTGTTATTTGATACTAGATTTGAGGAACCCACAGAGGACGAAATTTCTGCAAGATCTGAAGATTATGATATAAATGAACAAAGCAAAGAGGTGAGAATTGAAGGGGATACGATTGATCTACGCTTGGCGTGTGAGTCAGACTTTGAGGATTATTATGCTTTTGTACAAGAGCCCGAATCCAACCGATTTACCGGGACTCAGGGAGATTTTACACAAGATGACATTATGTCATGGATTAAAAAAATTGGTGTTATGAACGATGATCGTGCTGATTTCATCATTGTGGCCAAGGAAACGGGTGAATTTCTCGGTGAAGTCGTGTTGAACGAAATGGATTCGATGAACCGAAGTGCAAATATACGGATTGGTGTAGATACGCGACATACAGGCAAAGGATATGGAACAGAAGCCATGAAGCTGATGCTTAGATACGGTTTCGACACGTTGAAGTTACATCGAATCGACCTGGGCGTATATACATTTAATCCAAGAGCGATTCATGTATATGAGAAGATCGGATTTCAACACGAAGGGATACTCCGAGATGTCCTCTATTCAGATGGGGAATTTCATGACGAGATTAAGATGTCTATCCTTGAGGAAGAGTTTCGCGGAACAATATAGAGGTATTCCTTCCCTGCAATGAATAATATGATATTGGGCCGGGTGTTATCCATGTGGATGTAACAGATGGATAGATGAGAGGGAGGTATCTAAGATGGGACTAGTTGAAATCCAAAGTAGTAACTTTAAGATCAAGAACCCTTCGGAGATTCTTCAAATTATAAGCATTAGTATCTCCTTAGTCATATTTATGAGTTTGTTAAGAAGGTATGACCATGATAGTAATCGAGTACTATTTTATATTGGTTGTGTATGGTTTCTAGTATGTTTAGGTTTGTTGGCAATTCCAATCTATCGATTATTTATGAAACCAACGGTCATGATAATCAACCCAGACTCCTTATTCATTAATGGACGAACAGTTGAAGCGTCAGAGATAAAGACTGTAATGGTAAGAGGGACGTTCCAATCCGTTATAGGAATTAAACCAATTCGTAATAAAATTGTACCCATTGATTTGTGTTTTCGATTTCAAGGTGATGAAGATAAAGGGATAGCCGAACTATCAAGATGGGCGGAGCGTAATGGGATCCCCTTTGTCCAAAAACGCTTTACCACTTGGGTGTAATGACTTCATTTATCTAGATAAAAATAATGAATTATTGTTTGAAATTATACGTTCCATGGGTATACAGTAGAATATGGACAACTAAGAATTCGGAGGTCATATCAAATGAAGAAGCAATTGATTTTTCTTATGCTAGCAGCATCGATTAGTTTAAGTGCATGTGGAAATGGAAATGACAATGGTAAAGAGAACGCTGTAAATGAGACACCCATGGACCACAGTTCGCATTCAAGTTCAAGTGAAGTTCCAAAGGGTCTAAAGGAAGCCGTGAATCCAACCTATAAAGTTGGAAGTGAAGTTATCATCAAAACGGGTCATATGGAAGGAATGGAGGGTGCAAAGGCAACCGTCGTAGGTGCCTATGACACTACAGTTTATGCTGTTTCGTATACTCCGACAACTGGTGGAGAACGAGTAAGTAATCACAAATGGATTATTCACGAAGATATAAAGGATGCTGCTGCCGAACCTTATAAACCAGATGCTGATGTGATCATGAATGCAGATCATATGGAAGGTATGATGGGTGCAACGGCTGTCATTGATACGGCTGAACAGACCACTGTATATATGGTTGATTACACTCCGACAACGGGTGGGGACAAGGTAACTAATCATAAATGGGTAACTGAAAGTGAGATTTCAGCTGCGAAGTGATCATTGGATTCATGAAGAAAGAAGAATGGATAGGGAATCAGATATATTCTGATGACTCTATCCATTCTTTGTATACAGATCAATATGTAGGAGAAAGTTTGAGAGTGTTTTTACATTTACAAATCTCCATTATACGTATTATTAAGTGCTGGCTACTTGTTTTGATTTTGCACGTTGAAAGGTAGTAAGCAGGATAACGATCAAACTGACCACGATAATCCAGACAAGGACGGAAAGAGCTGTGTTCCAAGCCAATTCCTGACCAAAGTAAAAGAGTTCACGAAGCCCCTCAATCATAAAGCGCATCGGTAGCCAAGAGTAAATCCAATCCCGATAGAAAGGCGACATCATCTCAGGTGCCATTGCTAATAAAGGAGCTCCGAAGAATAGCAATAAGGCAAAAAGAGCGATGCCCTTGATTCCAACCAATGAAAGAACAGCTGTAATCATCATGATGAAGCTAAAAGCTGTAATTGTTAAAAATAGAGCGGTATCCATGAAATTCGGAATATTCAGCCCGACCATTGCCTCGGCTAACCAAGTCAAACCGAATCCAATGACCAATGCTGCTACCGTACCTATCACTATCTGCCCAATCTTACTAACTAGTTTTTCTTTTTGAGTGAACATCGGCATTTTGCTGACTGCTAGGAAAAGAATGGCTGAACTAGCCAGACATGCAATCCATAGAGGTTGGAATAATGAAATGGGTGCGTTGCCACCTGCGCTATTCTTCCCAACTTCATTTATATTGGTGACTGTTTTTGTAATAGGCACTGCGATACTGGAAGCCTGCTCTACAGTCAGAGTCGCTCCTTGTGTTTTAAATCCATCGAGTAATTGAGTACGGACGTTGTTATTGATATTATCAACCATGCCATTTAGTAGTTGTGCCGCCATGTTGGATGCGGCTGCATTCATACCTTGATTGACATATATCTGTAATTCCGGTGAAGAAGGCGTTTCGGTTCTTAATGAGACTTGTTTTGCACTGAAATCCTTTGGGATTACCAATGCTGCATAATACTTTTGGTCATCTAACCCCTCTTGGACTGCCGTTGTACTTTCTACTTCCACCCATTTAACTACAGGGTCTTCGTCTGGGGCAGACGCGGAAGCGGTTTGCACCATATCCATGATAGTTTGCCCCATATTTACAGTGGACTGTCCCGGAATCTCTACTCCCTGATCCTCATTTACAACGGCCACCGGCAGTTTTTTCGGTTGCGGCTGGACCGTTGGAAATAAGGTTAACGAAAAGATAAAGACGATAGCCAATGCAATAATGGGTGCTATTACTAACAATCTGTTTTTGAAAAACATATTAAACATATGCAATCCTCCTTAATATTGTTTATAATAACAAACAACCTGTTGTTTATTATATTGCAAATTATAATTACTGATGTGTTTAAAGACAACGGTCAAAAACGGGTGATGTGTTACTTAAAGAACACATTCGCGGGATGTGTCGTTAAAAATATTAGGGAGGAAGTTGTATGCGAGAAGATAGTACAGATTTACGTGTGATTCGGACTAAACAATCGATTCGGGATGCTTTGGTGAAATTGATTGAGGAGAAAGGGTTCGAGGCGATGACCGTCAAAGACATCACTACAACTGCTAAAATTAACAGAGGAACATTTTATGCACACTATCAGGACAAATTCGATTTAATGATTAAATGCGAAGAAGAGATAATGAAGGACATGTCCAGAATTGCCATACATAATTTTCCTGATGTTCTATCCGATATGGAAACGAATTCCTCGACTCCCGCTACTTTTCATCTGCTCATTTTGATTTTTGAATACCTGGATGAAAATAGCGGATTCATGAAAGCCGTCTTAGGCCCAAAAGGAGATTTGTCATTTCAGTCAAGGCTAAAAGAGTTCATGTGGGAAACCTTGTTTGGAGATATCTCCACTAAACTTTTTGATAAGGAGAAATTACTGGTTCCTAGCCAATATTTGATATCTTATGTAGCTTCTGCACATATCGGGATTATCCAACAATGGCTACATAGCGGAAGAAAAGAATCGCCTAAGGAAATGGCACGCATTTTATCTACCATAGCTATTAATGGTCCTTTCAGTGCAGCGGGTCTAAAAAAATAAGGAATACAAAGCTAAGGGATACCTACATTGAAAAAGTCAGTATCCCTTTTTATGAGCTTCAGTATAACATACATAGTTGACGGTGGTAGGAGTGCAAAACAACACCGAGAGGGACAAATATGGTATATTATTAACTTAGATATTCATAATAACAAGTTGCCTACTCAGCAAGGAATAGGAGTATAAATGATAATAGATAAACCGTACCGGATAGGTATTATTGACATTGGCTCCAACTCCATCCGACTGGTTATTTATGATACAACACCCGATGGAGGGTACAAGATTATTAAAGAATGTAAACAGTCAGCTCGTTTGAGTGAGAAAGTTAATGAAGAGGGAATTCTGGATAAGAATGAGATGGCATCCATAGTACCTATTCTCAAACAATTCAGAAAGGTCTGTACTACGTTTGGCGTGGACAGAATTCGTGCGGGAGCAACTGCAGCGATTCGTAATGCTAGTAACTCTCAAGAAATTATTGCGTTCCTATCACAGGAATCTTCCATAGATATTAAGCTTATTTCAGGAAAAGAGGAGGCTTATTTCGGATTTCTAGGTGTCATTAATGCTTTTGATATAGAGGATGGCTTTATTGTTGATATTGGTGGGGGCAGTACGGAAATTACATTGTTTGAGAATCGAAGTTATCAGACAAGTATATCTCTACCTTTTGGTGCGGTGAATACCAATGTCACGTTCGGAAACGATGGTAATTGGAATGAGGAACAAATTCTCAATCTTCGTACATATGTGCTAAGTATGCTTGATGAGCATAAGTGGTTGCAATCTAAACCTGAGTTACCGTTGTTTGGTCTAGGTGGAACGATCCGTTCACTCGGTAAAATAGATCAGAAACATTGCAATTATTCCATGCCGACCTCACATCGCTATGCGTTAGAGACAGATACGATCAATCATCTATTTCATACACTTCCACATCTTTCTCTAGAAAAACGTAAAACTGTAAATGGCTTGTCTAAGAGCCGGACGGATATCATTGTTTCAGGACTTATTATTGCACATACCGTATATCATTATATCCAAGCTAAACATTGTCTAATTAGTGGAGAAGGTCTACGTGAGGGAATGTTGCATGATTTCTTAAATCCCGCCCAACCCGTGAAACCTAATACACTGGAGTATAGCATTCAGACATTATTAGCTTTTGAAGCGGAAGCATCACGTTCACACTTAGAGCATGTCTACACATTATCCAAAGAGATCTACGAAACCTTGCAAGGTGAGGGGGATACGAAGGAGCATAAGAAGCTTTTATACGTATCGATTATGTTGTATCGCATTGGTGGGCATATCAATTATTATCAGTATAACCGACATACCCATTACTGGATTATGAATTCTTCTATTCGAGGACTAACGCATCGAGAGATCATTCTATGTGCGTTAATATCCTCTTACAACACAAAAAGCCGGAAGCAGAAACTGTCCCAAGAACATGAGGACATATTACTACCTTCCGACGAAGTATGGATCCATAAGTTAGGATCTTTAGTGCAACTATGCATTGCTCTCGACCAAAGCGAGACACAAGCTGTGAGATCAATTCATGCAGAGGTTCGAAATAAGACGCTACATCTCACGGTTCAGAGTGATACAGAAACATGGATTGAGCAAGAAGAGATGGATAATGCCGTTAAAGTATTTAAAAATGCATGGGATCTAAAATTGAAGATTGATTTCCCTTCCATTTCTTAACCTTCATAGCCTCAGACTGGCTCCTAAATGGAGCCTTTTTGTCGTCTGCGAATTCATAACTACCGCTAGGTTGTAGAAATCTAGACTTAACGTTGTCTTTAAGAGACAATTGCAGGATTTGGGCGACAAGTGTGAGGATGTGAGGATCATAAACCGGACACATCAGTTCAATACGTCTAGTTAAGTTACGAGTCATCCAATCCGCGCTGGAGATCCATACCTCTGAAGTTCCACCATTTTCAAAATAATAAATACGAGAATGTTCCAAAAAGCGGTCAACAATGCTCCGAACTGTGATTCGATCACTTAATCCTGGAACGCCAGGTCTTAAGCAACATACACCGCGTATAATGAGGTCGATCTGAACACCGGCCTGTGAAGCAGCATATAACTCGTCGATCATCTCTTGATTCGATAAGGAATTCATCTTGGCAATAATTCGTGCAGGTCTACCAGCAGCCGCATGTTCGGCTTCTCTACGAATCAGTTTGAAGAGGGATTGACTCATATTGGACGGTGCAACAGTTATGGCTTCCCAATCATTGTTGGTTGAGTATCCCGTCATTTGATTAAATAGCTCAGAAGCATCTAGTCCAATGCCATGATTGGAAGTGAATAGACTCAAATCTGTATATACTTTGGCTGTGCTGTCGTTGTAATTTCCTGTGCCTACATGAACGTATCGTTGCAAGCCATGATCTTCTTGTCTTACGATTAGTGTTATTTTGGCATGTGTTTTTAACCCAATTAGACCATATACGACGTGGCATCCTGATTTCTCAAGCTTGCGAGCCCATGCGATATTACGTTCTTCATCAAATCTAGCCTTCAATTCCACCACAACGGTAACCTGTTTACCGGATTCTGCAGCTGTCGCTAAGGCTTGGATAAGCGGAGAATTGCCGCTGACACGATACAATGTCATTTTGATTGCCATCACATGCTCATCTTCAGATGCTTGAATGATGAAATCGGTAACAGCCTCAAAGGATTCATATGGATGATATACAAGGACGTCACGTTCTCGTAGCACTTCAAAAAAATCCTCATTCTCATCAAATTCCATCGGATATGCGGGTTCAATAGGGTGATTACTTAAATGGGAGAACCCCTTTAGAGATCCTGCGAAATTATGTAGAAAGCTAAGATCCAGAGGACCATCTATTTCAAAAATAAAGTCTTTAATTTCAAACTCATATTGGAGCTGACTTAGGGCATAGGGATGCATCCCTTTCTCCACTTCTATACATACGGGTGATCCCCATCTACGTTTACGTAATTCCTTCTCAATCTCTTCTAATAGATCTTCGGCGCCTTCTTCGTCAATCGTTAGATCCGAGTTACGTGTAATGCGGAATTCATGAACTGCTATTGGAGCATAACCGCTAAATAGTGTGTGAATATGTCGTTTAATTAGATCTTCTATAAAAATAAATTGGCGTTTCTTACTATTAGTTCGATGAGGAAGAGGAATACATCGCGCTAAGTTGGATGGGATTTGTAAGATTGCGAAATAGGGTTCTTCTTCTACACTTCCTATACGGCTAAGTACGACAGATAAATAAACAAATTGACTATGAACAAGTGGAAAGGGGCGACTCTGATCTACTGCCATAGGAGTTAATACAGGGAAAATGATATCTTGATAATATTGATCCATGGCTTGTTTTTGAACGGTATTCAATTCATTGTAGCTAGAGAATACAATACCCTCTTTTGTTAACAATTTAGAGATATCACGAAATGTACGGTACTGGTCGTTAATCATTTTAGATACTTTTTTCAAAAGACGCATATAGAGACCCGAAGGCGTGTAGCCTGTGAAGTCTTTCTTTGTATACCCAGCTCTAATCTGATCTTGAATTCCTGCTACACGAACACTCATGAACTCATCTAGATTTGTAGATACAATAGCTAGAAAATGAGCCCGTTCTAAGAGAAGCGTGTCTGTATCTTGAGCTTCCTGAAGTACACGTCTGTTAAATTCAATCCAACTTAGATCGCGATTCAAATACGCAGATGATAGGGTAGGTAAGTTACTTTTAAGTGTGGATTTCTCTTCTGAGATCATAATTCCTCCGCCATAATTTGTTATTATTGTCTTCTATCACTCTCAGCTTACAATATAATTGTAAATTCTGTGTAAAAAAATAATATTCATGATGAAATAAATGTAGAAGAGGTACGTCTGATTTGCATTGGTTAACATAATAATAATTATGTTAACCAAGTGTTCGGAAGATCTTTTTTTAGAAATAGTGCCGAGTTCAATTATAGGTCTTATCTTATGTATATTATCATGTTCATCACAAAAGGACATTATCCATATAAGAAAAGCTGGCAGCGCATTCCGAATCATCGGTTTGCACTACCAGCTTTTCTTTTAACTTCATTTTAGTTGCCGAGTTCTTCATCTTTAGGTAGAAATACAGCTAGTATACCGAGTAAAGGTAAGTAGGATGAGATGTTCATGATGAACGGGATGCTAGTGAAATCCGCAATATTCCCCATGACTGCTGAGCCTAATCCCCCAAGACCAAATGCTAAGCCGAAGAACAATCCGGAGATCAAACCTATTTTACCAGGTACTAATTCTTGAGCGTATACCACGATGATCGAGAAAGCTGAGGACAGAATGAACCCTGCACAAATACTCATAACTGCAGCTAATCCCAGTGATACGTGTGGAAGTGCGATAGAGAAGGGGGCTGTTCCTAATATGGACACCCATATAATATTTCTCCGTCCAAATCGGTCAGATAAAGGACCCCCAAAAAACGTACCCACAGCTGCCGCTGCAAGGAATGCAAATAAGAAATACTGTGCATGTTGTACGGTTACACCTTGCGTTTCAATTAAGAAGAACGTGTAGTAAGAAGTGATGCTAGACATGTATACATTTTTTGAAAAAACGAGAAATACTAAGATAACAATCGTCCATATGACATGCGCGCGACTTAACCCGGTTGGACGGACATCTGTGGACAAAGGCTTAGTCTTAACGGGTTTTATGCGTAACGGTTGCTTTCCGTACCATTGAGCTACTTTATATTGGATAATAATAGCCACTACAGCTGCAGTCGTGAACCAGATCACACCGAATTGACCGATTTTGACGAATATAAGGGCGGTCATAATTGGGCCTAATGCACTCCCAATATTACCTCCAACTTGGAAAATTGACTGTGACAGCCCTCGTTTCCCGCCACTGGCCAAGAATGCAACGCGAGATGATTCTGGATGGAATACAGCCGATCCTATTCCGATAGATATAACCGAGAGTAATACGATTGCGAAATTCGGAGCGATAGATAACATGATGATACCTAGCAAAGTGAAACATACGCCAATAGGCAATATGTAAGGGCGCGGTCGAATATCTGCGAACATTCCTACAACCGGTTGTAGAAGAGAAGCTGTAATATTCATAGCGAAGGCTATTAGACCAATCTGACTAAAGGATAAACTCATGGAATCCTTCAGGATTGGAAAAAGAGCGGAGACGGTTGACTGCATCGTGTCGTTCAATAGATGGACAATACTGATCGCAAACAGTATAGGATATACGGTCGATGCAGTAGAAGCGATGGGTGCTGCTTGAGTCTTGGATCCTGCCAAGGAACATACCTCCTATGTATTATGCTGTTTTATAGTACGTGTTCTCGTGTAAATCACCACTTTATCATTATCTTCAATATGGTTTAGTTTGTCACGAAGTATATAGAATAACTCATAAAAAACGCATTAAAATAATTGCGTATAACTTAAATTATACGCTGTTTTGATTTAAATGGATTTGTTAAGTGGATCACGGCCGCTATCTCACGTTATTTGTAACCTTTTATTGGAAAAAATGATACCAAAATGGATTTTGTTCAAATCGCGTAAGTTCTTTCTCTAAAATGAACTAATTGTGCTAACGACTGAACTTCATGTTAAAATTAATTTCTACGAAGAGATAACAGTGAAGAAAGGGAGTGACTACCCGTGAACGAATGGACAGAAGTTTATGAAGAAGCGTTGGATGGTTTTTTAATCTGGATGAAAGACGCCGGGTATACAACTTACACACAGAAATCGTATCTCGGAGATGTACATGAATTTTTGGCTTCACTCAATGGAAAGTCATTAGACAGTGTTAGGAAATTCCATGTTGTATCTTATTTATCATCTGTCCGTGAACGTGGCGTAAGTGATTCTACACGTAATCGTAAACATGCTTCAGTTTCATGTTTTTTTAAAGCGTTAATGGAATTGGAACTACATAACGTAAATCCTGCAGTAGGTATCAAGAAATCAAAAACAGACAAGTATCGTGCACCCGTCTATTTAGAGGAATCTGAAATGCAAAGGTTCTTTAGTGCGGTGGAAGGAAAACATCGTGACCGTAATTTAGCAATCTTTCTTTTAATGGCATACATGGGTCTGCGTGTAGGTGAAGTGCATACGCTGAACTTAAGTGATTTCAATTCGGAGGGTCGATTACTTAGTGTATTTGGTAAAGGGCGTAAATGGCGAACAGTTCCCGTTCCTGAATCGGTATGTCCTGTATTGGAGCGGGCAGTGAGCGAACGTATTGAGCCTAAGCGTAATAAAGAGGTAGCGATGTTTATCTCACAAAAGGGTCGTCGGTTATCGATTCGATCGATTCAACAAGCGGCATCGGATACGTTCGATCGGTTTCAGAGTGATATCCAACCGATGCAACGAATACCTTATTCCAGCCATAAGTTGCGCCATTCTTTTGCCACGATGTTGCTACGAAAGGGAGCAGATCTGAGAACCGTTCAGGAGTTATTAGGTCATTCCTCCATTCAGACGACTACGGTGTATACCCATATTACGAGTCGTGAGAAAGAGGAAGCGATGTCCAGACTCACTTTGGAATTACCTTCATTTTCTATAAGTGAACAGGATATTGAAGAGGAAAAGAATGAAAAAGTGAGGATGTAGGAATTAAAAGTGATGCTAAAAAATGAACGATCAGTATTGGTTAACATAATAAATATTATGTTAACCAATACTTTTTCTATCTACTTCATTTATATATTTCCTAGCTTCAAGATCGAAGGTCCAAACACAATAAATCACTTTTTATGGTCGTTTTGCACTCATTAGAACATATGTTCGAACCTCGAATAATTCTCATTTTTAATCATCAAGGAGGATTACACCCATAAATTGTCTTGTTTGGAGGATTTAGATGCAATATATTGGTTTTGTAGCTACTAATACGAGACTGAAGCATAGTGATACCGGAATTAAAAGAGCAATTTGAAGACGATGGAACATATGTTCGCTATGCGGTCTAAAAGATGAGGGGTTACACGCGTCAGAGGGAACCTTTCACAATTAGCTGCAGTTGAAGCAACACAATCTCTTGAGGTCATATTCGCTCTAACATTAATTCATTCATCTAAAATAAGCACAAGAAAGGATTTAAACACATGTTTACATTATCTTCACTTATGATATTTATCGGTGCTTCCATCTTATTGATCCTCATACCAGGTCCTGATCTTATATTTGCTGTTACACAGGGAATGACCAATGGAAGGAAAGCGGGAGTCTACACGGCTGTGGGATTAAGTCTTGGAAGTATCGTTCACACCTTAGCCGCAGCACTGGGACTTTCTATTATTGTTACGACATCTGCAACTGCATTCAGCCTATTTAAATGGGCGGGGGCTCTTTATTTGTTCTACCTAGCCTTTAAGTCTATTAAATATCGTAAGAGTCCTATCCAGTTGAATGCGAGTCAGCCGAAAGGGCAGCGGAGTTTATTGCTTAGAGGGCTTACTATGAATGTCCTTAATCCAAAGGTCGCTATATTTTTCCTTACTTTTCTACCGCAATTTGTTGATTATACAACCGGGTATGTCCCACTTCAAATGATTGTTTTAGGGTTGATTTTCCTAGTCTTATCTGGTGTCATTTTTTCAATACTCGCCTATTTTGCAGGGACTTTCAGTCATAAATTATTGGCCAGACCTAAATTTAGTGAATATTCTAATGTTACGGCTTCTGCCATATATATAGGATTAGGATTGAAATTGGCAACCACTCAACCTTAAATTAGACAATATTTTTGTAAAAAAACCGTGATCGATGTATAATTATATCTTGTAACTATAAAAATCATAATATTTTTAAAGGAGAAGATGAAGTAGTGGAAAGTGGCAGGCCGGGGTTAAATCTATTTTTAATCGCTATATTAATTGCATTAACAGCTTTTTTCGTAGCGGTGGAATTCGCTATGGTACGTCTTCGTTCAAGTCGAGTGGATCAAATGATCAGTGAAGGTAGAAAGAATGCATCGGCTGTAAAAAGGGTACTAGACAATTTAGATGGTTACTTATCTGCTTGTCAATTGGGTATTACGATTACGTCACTCGGACTAGGTTGGTTGGGTGAGCCAACAGTAGAAAGTATTCTACATCCTTTATTTGCGAAAATGCAACTAGCTCAAGGCTTAAATGATTTCATTTCGTTCGTTATTGCATTCGTTGTTATTACGTACTTGCACGTCGTAGTAGGTGAATTGGCACCTAAGACGATTGCTATACGGAAAACGGAGACCATTGCATTATTAACTGCCCAACCTATCATATTGTTTGACAAAGTGATGAGACCCTTCATATGGACTTTAAATGGTTCGGCTAATCAATTAGTTAAAATGATCGGGATCAAGCCTGCATCAGAACATGAAGAAGCCCATTCCGAGGAAGAGCTTCAGATTATAATAAATGAAAGTTACGAAAGTGGTAAGATCAACAAGAATGAACTCGGGTATGTAAATCGTATTTTTGCTTTTGATAACATGCTTGCAAAGGATATTCTTGTACCTCGTACAGATATGGTGTGCTTATATACAGATAAGACCCAAAAGGAAAATATGGAGATTATCAAGAGAGAGCAATATACTCGATTTCCAGTAGCACACGAGAATAAGGATAACATTATCGGGATTATTAATACGAAGCAATTTTTCTTAGCTTATGATGATAACCCTAATGTTGAAGTTTCAACCTTGATGCAACCTGTGATGTCAGTTCCTGAGACTGCTTCTGTAGATGCATTGTTAAAGAAAATGCAAAGAGAAAGCACTCATATTGCCATTCTAGTGGATGAATACGGTGGAACCTCGGGTATGGTTACCATCGAAGATATATTAGAACAGATCGTTGGCGAGATTCGCGATGAATTTGATGGTGAAGAAGAGCAGGAAATCACAAAAGTCGCTGATAATCATATTATCGCGGATGGTAAAGTATCGTTAATGCATATTAATAACCTACTCCCAACTGAGTTTGATACGGAAGAGTGGGATTCTATAGGTGGATGGCTATATGGTCATCATTCTGAACTAGAAGAAGGAGATCAATGGCAACATGAGAATGTGACATTTACCCTTCTTGAGAAAGATAAACATCGTTATTGTAAAGTTGAACTCATTGTTGAATCATAATCATAGATATAGATCGAGAGCAGCCCTATGTGGCTGCTTTTTTTTGCGTTTTTAACAATAATAATGAGGGAAATGCTGGATATGTTTTTATTTTCCGTTTTTTTGTAATTGACATCGTACATAATAAAAGAAGATAATAATCAGCGGCATAAGAAGCAATAAGGAGAGAGAACATGGACTTATTTCGAAAAAAATCAGCATCCAGTTACATTGAAGAAGGGAATTCTAAAGATCAGTCAGCAACATTAAGAAAGTCATTGGGCGCGATGGACCTTACTATCCTAGGCGTCGGAGCCATTATTGGAACGGGTATATTTGTTCTTACAGGAGTTGCAGCTGCTGAACATGCAGGACCCGGATTAGTTCTATCCTTTGTAGTTGCAGCTATCGCGTGTGTTCTTGCGGCTTTATGTTATTCGGAGTTTGCTTCATCTGTACCTGTATCAGGAAGCGCATATGCTTACAGTTATACCGCATTTGGTGAAGTGTTTGCATGGATTCTAGGATGGGACCTTGCACTTGAATACGGTGTCGCGGGCGCAGCCGTGGCCAGTGGTTGGTCTGGTTACTTAAAGGGGTTATTAGATGGTTTTGGTGTTCACTTGCCTACAGCCATTTCTGGACCCTTTAATATGTCGGAGGGGACTTACATAGATCTTCCTGCAGTTCTAATTATTCTTTTAATTTGTTTTATGTTGACTAGAGGAATTCAGGAAACGGCTCGATTCAACACCATTATGGTTATGATTAAGATTGCAGTCATTTTATTATTTATTGGTGTTGGTATTTTTTATGTAAAACCTTCGAATTGGTCCCCATTTCTACCCTATGGGATGACTGGTGTCTTTAATGGTGCGGCCGCTGTGTTTTTTGCATATATAGGGTTCGATGCCCTATCAACAGCGGCAGAAGAAGTGAAGAATCCTCAACGAGATCTACCAATTGGGATCATATCTTCTCTTGCTATATGTACCATTCTTTATATCGTTGTATCTCTGGTTATTACAGGAATTGTTCCCTTTGGACAACTTAACGTGACAGATCCTGTTGCCTTCGCATTACGATTTGTTGATCAGAACTTGGTGGCTGGACTCATATCATTAGGTGCGATAGCGGGTATGACTACCGTACTCTTAGTACTACTGTATGGTCAATCACGTTTGTTGTTTGCCATTTCTCGTGATGGGATGCTGCCAAAGGTGCTCTCCCGTATTAATACGAAGACACAAGTTCCGGTGGTAAGTACATGGATAACAGGCATTCTGATAGCTATTCTTGCTGGATTAATTCCATTGGACAAGCTTGCTAGTCTAACGAGTATTGGAACGTTATTCGCATTTGCAGTTGTTTCATTAGGAATCATCTTTATGCGAATTTCCAATCCAGACTTACCTAGAGGTTTTAAAGTGCCATGGGTACCCTTTATCCCACTACTGAGTGCTGCGGCATGTTTCTATTTAATGTTCAATTTAAGCAAAGAAACATGGCAGGGGTTCTTAATATGGTTAATTATTGGTATGATCATATATTTCTTGTACGGATATAGACATAGTAAGTTGAATAAGTGATTTTCTGAGATTACAGCATATCATTCCAGAAGCAGCTCGATGTTAAGAGCTGCTTTTGTGTATAGAAAGATTATGTTAACCATAATCTATAATTTATTGAATGATTAGTTTATAGTGTTAACTATAAGGTTGACTGGATCTTGTTTTTTTCTAGTAATCAACTATGCATTTCACTTAATATGATATAATATTCACTTAGATTAAGCATCAATAAACCTTCTGTTTTAAAACGAAGGGTATTCTGAGAGGTTAAGCTAAATCATGATTTTTCAGAATCGGTAATGGATGGAGGCAAAACTAATGAAATTACAACGACATAAATACGCTCAAATTGTCATCCTATTGGGTCTGCTACTTACGGCTTGCTCCAATAATAATGCTGTTATAGATACACAACCTGCGCAAGAACAAGAAGATACCAGTGAGCTGGGACAGACTTTAAATGTAGTTACCCCAGATGTGTCCAATGTGGAAACTGTCACCAAAGAACAAGAACAATATCAGATTCAGACTCGGTTAGTGGACTTTCACCTTATAAACGATACTACTGGGCTAGCGTGGGGATTAACGAGAAACTCGTTGAGGCTCTATCTTACAGAGGATCGGGGCGAAACCTGGATTAATATTTCTCCTGCAGCGAATGTGCAGTTTACAAAGAATCCTAGCTACGGAACAGATGTATTCTTCTTAGATGAAAATAATGGCTGGGTTGTTCGTAATGGCGAAGGAAAGAATGAAACCGTAGTTCTACGGACAACAAATTCTGGTAAACAATGGAGGATATCCTCCTTACCTAAATCAGATACGATAAAGGGAATTTCCTTCATATCAATGGCTCGGGGATGGATTCTAACTTCTTCGGCTGCTTCGATGGGGCAAGAGGAGAAATATCTATTTAGAACGGATGATGGTGGCGGAACTTGGAAAAAGGTAATGCAGAATACAGGGTCACCCAACGCTTCAAAAGATACGGAGAAGTCCATTTCTTATGATGGTTACTTAGAGGGTATGACATTTATTGATCCGCTTCGTGGATTTGTCACGCTTCAAGAATTAGGGAGTTCCTCGTTATATACCACTGATGACGGAGGGAGTTCGTGGTTATCAGTGCCCAATTTCGTGGATACCACTAAAATGAGTACTTGTAGTACATTGGAGTTGGGTAATCCTCAATTCAAAGAAAAATCAGGAGATAATGGGTTTATACCTCTGGCATGTACAGTAGGGGATAAGACAAAATTCAACGGATATTTCACGTCGGATCAAGGTGTGACATGGCAGTTGAAATCATTTAACCTGAATTGGTCACAAGGATTGAATCAAATGTTGCCTCCTGTCTTTTTGAATCAAAATGAAGGTTGGTATTTACAGGATTCGGTTGTCTATCACACGTTAAATCAAGGAAGGACTTGGGAAGCGTTAGCTACTAGTAGAACACTACAAGATTATATCAAGATGTATCCAAGTGTCGTTAAATTCGAATTCATCTCATCTAAGTCAGGCTGGATATTGTTAGAGAATACGGATAATAAGCGTTCACTGTTGTTACAGACTTTGGACGGGGGCATAACTTGGAAAGTACTATAAGATAAAGAGATGCTAAGTAATAGAGGATTATTTCCAAGTACAACCGATGTAAAGCAAGTACAACCAAATAAGCACACAGTTAAACCCAAGGAAGTACAATCAAACCTAAACAAGACAACCAAAATAAGCACAGCCAAACCTAGGTAAATACAATCAAATACAACCTAAATCTAACCAAATTTAACTCAATCGAACCCAGGCCAACTGGCTCTTGAGGATTGAATATTGTAACAACTCTGATTCTTATATACTGAAATTGGTTAGATATGGGGACTAGGAGAACTGAGGCTGATGAATGAGTGGGAGCATAAAAAGGTCCGAAGGATCAGAAATAGTTAGTGGGAGCGGTGATTTCATAGTAACGGTGAATAGTTATTGTAACGGAAACAGTGACTTTGAACGGTGAAGGTAACTTAGTGGAATAGTTAACGGGAGCGGGAATGGTGTAGATACCGGAAACACGGAGGGAGTGATGATGGTGATCAACCCCGGTTACCAGAGTACAGAGATATTAGTCCATAAATTGGAGTTACGATCGATGGGTGGTTACGTATTTCAGTTAGCAGGAGAATCTCCAGTTGGAGGAACTCTTATGGGTCTACACAGTCATATTAGCAGAAAAAACTCCTGTTACATCGTAGATCCCATCACCAGTACGTTTTCAGATGCATCAAGTAAACTATTTAAATGAATCTCTCCGTACAGTGGATTACGCTCTACTGGGTTGTTATTCTTAGGGCAGCGATGGACTGGCTTATGTCAGCTACGGGATGCTAAGCGTTATTTATGAGGTCATATTAAGATGAAAATAATAAAGTTTTAAATTTAATGCAAGTATGTGAAATTAATCACAATAAATACTTTATATTTATGGTATCTTTAGTTTGTAAACAAGATAGATAAGAGAATGGAGTGGGCAAGATGACAAATTTCAATAATGAAACCGACGTAACTAGTAAAAAATTACTTCAATTCTGCTATACATGTGAGGATGCTCATTTATGTGATTCTGAAGAAAAATGCCAAGCTTGTTGGTCAGAACAAGGAATGTTGGCTGATCAAGAAGAAATGAACGAAACACAAGTTTTGTTACAAATGGTTCATGCATAATATATATATAAATAGGATAGTAACGTGATGAGTAACACGAAGTGTGCATTTGAGCTTTGTGATACTCATCTTTTTTGTGTCTAGATATGTTTAATAAGATTTGCGAAGAATTGATCAATAATTGATATGCTTGGCAAGTACATCGCATATACATGTTAGTGGAGAGTCCAATAGTGTATAACGATGTCAGTAAATTATGGAGATCATACGTTACATAAGTTGCATTCCCTCTCCACGCCAATACTTTCGAAGATTGTTAGGATAATGCACAACTTTGAAGTATCCATTTATACGGGAAGTTAAACCCAAGTTGGCGTTAGTATGAAAGGGGGAGAAGGATGGGATTAGACTCTTTTTGGATGTTCGATTTTGTAGGAACCGTCATGCCGATCTTTATCATTGTAATTGTAGCTATTCTGTTATTGAGTGTTGGAAAGAGCATATTACAATGGAATAACAACAATAGACAGCCTTTACTTACTGTAGACTCTTGTATTGTGAGTAAGCGTATTGAAGTGAAGCAACACAATAACCAACAGAATGATCAGGTAACAAGTTACACTCGTACTAGTTATTATATAACCTTTGAAGTGGGTAGTGGAGATCGGATAGAGTTCACTGTCAATGGGGATGAGTATGGTCTTTGTGCGGAAGGTGATCAGGGGCAACTAACGTTTCAGGGAACTCGTTATATGGGATTCCATCGTAATCCTAGGTTCACCACACAGGATGATGCACGTTCTGGACGAAGGGGATATGAGTAATAGAGTAATACCTACAACTGCCTTAATCATAAGGCGGTTTTTTCTGTTTTGTATATATCCTGATTGGATTAGAAGATTAGTTATTTCTGTAGTAGCATTAAAGATGTCATAATAAATCTAAATTTTTTTATTGATTAGAAGAGGAGGCTAGTTAATCATGTCTTTTGAAAATAAAGTAGTCGTAATAACTGGTGCAGCACAAGGCATTGGACAAGGTATCGCCAACATGTATGCCACGAGAGGCGCACGAGTCGTCGTAGCAGATCTAGATGCTGTAAAAGGTGAAACAACCGCAGCAACAATTCGCCAAGAGGGTGGAACAGCCATATTCATTCCCTGTGATGTGAGGTTAGAAGAAGATATTCAGCGGCTCATGGCATTAACTATGGAGGAATTCGGAACGATCGATATTTTGATCAATAATGCGGGTGTTTCCCGCTTCAAGTCTCCTTTTGAATTAACCGTGGATGAATGGGATGATGTATTAAACACAAATGCTCGAAGCTGTTTTCTAGCGACACGTGAAGCTGCGAAGATCATGAAGAGTCAAGGGACGAGAGGTGCAATCGTAAACATTTCTTCAACACGCTCCATAATGTCTGAACCTGATTCTGAAGCATACGCAGCATCTAAGGGGGCAATTCTTGCATTGTCTCATGCGATGGCTATCTCTCTTGGAAAAGAAGGGATTCGAGTGAATAGTATCAGCCCTGGCTGGATCGAGACACAGGATTACAAAGCACTCAGCGCCTTAGATCACGAACAACATCCTGCTGGACGTGTGGGAACCCCTGAAGATGTTGCTCGCACCTGTCTTTACTTAACGGATCCAGATAACTCTTTCATAACAGGTACCAATGTTGTACTAGATGGGGGAATGACACGAAAAATGATGTATGAAGAATGAACTGAAGAAGACAGCACTCCGTTCCTCGCTAATAGAGGTGAATGAGTGCTGTCTTCTTCATTACTAAATCTATTGACTGACTGTTTGATTATACTCCTGTATCTTGCTAGTAATGGACTTAGCTGCATCGTCTAGTGCTTGTTGAGGTGACTTATTATTATTTAATACTTCCTCAATGGCAGTCTCCGTTAACTGACGCGCTTCAGGGAATACACCCATAACTGCCCCTTGTGTAGCTAGATTTGCCTTCGTCTGATGAAGCTGGTCGACAGCTGTTTGGAACTGAGGATATTTAGATAAATTATCTTTAACTGTCTGCTCGTCATAGGCCTTCTGAGTGATCGGGAAGTATCCTGTGTTGATATGCCAGAATGCTTGCGTTGCTGGTTGTGCTAGGAATTTAATGAATTCCCATGCGCCTTGTTGTTCTTCGTCCGAACGATTATTCATAATCCATAAGCTTGCACCACCTACGACAACACCACCATCCTTCGCTCCTTCAGGTGTAGGTAAGAAGGCTGTACCCACTTCGAATTTCCCTTCTGTTGAACTAACGATCCCACGAAGAGAAGCTGTAGAATCAAGCGTCATGGCAATTTGTCCTGCAGCGAATGCTTTCTTGGTATCGTCTGTCTTACGGCCAAGATTTATGATCGACTTGTCATCCAACATTTGTTTCCACCACGTTAGCGTTGAGATACTTGCTTCACTATTTAATAAGGATGAAGTCGCTGGTGATGTACGGCCATTACCATTATCGATGAGCTCATTTCCTTGATTCGCAAGCAATTGTTCCAGAAACCAACCATAGATGGCAAAGGAGGCTCCTGTTTGACCGTCACTAGTTAATAATTTTGCCGTTTTTGCGAATTCTGCATATGTGGTTGGAGGTTTCTTAGGATCCAATCCGGCAGCTTTGAAAGCATCCTTATTGTAATAAAGAATAGGGTTAGAAGTGTTAAATGGCATCGAATACAATTGATTATCAAACGTGTAATAGTTCAAAATATTAGGTTCTAATGAAGTCGTGTCATAGTTTTCTTTATCGATGAATGTTTGCATTGGAGTTACTGCTTTGGTATCGATCATGAACCGACTACCAATCTCATATACCTGCATTAACGTTGGACTACTATCTGAATCCATAGCTGCTTTTAACTTATTTAAGCTCTCATCGTAGGTTCCTTGGTACACCGCTTCGACTTGAACATCTTGTTGTGCGTTGTTGAAATCTGAGACCAGTTGATCCAATGTCTGTCCTAATTCTCCACTCATGGAATGCCACCATACAACTTTAACAGGTGCTGTTTTCTTTACCGTTTCAGTCGGAGTTTCACTACTTGAAGTAGCTAATGCGGTTTCCTTTGATGCATTATTACTTACTGTCGATCCGCATGCAGAAGTCAGCAACATCATCCATACGATGATAAGTAGTGCCATGGGTCGTCTACGCATTGCTTTTGATTTCATGAGTTCTTTGTTCTCTCCCTTATTGGATCATATTTTTATCTGAAATTAGAACTATCCCTCAAATGGAATAATCTAATACCGGATCGCGTGAAGAAGAATCTCATTGAAGTTATTTACAGAATCTAGCCCTTAAGTGCTCCAGCCGTAATCCCTCGTACAAGGGGCTTTAGACCAACAACCAGTAGCAATAGAGAAGGGATGAGAACAGTAACTACACCTGCTAAGACCAGATTCCACGACGTCATTTCTTCAAACTGGAGCATGCTGATCCCGATCTGAACCGTCCGCATTTCTTCTTTGTTCGTAATAAGCAGTGGCCATAAGTACATATTCCAATGATTCAAAAATGAATATACGCCAAGTGTAGCGATTGCTGGTGTAGAGAGAGGTAGTACCAGTGAAAGAAAGATTCGAATATGTCCACAACCATCTATACGTGCAGCTTCGAACAATTCCCGAGGCAACTGTAAGAAGGATTGTCTTAATAAAAACGTACCGAAAGCAGAAGCAACAAAGGGAAGAATTAACCCTGTATAACTATCAAGTAGGTTCCAACTTTTAATAGTCAGATAATTGGGAATCATAATGACCTCCCATGGGATCATCATCGTAGCAAGGAACAAGGCAAATAGACAAGTCTTACCAGGAAAGCGAAGGAATGCAAAAGCATAGGCAGCCGTACTTGCAGTAATGATCTGTCCAAGCATAATAAGTGTGGACACAATGAAGCTGTTCTCAATGAATCGTAAAACGGGAATCGTCTGCACGACCTGGATATAATTCTCCCAATTAAGATGACTTGGTAACAATCTAGGTGGATAGGTTGCGGATTCACTATTGGTCATAAGTGAAGAGGACAGTGTATATAGCATCGGAAATAAAATGAGACAGGATGCCATGAGCAGTGCAATATAAAGTAGAATTCGATTCGTTCGATTCATGATCATTGATAATGCACCTTCTTCTCTAAGAACTTGAACTGAATCAATGTGAGGATGAGTACAATACAGAATAGAATCAGGGCTTGTGCGCTACCTATCCCAAATCGGTAATTCACAAATGCATCTTGATAGATATTGAACACCATGACATTGGTACTGTTCACGGGTCCTCCCTTGGTTAGAATATTGATCTGCCCGAACGATTGAAAAGCGCCAATCATAGACACAACCGTTACGAAGAATATGGAAGGTGTGATTAGAGGAAGCGTTAAGCTAAAGAAGGTTTTAAGTGGACCCGCTCCATCGATCTGTGCACTATCATAGATATCATCTGAGACGCCTTGCATACCACTTAGTAATACAATGAATTGAAAGCCCAAGTTCATCCATACGGTCATGATTGCAATCGATAAGAGCGCCCAGCTAGGATCGGTAAGCCAGTTAATGGGTGCGATATGTAGTAGGCTAAGGAAGTAGTTCAGCGTTCCTAGCGTAGGGTGATAAAGAATCATCCAGATGATGGATCCTGTTCCTACGGAGATTGCCATAGGCAGTGAGAAAATAAAACGGAAAACAACCATTCCCCGTAATCGCGTCTGTGCTAGCCATGCAAGGACCAGGGCAATAATGATTCCTGTGGGTACAGTTAAAAGGATGAAGCTTATTGTAACGGTCATGCTTTTGTAAAAAAGATCCGATGTCAGCAAGTCTGTAAAATTACGAAGACCTACATATTGAGCAATACGACCTCGTGGATCAGTTAAATACATACTTAAATATACGGATTTGATAAGAGGGTAAAAGAGAAAAGTACTAAACAATAATAATGATGGTGCAAGGAATAAAAACGCAAGTATGCGTTCAAGGAAGCGATTTGTACGTAAGGAGCGGGTATTGAATGTAGATAGGAAAACATTATGCTTCAGTGTAGGTTGGATGACGACTTCTTTTTCCATAAACGGCAGTACCTCTCTCTCTAATAGTCTTATTTCTACAATGAGCATAAAGCTTGGATATTAGGAGAATGTCATGAGGGTGTAAAATAATTGTTTATTTTTTAGTTGTCACCATCTAGGCGAATGTACATAAGATACTGTGAAGTTAGAAAGTTCACGAGCAAGGAGGTGTATTGGATGCCAGTAGTTAAGGCAAATTCGGAAGATATTAAGGTGTTAGCACGACTCATGAGGGCGGAAGCGGAAGAAGATGGAGAACTAGGCATGCTTATGGTAGGCAATGTTGGTGTGAACCGAATATTAGGGGATTGTTTGGATTTCAATAATGTTCGTAACATTAACGATATGGTTTACCAAAGTCCAGGAGGATTTGAAGCTCCTCAGAAGGGTTATTTTTATCAACGAGCACGAGAAAAAGATATCAGACTTGCTGAAAGAGCTATAAGAGGCGAACGTACTTGGCCTGCAAGTAACGCGCTTTGGTTCTTCAGACCAACAGGAGATTGTCCTGCCACATGGTACAACCAACAAAATACAGGAAGATTTAAAGCACATTGCTTCTTCACACCAACCGCAGAAGACTGTCCGACAGTCTACTAGAATGAGCGTAAGCTAATAACATCATCCATGTAATATTTAATGTTTTTCAATATAAGGAGGAATTTTAATTATGTTAATGCAACCCTTTCAACCGGTAAATTATCAAATTGGTAATGAACGTGGATCTTATGGATCACAAGTAAGCCCACAAATGAATTCACAGATGAGTCCTCAGATGAATTCTCAAATGAATGCTCAGATGAGTCCACAGGCGAACGCTCAGTTGAACCAAGGAATGATGGGAGGATCATATATGATGCCTCCGCAAGTAGCCAGTGGCAACCCTATGACGCCAACGGGAAATGTGGTGTCAACCAATGCTCCTGTGTATGAGCAATCGTATGTAGAGAATATTTTGAGAATGAATTTGGGAAAATGCGGAACATTCTATATGACCTACGAGAATAATAAAGAATGGAATGCGAAGATATTTAAAGGGATTGTTGAAGCTGCGGGACGTGATCATATCATTATTAGTGAGCCTGCAACAGGTCGTAGAGTGATCTTGTTAACGATCTACTTAGATTACATTACATTTGATGAACCAATTAACTATCAATATCCTGGAGTTATTGGGAATCCGGGCCAAGGAAGACGTTAAAATCGGTCTTAAACATCAAAAAGGGGTGCCTTATCGTCGCAATTGACGAAGGCACCCCTTTTAGCGTGGTAAATCGCTGTTTTTACATCAAAACTCATGGTTTCTGTAAAATTCAGTCATACCTTGTTGTTTGACTGTGTAATGTATAACTATATAATTAATTATAGGTTTAACTTTCGAATGAACGGAGGAGAGTCGCTTGGGAAATTGATGCTATGTGGAGAGAACAGGTTAATGAATCAGCAACACATTTTAGAAAAACGAAGGAGGTGTACCTATTCGTCAGTGAAGGATTACGACGAATAGGATAACGATTGAACCCATTACCGAGTGAGATAAATTTAATTTGGGTTTTTGTTTTAATTATATTAAATGGTTTTTTTGTATCTGCTGAATATGCCATGGTGAAAGCAAAAATTAGCCGAATAGATACAATGGTAGCAGATGGACGTAAAGGTGCGATATTAGCAAGAAACATTACGAATAACGTAGATGTATACTTATCAGCCTGTCAACTTGGAATTACAGTAGCATCATTAGGTCTTGGATGGATTGGTGCGCCAGCTATTGCACGATTATTATATCCACTATTTAACTTACTGGGGTACAGTGATCCTGTAGTAAGTGGTATTTCTGTAGCTATCGCATTTATTATTGTTACCGTCCTTCATATCGTATTAGGTGAATTAGCACCCAAGACAGTAGCACTTCGGAAGTCAGATTCAGTGACCTTATTATCCGCGGCGCCTATAACCCTATTCTATAAAATCATGTCACCGTTTATATGGCTGATCAACGGATTAGCAAATCTAATATTGAGAATTTTACACATTGCGCCTGAATCCGAACAAGATTCTGCTCACACGGAGCAAGAAATACGGATCTTGTTGAAAGAAAGTAATAAAAGTGGATTAATTAACAACACTGAACTCGCACTTGTAGATAACATCTTCGGATTTGCGGAGACGACCGCGCGTGAGATCATGATTCCTAGAACGGAAATGATCTGCCTGTACAAACATGTTCCAAGAGAAGAAAATTTAGAAATTGCATATGACGGAATGAGAACTCGTTATCCACTATGCGATGGAGATAAAGATAACATCATCGGTTTTATTCATATCAAAGATTTAATTAGAGCTAACGATATAGAATACCCGAATATTGTTCGACCTATTATTACTGTACCAGAGTCTATCCAGATCAGTGCATTGCTGAAATTAATGCAACGGAGTAAGTCGCAAATTGCCATATTAATTGATGAGTACGGTGGGACTTCAGGCCTTGTCACAATGGAAGATATCATGGAAGAAATCGTAGGCGAAATTCAAGACGAATTTGATGAAGAGCGACCAGGGATTGAGATGATAAGAGAAGATGAATTCTCTATTGATGGCTTAATGCTAATTGATGAGATCAATGAACGTTTCGGACTGGAGATGGATACGGCCGATTATGATACGATCGGTGGCTGGCTCTACTCAAGACTTGAAGCTATACCTCCTCAGAAAGGTCAATCCGTGGAATTCGATAATTATATATATATCGTGGATGAAACGGATAACAAACGTATCTCCCGGATTCAATTGCTTAGAAAACAACCGATGCAAGAAGAAGAAGGCGCATAAAAAGTCTATTCTACCGGTATTCTCGGACTAATAATTTAAGAATTATGGCGATTAGTTGTATTTAATAAAAAAAGTACAAAAATTTCGCGGTAATGTGTAACTTCTCTCTGATAGGAAGCGTTTATATTATATTCCAGGATAACCCAGAGAGGATACTTAATGTATGAAAAAGATGAAGCCGAAGAAAGTCTTAACTTTAACTGTGTTAGTCGCGTTAGCAAGCATGATGTTTTCAATTCAGGTGAGCGCTGATAGTACGGATGCGCAAGGGACAGGTGCTCTAACAACACCACCTCCACAATTGGAATCTCAGAGTAAAGCGGTAGTTAATAAAGAAGTGAAAGAGGCAGGCGCACTCACAACAGCACCTCCTAAATCAGATATGCAGATCAAAACAATTAATCCTAATTTCAAATACCTATATGATGCTAGTTTTTCTATTTCGGATGTAGGTAGCTTGAAGGTGAAACTTCAAGCGATGACTATGGCTTATGAGACTGTAAACTCTATAGGTGCTGATGTTAGTCTAGAACGCTGGACAGGATCCACTTGGATTACCGTTCAAAGTACAACGTTATCGTCTACTCTAACAGACTATTATAGCGGTAGTGTGACATGGACAGCGACAGAAGGATTCTATTATCGAGGTAGAAGTAACCATTGGGTCAAAAAAGGAACTGTAAAAGAAGAACAGGTTGCATACACAGGTTCCTTATTGGTTACAAAATAAGAATGAATAAACAAAAGGGTAGAACCAGTATAACTGGTTCTACCCTTTATTTATTTTACATAATGACCTATTTAGGCAGGCTATCTACCATTTGTAAGAGCTCTTCCTTGGTTACATTACCATACATCCGAATCTGCAGTCCATTATATAGGAATTGTATATCATTAAATCGACCTGGAGTAAAGTAGGCCTCTATATCATTATCTAATGTTAGGATTTCTGTATCCGGTGAACCATGAGAAGTCGTTCGTATCAGATTATGGGTCGACTGTAAGATAATTCTCATGCTTTCTTCGTTATCCGTTCTATAGGTCATCGTAACCTGATCCGATTTCTCAACGCTGGTGTTCGGTGGGAGTTCAGAACTTACTAACTTCAAGCGATCGGGAATATGTTGTATGTTTGGATAAGAGAAAGAGATTTCATTCTGTACTTCCTCTATTGTTAATAGTTTTGATTGAAACTCAACTACTCTATCCAATACAGCAGAAGGATTATCCTCGTCTTCTGGATAAACATTTGGTGGTGCAGAAGTCTTTGCATTCTCTTTGGATCCTTGAACATTGGAACTAAATATAATTTCTACTACGCCATCTCCCCACTCTTTGATGGAAGAGTACATTGGAGACACGGCTTGAGTTAACGTAGGGGGATTGAATATAATTGCACCAGCCGCAACCGACGCTGCCACGACAGCAGCAAGTTGGAAATGGCGCATTCTCTTCTTGAAGGTATTGTGTTTGTTAATTTGGCCTTGAACCTTTTTCCATGATTGTTGCTTCGATTCATCAGAAGAAAGGGAAGATGAAGTAACCGAGTTGTCAAAAGCATCATCAAACCACTGATCAAATTTTTCGTTGTTCATCTTTTACACCCCATTCCTTATGCAACATTTTCTTAATGTTCTCCCGTGCTCGGAAGAGTCTTTGTTTGATAACATCTTCCCGAAGATCAAGAAGGTCAGACATTTCTTTATACGATAACCCTTGTTTCCAGCGGTATTCAATTAATACACGGAACTCAGGTTTTAATGCATTGATATAGGAAAGTATGGAATCCTCCATCATCTTACTTTCCACAGAATTTTCAACTGAGACTGGAGATTGTAATACCTCATCTATATATGTATAAACGCTGTCAATGTCAACTTGGTTACGATGTTTTTTATTTTTTCTTAAATAACTTATAGAAGTATTTCGGGTAACTACCTTTAACCAAGCTCTGAGTTTAATTTCATTCTCAAAAGGTGGCTTCTTCGTAATAATTTTCACAAAGGCATCCTGTATAATATCTTCTGTAGTTGCATGGTCCTTCACAATACAATAGATCATACCATACACATAGTCGTAGTATTCATAGTATATTTTTTCTTGAAGTAGCTCACTAATTTGATTGAATTCTGCAGCTACCAAAAGGCTTAAATTGTTCGACATGATACTTCCCTCCCTATACAAAGACCTTAACTAAGGTAAAAGTGGTAATATTTACATCATCATGATATCCATTTTACATGATTCACAGGAAAAATGCCTATTTTATTTCATGATCTGATGTGATAGATACTCTTTTGTTAACGCTTTATTACATGGTATGATATACCTTATTACTACAACCAATATCTTAGGAGGAAATCATGACTACTCAATATTCCGCATACGAAACCGACTTCCAGGGAGAAAAAGCGATATGGCTTAAACACGGTCGTTTTGAAGCTGCTGTGTTACCTGAGATAGGTGGAAATCTAATTTTGTTCCGTGACACAGAGAAAGGGTATCATTTTTTACGTGAGCCTAAAGAGAATGAAATGGAAGATTTCAAAGCAAGTCCAGGCATTTATGGAATTCCAGTGTTATTCCCACCGAATCGCTTTGAGGATGGCAAGTTCTTATGGGAAGGGAAGGAATACATATTACCGATCAATGAGGAAGCTATGGGCAATCATTTACATGGCTATATGCATACTTTACCTTGGAATGTTGTGCATTTCTCTTCAGATGATTATGAGAGTAAAGTGGTCCTAACACAGAAAGTTAGTGAAGGCCATTTATATAAAAAATATTTCCCTTTTGAATTCACCATTACCCTTCGTTATACGCTTAGTGATGCTGGACTTCAGCAACAGGTGACGGTGAAGAATGAAGGTAAGGAACGGATGCCGAATTTACTTGCTTTCCATACTGCAATTAACGCTCCTTTTGTACCCGAGAGTAGTGCATCAGATTATCGAGTGAAGATTACGATCGGGGAACGTCAAGAATTGAATGATCGTAACTTACCAACAGGTCATATTCAACCTTTAAGCCACGATGAGGAATTAATGAAGGGTGAAGGTGTTAGTCCTTACTTTGCTGGTATGGATAATCACTATACAGCCACTCCTCAGAATGGTCGCAATATGATGGAACTTACAGATACAAGAACAGGGGATAAGCTCATTTATGATGTAGGTACATCCTATAAGCACTGGATGATCTGGAATAATGGTGCATGCGGACAATACTTCTGCCCTGAACCTCAGATGAACCTAGTGAATGCTCCAAACATTCAGGGAAGAGATGCTGAAGAGATCGGCCTAATTGGACTTGCTCCTGGTGAGAGTTGGGAAGAAACAAGCCGTTTGTATTACATTGAGGCTTAATATAATATATATTCAACTAAAACGGGTGCCGTCTTAATACTAAGACGGCACCCGTGTCTAATTGTATACATCGTTACGATATGATCCACCAATCATGATAATAATTGATGTCCACAACTTTTACAGAAATGATCCAACGTGGTAACGGATGAACCACACTGTGTGCAATGAGATTGGTTAGCGTTAGAAGGGGTCTGCCCACTCAAAGGGACTGTTCTAACTTTTACAATATTAAATTGTTGTCCGCAAAAAGGGCAATAGGTAGCATCAGAAGGTAACATTTTGCCACAACCACACTCTTTTTGACTCTGAATCTGCTGCATCTTCCGTTGCATATGCGCTATTTCGTGTTCCAATTTCACGATGATTTGTTGATATTTCTGAATATCCAAGACTGGGATGATCGTTTCTTTGCGAGCTACGGATTGATGAATTATTCGACCAATCGCTATAAAATTCTTATCTATTTCTTTTTCCTTCGATGTCATTTGAATTTTTAGTGTAGCTGCTTCAACGGTATTGTGTGCTTTTTTGCCTGCATCAGAGACACCTTGTTTCATTTTATTGAAGAACTGTGACATCCTAATCCTCCTTTTAGGGGTATACGTATGAATCCCCTTAAACAGCTTAAATTTACGGTTGTTGTTCTATTGTATGGCTTTGGTTTGTCTTGTATGACCTTGTAAGATTCCTTAGATGAATCGTTTGGTTGGTAAAATAATGGTGACATACAAGATGTCACTAATCCTTTGCTATAATCATGGCATAGCTTGTTGAAGGGATGGGCAAGAATGAAACGAATGGACCGATTAATGGCCATCATTATGGCGTTACAGCAACGTGGAGAGACGGCTTCATCTTTGGCAGATAAAATGGAGGTATCACGACGAACGATTTTGCGAGATATTCAATCTCTGTCTGAGATGGGTGTTCCTCTATATGCAATAAGTGGCCCTCAGGGTGGAATTCGTCTTATGGAGGGATACCAGCTCTCACCGCTTCAACTTACTTCGCAAGAGGCACTAACTGTCTTATTCGCGTTAGAAGGTCTAATTCAATATCCAGATACACCTTTTAACAGTGAACGATGGACGGTAAGAGATAAAATTAATAATCTTCTTCCGAAGAGTATGGTCGACCAGCTTCAACCCTTACTTCAAACCTTGGAAATGAACGTTCCCTCTAGAAAATACTCAACACCATACTTATCATCATTAATTCAATTAACGGCAGAGTCTAAGTGGATCTCTACGCGCTATAAGTCCATGAATCATCACAGAAGATTACTCCTTCAACCTCATAAGATTTATGCAGCACATGGATTCTGGTATTGTGAAGCGTACTCTCACACCCATGGAGTGACTCGTACCTTTAGAGTGGATCGTATGGAAGAGGTAACGGAGGAGGAGCCTCCAGAGGTATTAGAATTATCGGATATCAATCCATCATGTTCACAAACCCAGCAAGAGGTTCAGAAACAACTAGCAGATATACATATACGTGTCAAATTGACTTACAAAGGAATGCTTCAAGTTGAGAAGGACGAGCATATCGGTGAATGTATTACATCTATTGGGGAAGATGAGTGGCTTGCTGAATTCGATCTTCCAGCGTCAGAGTTTCCTTGGGTCATTCAATTATTTTATTCCATAGGGATGGATGCAGAAGTCATTGAACCTACCTCGCTCAGACACGAAATCTATGCCAAGTCGAAAGAGGAACACGATCGTTATAGGAGTTAACCTAGATTAAAGGAGATGGGATTGTAGATGAAGGTAGAACCAAACACAGATTATGAAATAATTCATACGTATGAAGAAGCAACACAGCTTATAAAGCGTGTGGGCATTCTCCCGCTTGCACCGCTGATCCCAGGACATCCCTCTCTTACAAGTGTAACTGAACTGAGTCAATGGCATTCAGGAACAGACCAAGATCCTTGGTCGTGGAGAGTAAGATTTCCGGGAGATGGTATAGCCGCCTACGGTAAAATGCTGAAAAAGAAAGCGATTCTGGTATCACGGGACTGGTTTCCATATGTACTTAAGGTTCTTGGTCATCCAGACACGCTAGAAACTCGTTACAGGGATGGTTTAATATCTAAATCGGCATTAGATGTATACCAATGCATTCAGAATAACGAAGGTATTGATACACGGGAATTACGAGCTCAAGCTGGCATGAAAGCGAAAGAAATGAAATCGACGTTTGATCAAGCCCTAATGGAATTACAAGGTAATCTGGATATTGTCATCTCGGGGGTTAAACAAAGGGTAAATGAGCTGGGAGAAGCCAATGGATGGAATAGTACCTCTTATGAAACGGTAGAACATTGGATGACCTATGAAGGGGTTAAGGAGCTATCCATTAGTCGTGAAGAAGCTGCTGCTGAATTGAAAGCTAAACTAGAAGGTGTATGTAGCCCAGAGGCATTTACTTATCTTCATAAGCAATTTCATTTATCTTAAAAAAGGAATGGGGTTGAGTTCATTGTTGACAACAGATCAATTGGAGCTTGCTAGAACGTTTATATATTCAAATGCTAGGTTGTTAGATCGTAAAAGATATGAATTTCATTTCGAAGCGGGATCAGCTGCTGCTGTGTTGAACGTATTAAAGATGTATCAGAACGTCGATGGTGGATTCGGAAATGCTTTGGAACCAGATATTCGCACAGCTGGTAGTCAGCCAATACCTACCGAAATGGCTCTCCTGATCATGAATGAAATCGGCGTCTTCGATAAGGACATAATAGAGGGGATCGTATCCTATCTTTCTAAAATAACAATTCCTGATACCGGTGGATTACCCAGAGCGCTCCGTAGTCTGAACACAGACCCTCATGCCCCATGGTGGACAACAAAGGAGGACCACATCGCTTCGATGAATCCAACTGGAAGTATACTAGGCTTATTGTATAAACAAACGGTTCTAACTTCCTTCTACAAGGAACCATGGTTCGAACAATCCCTTCAATTCGTATGGGATTCAATGACACAGATTAATACGAAAGACTATCATGATCTAATTCAATGTATTACATTTTTGGTGAATACGCCTGATCGAGATCAAGCTGCTCCCTTGATACGCTGGCTAGATGAACAACTGCAACAAGAAGGAACCATCGAACTAGATCCTCATGCGGAGGGATATGTACATAAGGTATTGGACTATGCACCGTTATCGAACAGCTATTGTCGTAAATGGATCTCGCCAGCCATCGTCACACAGCATTTAATCGCATTAACTAATGAGCAACAAGAGGATGGAGGGTGGCCGATCAGATGGGCAGCCATCAGTCCAGGGAATGAAGCTGAGTGGCGAGGTTCGATTACGGTGGATCGGTTACTAACGCTTCGAGAATAAAATAGGACTGTGTCACATGAAAAGGCTGAGTCACCCGATGTGGGAGAACTCAGCCTTTTTAACGTAGATGCTGTAAGCGACACGAAATGATGTCTTCATTTATGATCTCAGAAGAAGCTCGTGTCCATCTGCTGGACGAATTTCAATTAAATCGCAGGCATCACATTTCCACCATTCACAGGAATGTATGCACCTGTGATGAAGCTGGCTAGATCTGATGCCACAAAAGCTACGACATTAGCAATTTCCTGATCAGTTCCACGGCGTTTCAACGGAACAGATTGGTTATAACCCTCGCTAACCTCCGTGTTATTGAGTCTGTCATTCTCACTAATCGTCCATCCAGGCGCAATCTGATTGACGGTAATCTGATGTTCGCCTATTTCTTTGGCAAGAACACGGTATACGCCGTCCATACCTCTTTTACCAGCTACGTAAGCTGATTGACCCGGAGCATTTTGCATAGAACATTCCGTATTAATTCCTATGAACCGTCCAGCTTTGCGATCGATCATAGAAGGCACGAATGCTTTAGCCAAATACACACTTTGCATGACACAAGTATCGATCTGGCTAGCATAATCTTCAAGAGGTTGTTCGAGGATAGACTTCCACTCATATTGAACAACAGCATTAGCGACTACAATATCAACAGTCTTAAATTGCTCTAATACACGACTCTTCATATTCAACACATCATCGAATTGGGTGATATCTGCTCGAACAGTCATAGAACGTCTTCCGATAGACTCTATTTCTTGTTGTAACTCATTTGCTTTTGCCTCATTACCATGATAATGGACAATGATATTTGCTCCACATTCCGCTAACGTACGAGCCATCACTCTTCCAAGTTGTCCCGTAGCCCCAGTGATTAGGGCTGTCTTTCCCGTTAAGTCAATGTTCAACATCCTGTTAACTCCTCTCAAAGAGCTTATCTATTTAGATTGAACCGTTTATTAGTTTGCCCAGTCTCCATTGGTGAAGATTTGTACTTTAGCTCCATCATGAGTTAGACCCGTGATGTTCATCTCTGGTGAACCCATCATAAAGTCAACGTGAGTAATACTCTGATTCATCCCTTTGGCAGCGAGATCTTCCGAACTCATCGTTTTTCCACCTTCGATGTTAAATGCGTAAGAACTTCCTATTGCAAGGTGACATGACGCATTCTCGTCGAACAAGGTTGTGTAATATAGAATATTACTTTGTGAAATAGGAGAGTGGAAGGGAACCAAAGCGACTTCTCCTAAATAATGTGAACCTTCATCCATGTTCACTAAGCGCTCAAGAGTCTCATAACCTTCTTCAGCACTGAAATCGATGATGCGACCGTTCTCGAAGGTAAGAGAGAAACGATCAATAATATTTCCACCATAACTTAGTGGTTTCGTGCTACTTACTTTACCGTTTACACCATTCTTTAGTGGAGCTGTGAATACTTCTTCCGTAGGGATATTAGCTACGAATGAAGTTCCTTGTTCATTCACGCTACCAGCCTGTGCCCAAATATGTCCAACAGGCAATTCAACCGTAAGATCTGTACCTGGGGCAGTAAAGTGAAGACTCTGTAATTTATGATTGTTGAGTTCATCTGACTTGAGTTGTAGCGTCTGAATATGATCATGCCACGCCTGAATCGGGTCAGGTTGATCCGCACGAACGGCAGCGAAAATAGCATCCCATAGCATATTCACTTGGGCCTCAGGCACCGCATCAGGGAACACTTTAGCAGCCCACTCTGGAGAGGGAGCAGCTAGACCATTCCAACTCACCTTATCAGCTTGTTGATATTGACGGTATTTAGCCATCGCTTGACCGTAAGTACGTTGATGATTAGCGATTCGCTCAGGATTTACACCTTTAAAGAGATCAGGATTTGAGGAAATAACCGTAAGGAATGCGGCATTATTCTCAGCAAGTTCTATCATTTCCCCAGCGAACCATGTTGGAGGTTCAAGGAAACATTCGTCAGATGCTAGATCGTAACGCATCCGTGATACGGCCTCATCCGTGTAATTTACTTTAACAAGCTTAGCACCCGCTTCATACGCTTTTCGAACAATTAGCTGTACCAGCTCAGCTGAGTCAATCATAGCGCTAACGACAAGTGTCTGTCCTGGTTGGACATTGACACCAATCTTTACCGCTAAAGTAGCATAATTATCTAATTTTTGTTCAAAACTTAGCATGATGTAAATCCTCCAGTGTGTATTCTATTTTTAAAGTGCCCAGTTCCCATTGCGGAAGACTGGTTCTTCCTGACCATCTTCTGTAATTCCGTTAATATCCATCAGTGCAGATCCGATCATGAAATCGACATGTGTTACGCTCGTATTCAAACCACGTTCGGACAGTTGTTCTTGGGTCATATTTTTGCCACCTTCAAGACAGAAAGCATATGCGCTACCAATAGCTAAATGGTTCGATGCATTCTCATCAAACAAGGTATTGTAGTAAAGAATGTTCGATTCAGAGATCGGGGACTGATGTGGCACAAGTGCAACTTCGCCTAAATAATGAGATCCTTCATCCATAGCAACTAAATGTTCAAGTGTCTCCTGGCCTTGTTCAGCACTTACGCTAATAATTCGTCCATTCTCAAAAGTGACCGAGAAGTTATCAATAATATTACCGCCATAACTTAATGGCTTCGTACTACTTACCGTACCATTAACACCTGTTTTTAGAGGAGCTGTGAAGACTTCTTCAGTTGGCATGTTGGCCACGAAACGATGACCCTGCTCATTAATGCTTTCACCTGCAGCCCAGATATGACCTTTAGGTAGTTCAATGGTGAGATCCGTACCAGGAGCTATGTAATGAAGTTTTTTATATTTCTTGGAATTAAGAATGGATGATTTAGTATCCAGAACTTCCAAGTGGGTGTGCCATGCTTCCACAGGATTCTCTTGGTCGACACGAACTGTGTGGAATATGGCATCCCATAAATTCTGAATTCGTTCTTCAGGTGCGACGTCAGGGAATACAGAATCAGCCCATTCTACGGAAGGTACAGCAACTATACTCCAGCTGAATTTGTCAGATTGAACGTATTGGCGATATTTAGCTAAGGCTTCCCCTCTAGTTTTTTGGGCAGTCGCAATTCGCTCTTGTGGGATTCCTTTTAGAAGGTCAGGATTCTCTGCAAGAACGCTAAGAACAGCTGCTCCATTCTCTACAAGTTCAATAATTTCACCTGCATACCATTTTGGTGATATTGTAAAAGCTTCATCTGCAGCCAATTCATACTGTAGACGAGTAACAACTTCATCGCTCCAGTTCACCTTAACAAGTTTAGCTCCCGCTTCATAAGCTTGTTTTACAATCAATCTTACGAATTCAGCTGAAGTTATAGGCGCATTCACAACGAGTGTTTGACCTTTTTGTACGTTTACTCCAATTCTCACAGCCAAATCGGCATATTTGATCAACTGTTGTTGAAAATCTGTCATATGTATTCCTCCAAATATAATTAGTGACTTCATTTTATATTGTACTAAATTGGTTACCATAATGAAAATACATGTAAAGTTTGAAACAAAAGTTTATCTCGATTCTCTGGTTTATTCATCTGTATGGTATACTGTATAAATATATTTAAGCTCAAAGGAGATCACCATTCATGAATGTACATATTGAAGATGTAGATATGATGAAAAATGATGAAGATCATTATATCGGTCACACGACATTTAGACTTGACGAGAATAAAGATTTATTCGAAGTTACGTTTCTCAGTAAGAGAGGAACTAACTGGGACTATAGCATTAATTTCGCCAAAGAACCCGGAAGTGAAGAAGAATTAATTAGAGTAGATACTCTTCTGATGGAAGATGAAACATTATTCGACCACTTGTTAGATGCGGCTCTTGATACCATGTATCCAGCGGGTTCAGAAGTAGCTGATACAGAAGAGGTTGATTCAGAACCAATCGATGAAGAATAACTCACGCAACGTAACAACCGTGCATATACACGGTTGTTTTTAATATAAGCCTATTTATAAGCATTAATGCTTATAAATAGGCTTATATTTCAATGCTAAACGTTCTTCACCGCTAAAGAGGATGGCGAGGCTGTTTTATACGTGTTTGACAGTTGAATATCCCAATTCTATAATACCTATGGGGGTATCCTCGGTGTTGTTAATTCATTGTGATAGGAGATAGAAATATGTGGTGGGTCAGTGTCGTTATTTTCATGGTAGTCGTGGTAGTTATTCGAAGCATATGGCATACAGAAGATTTGCATGAAATCTCATGTAACACATTAACGGATAGTAACTCAACATATAAGTTGCTTGATATAAGAGATGCACTAGATTTCGAAGCGGGTCACGTACCAGGAAGTGTTAATATCTCCCTCGGTAGACTGCCCTATGTAGCGAATGTGGATTTAGCTCCTGAACAAGCGGTTATTATTATGGGTAAGAAAGATAGGAAGAGTAAAAGGGCAGCTCGGATCCTAAAGAAGAAAGGATTCCAGCATATATACATCTGTATTAAGCCAATTAGGTGTTGCTATGACACTGAACATCATATGTGTATGTAGGATTGACTGGAGGATAAACCAATGATTTATGATGAGAACGTTACCCGTCGCTTAAAAAGATTAGAAGGGCAGATTCGTGGTGTGTTAAAAATGATGGATGAAGGGAAAGACTGTAAGGAAGTAGTTGCACAGTTATCTGCAGTTCGTAATGCGTCGGATACAGCACTTGCTTATATCGTGGCTATGAACCTTGAACATTGTATATTAGAAGATATAGAACAAGGGGCAGAATCGCGTGAACGCATTCAATCAGCGGTACAGCTTCTTATTAAAACTCGTTAACTATATTGATAATAAATAGAGTTAACTTTACTTTTATGGTTGAATCCGTTTTATCCTAGAGAAGAGCAGGAGTCATCTGACTTCCTGTTTTTCGATGTTTAGATAGTTATTTCTACTTAGTGACAGACAAAATATATTGGGGGAATGTACAATCATGAGAACAAAATACATAGCGAGCTCTTCCTTGATCGTGATGGGAATTGGCTTCATAATTACTTTATTCATGCCACAAAATATCGCGGTGCGACTGCTTCAGGGTGGATTTGAAGCCGGGCTTGTTGGTGGATTCGCCGATTGGTTTGCGGTCACGGCATTATTTCGTCATCCGATGGGCATTCCGATTCCTCACACGTCGTTGCTCATAAGCAACCGAGATAAAATTGTGAATTCATTGATATCTGCTATGGAAACGGAACTCTTAAATAAAGAGAGTATAAAGCGCAAATTGAGTCAAACTAAAATATTTAAGGCGCTTGCTACAGGTGTGTTCAAATTGATTCGTAAGCGTGAGATCAGAAAAACGATGATTACGTCCGTCAAATCAGTTGTTGTGACTTTACCTCTCGATAAAGTTGCCACTTCACTCCAGAGCATGCTTGCAGGGTATGTAAGAAACAAAGAACTAGAGCCTATGATAGCTCAGACAGCTGTCTCTATTGTAGAAAGTCGAACGGACGAGAAGGTATTTGATTACGCCTTGGGATATGGTAAACGGTGGGCATCTAAACCCGAGACTGAAGTGTTACTTGGCAATTTGGTTCATAGTAAACTGCAAGAGATTCAGCTTGGTGGAATGAAGGGGTTCGCTGTTCAGGCTTTTCTAGGATTTATGAGTGAAGAGAAGCTAGGTTCATTACTTACTAATTTATTGATTTCTTCTATGGATGATCTTGAGAAGCCGGATAGTGAATATAGGGGGCGTATCCTTCAAGAAATACGAATGCAACTAACGACAGCTGCTCTGAATCCTAACGTAACGATCCAACTGAAATCATGGTTAGATACGAAACTCACAAGCTCAAGTACACAAGTGTTCATTATGAATCAATTGGAAGAGCTACGTGTTCAATTCCTTCGTACATTAGATAATGAATACGATAATGGCGGTCATCTTATTTTAAAAGGATTCCGCTGGGTTACGACAACCTTAGGTAAACAAGAACAATTGGTGCAGAAATGGGAGCAAAATATATTAAGTCTCATTGTGGATATTGTGGAGACGAATTATTATAGATTAGGTCTATTGGTTAAGGATAATTTGGATCAGATGGATGATCAGACTCTTGTGCAGATGTTAGAGGAAAAAGTGGGTAATGACTTACAATGGATCCGTGTAAATGGTGCTCTATGTGGATTTATCATTGGACTACTCCTTACAGTGCTTCATATGCTTGTCTAATTTAGGAATGACCTATTAAATCAATGAAATGGGGAAACGATCAATGAAGACATCAAAATTAGGATCATCTGACTTATGGGTAAGTGAAATTGGACTTGGTTGTATGTCTTTAGGGACGGAAGAGACTTTAGCCATCTCATTGGTTCATGAAGCTTTGGAGCGGGGCGTTAACTTTCTGGATACATCGGATCTTTACGATGATGGTCTGAATGAAGAAATCGTAGGTAAGGCGATTCAAGGACGCCGTGATCAAGTTATTTTATCAACGAAAGTTGGGAATCGTCGTGTTCCTGGCCAGGATGGTTGGATGTGGGATCCTTCCAAGAAACATATTTTATCGGCTGTAAAAGAAAGTTTAAGACGACTTCAAACAGATTATATTGATCTATATCAACTTCATGGTGGGACATTAGAAGATCCAATCGATGAAACGATTGAAGCTTTTGAACAATTAAAGCAAGAGGGTGTTATTCGATATTATGGAATTTCATCTATTAGACCCAATGTGATTAGAGAGTACATCTCTCGTGCTAACATTGTAAGTGTGATGAGCCAATATAGTATTCTAGACCGCCGTCCTGAAGAAGAGATACTTCCCTCACTAACTGAGAATGATATTAGCATGATTGTTAGAGGTCCTGTAGCCAAGGGTATACTCTCTGATCGTGGTGATCAGAAGGTAGCTAAGGGTTATCTAGACTACAACTCAGAAGAATTACAAAAAGTTAGAGAGAAGTTAGAATCTTTCGTTCATGATGATAGAAGCATGGCTCAAACTGCGATAAGATATGTGTTGTCAGACCCAGCTGTCGCGGTTACCATACCAGGTGCAAGTTCACTAGAACAGATCCGCCACAATATAGCAGCTGGAGATGTAGCACCACTAACCGAAAATGAAATAGCAACCATTCGTGAGTTTAGTAAAGGCTCTCTGTATAAAGAACATCGCTAGGTTGAGAAAGTATAATAGACCAAACAAAACCAGATTGCCATGTCGGCAGTCTGGTTTTGTTTGGTTAGACGAATCGTGTTTCGAGGAATACAGAATTTATGAACAGCTAGTATAAGCGTTCAATATTCCGCTTATATTCTAGTAAAAGAACTTATATTAATGATTTAAACGATATGTTAATTCCTCAGATACAAGAGTTGTCGGATTGGTATGTTTGAACGTAAATAGATTGCCGTCGCGTTTCACATATTGGAGTCCGTCGCTAGACGGCATAAAAACCGTTTGTTCCCATTGTTCAAAATAATTTTGATCCTCATTAGATAGAAGTT
Organism: Paenibacillus sp. Y568; assembly: GCF_059445545.1. NCBI lineage: Bacteria > Bacillati > Bacillota > Bacilli > Caryophanales > Paenibacillaceae > Paenibacillus > Paenibacillus sp. Y568. The sequence goes on from NZ_JCAIUM010000015.1 coordinate 84,624, forward strand.
CCTTGTATAAAGTTATGGGAGCATCAAGCTTTAGATCAATAAGAAGAAGGGTTTGTGTGACATATGGCCGGATGAGTAGAATGCCATCCTTAGCTGATACATATTCAACCGTATAATCTTCGTCTAGACCTCCTAACTTCTTTAAATCATATTTCTCTTCTACGGTACCGTTCGAACGAATCAACTTGAGGTCAGTATCATTAAGCATGAGGGTTAAACCATCTTCTTCTTTGCTAATACTCTCTGTCTGACTTCCTCCGTAGTATCTAACCAACGACTCTCTAACAAGTTTCCCATTATATATATACAGTTTATAAATATCATCACCAAAGTGAGGCTCACCGTGGATATAATTCACTTGTAAGACTACTGAGTGAACATCCGCTTGGGTCACAGACAAGTAAGCAAGATCATTAGCCCTTACGGCTGACTGCCCAATGTTATGTGGCATCTCAGAACCGATAGCCGTATACACAATCCCATTATCTTTCCGCACCCAGTACCAGCCGCCTTTCGCATCACCAGATACTGCATTAAGTATCGTATAAGATACTGTGATCTTGTTGTTCTTACTTGATTTCAAAGTCCCACCGGCCCAGTTCAATAGGTCTCTTAGTGGCAAATGGATATCACCATTTCTTTGAAGTAAAGGGGAAGACATCTGGCGGCGATGGCCATTTAGAATAGCAGTCTTGCTGTTGATTTTCCAGCTTAAAGTGCGGTTCGGACCACTTACATTCAATATACCGGACTTCTGATTATAGGACCATACTAAGTCTTGAAACATAACTGAAGCTTGTTTATACGACAGATAATTGGTGCCGTTTTTGATAAAAAAATTGTTATTCGTATGCTTTGTGTCAAATTCCCATAGAGCGGGCATAATCTCAACCGTAGGTAGAGTATTTATTGTAGTAGCGGCAGAGATAGGAGCGGTAACCTCTGCATTCACTTGTCCCGGAGATGTCCCGAGTACAGCTGTAATAGCAAGTGCTAGCAACAGCGTTTTAGTTTTCGGTAAGTAATACATTTTCTTCATAGCTTCATAGTCTCCTCCATACAATTTTATCGCTATTAAGACGCTCGATGATGTTGAATAGTTCCAATAAACGGTTAATAAAACTTAGAAACTAATTAGTAACGAGACTGTTGACAAGAGAGTACTCACAATTTAAACTAATTAAATGATAAAGATTATCATTTATAATGAACAAAATCATAAATATATAACATAGTAGTTTAAATTTTAAGGAGGATCATTCCATGGAATTATCACAATTGATTAAAGAAAGAAGATCTATACAAGTTTTTGATGACCGCGAGGTTTCACTTGATCTTGTGAAGGATCTTTTGGATACTGCTGTATGGGTTCCTAACCATAGAATGACTCAACCATGGCGCTTCATTATTGTTCATGGAGAAGCACGTAAGCGTATTGCAGAAATAAAAGGAAAACCTGGTGATGCTTCATTTAACGAGAATTTCTACAATAAAATGATGAGCGTTCCAATGTACATTGCTTTTGTCATACAAGAGAACCCTGTTATCAGTATTCGCGAAGAAGATTATTCCTCGGCGAGTTGCATCATTCAAAATTTCAGTTTACTTGCTTGGGAACAAGGGTTAGGTACGGTATGGAAAAGTTATGGTCACATGCATGAAGCAGCATACCGAAATGCATTAGGAATTCAACCTGGCGAAAGAGTCGTTGGTAGTGTTCATGTTGGTTACGCTAGTCAAATGCCAGCAGCTCAACCAAGAATTCCAGCTGCGGATCTAATTACAGTTATTGATCAAGCTTAAGATGATCAGGATTGTAAATATCAGCCTTGCTGAGTAGAGAGCCTATATTATGTTTATATATAATATAGATTCAATTCAAAGGGAGGCGTATAAGGTGTATTGGGCAATAGATACAAACCTATGGAATACAGATGTAGTGAGGCAGACTCACTACATCTGTATTCCATAGGTTTTTTTATTATATATGTGTGAGGTTTGGAATAACTCATTCAGAGGTAATACTTCATAAGAGATTGAGAGTCTATTCGATAAGTTTGAAGATGAGCAATATGTTGATCCATACCTATGGAAGATTTAAATATGGAAAAGCAAGAAGAGAAACAGAAAAACGGAGAATCTAAAAATTCCTCTTCAACTGCAAGTAAATATAAGACAGGATTTGAGTAATAACATGTCATTTACATCGGAGGTGATCCTATGAATCAAGCAGATTTTGAGGAAGCTCGTGAGGCTGAAGCCAGCTATCATAATGAACTATATAGTGAATTTGAGATCTTAGAACCAGGAACATGGATGTCTGAACCTAATCTTATTGTCATGGAGCTATTGGATCGTCTGATGGAACACAAACAAAACCTTCCTGTGCTCGATTTAGGGTGTGGTGCTGGTCGAAATACGATTCCCGTGGCTGTGCGACTTAAAGAGACGGATAGTAAGGTTGTCGGTCTAGATCTACTGAACGGAGCCATCGATAAACTTCGTGAGAATGCGAAAGAATATGGCGTTACTGATATCATTGAAGCACAAGAAGTTGATGTTGAACATGCGGATATGTCCAATGACTATTATGATTATATTCTAGCTTGCGGCTGTCTTGAGCACGTGTCTTCTGAGGAGGCTTTGATACAGGTTCTAGAGCGAATGAAGCGTGGTACGCAATTGGGGGGAATCCATTGTATTTCGATGAACACAGAGATAGAGGAAGTTGAGCAAGATACGGGACGTAAGCTAGAATCCTTAATCGAACTCAATTTACCGACGGAGAATGCTTATGCCATTCTTGAAAAAGTGTATGATGGCTGGAATATTCTTGAACGTAAAACAGTCATTCAGTCGGTTGATGAAGAGAAGTACGATACACCAACGCAGTTCCGTAGTCAATCGATTACATTTGCCGTACAGAAGATATAAGAAGTAGCGACCGATTGGTGATAACCAGTCGGTTTTTTTTGTGACTTTAACATTCCATATACAAAAGAATGTAAAACTTTCAACCTTCTCAGGTAAAATAGGATTGTTGAACTTTTGGGACAGGTATCCAAAATACATAAAATGATTGTCATCGGAGCGTGAAGAATAATGAATCTAGAGGAAAATAAAGAGATGAATCATAGCAGTGAGATATTACTACAGGAGGACTATGCCTCTGCCACAGTTGTGTCTTCAGCAGCTAATTTTATCATGAACCGAACGAAACCCTTTACTCACACGTATCGAACATATATCCGAATTCGAGAATGTGGCCAGCAGAGCTTTAAGTTCTGGCACAGCAATGCTGTTGACTCCACATGGGATACTGGATTAATTGCTTCTGCTAGTGATCTAGGAGGAGAATGGAGAATAGAAGCGGCTTATATTGGTGACGGGGGCAGCCAGTTGAATGGCGATGTAGTTGAAGGCACTCAGGTTGCTCTTACTTTTGACGGAAAATTAACCAAAACCGTTCTACCAGGTGAGAAATTTTGGAGTGATGAGGTTCACATAGCTATACCCGATGGACACTATCTATCATTTACTTGGACCATTTCTACAACTACATCTGGCAAAACCATACCGTATAACACCGAACAAATGCTAGTCACAGCATATGATGCTCCTGGAAATGTAGCTGATCAGGAATCATCCATTCTTTTTCAAAAGTCAGAGAATCAATTAGTCTTACCTAGCTATATAGGTTATAAAAAGCAGGTAGATAAAAAACTCCTATTCTTTGGGGATTCAATTACGCAAGGTGTGCGAACTGAGGTAGATGGCTATGAATATTGGGTTGCAAGAATTGCAGAAGGTCTAGGTACGTCCGTAGGGGTATGGAATCTCGGTTCAGGATGGGCAAGAGCAAATGATGCAGCTGGTCAGGGTCCTTGGTTGTATAAAGCGCAACAAGCGGATGAGGTTGTCATCGCATTAGGTGTCAATGATCTTGATATTGGTAAACGTACAGCTGAACAGCTTATTGGTGACTTAACCATGATTGTCTCTACTCTCAAGAACAACAATCCTTCAATCGAAATTATATTATGTACCGTACCTCCGTTTAACTTCACTGGTGATCAAGAGCGTGCTTGGCGAGAGGTCAACACATCTATTCGTAATGAATCCATTATAGGCGTAGATCGTGTGTTTGATATCGCTGAAGTGCTGTCTCAAGAGGCACCTAATGAACATTTAGTTAAATCTGAATATATGAGTTCGACATATGATCCCCATCCTAACGGTACAGCAGGAAAGGATGTTTCTGAAGTATTCCTTGAGTGGTATTAACAAGATTTGAATAAATGACGCTGATACAATCGATTAATGATTAATACAGTGGAAGTAGCTTCTATAGGGGGTGAATAACATAATTATATCGTTTTCGGGAATCGACGGTTCGGGTAAGACATCTCTAGCACATAAGGTAGCTGTTGAATTAAATGAAAGAGGCTATGCTGCTGAATACTGTAAACCAGATTATGTAGTTAATGAGATCATTAAAACCTTTTGCCATGAGGAATTTGGTGATGAATTCTCATATATACCCAATCTAAACGGCAGCTTATATATTTATGGGATATTGATTGATTGGATAGATACGTTAAATAAAAAATTACGTGATAATACTGGTAAGATCCTTGTGTTTGACCGTTATGTTTATGATATTTTAGCTCAAGGACTTCACTATAAGGCTAATATTCAACCCATGATTGAAATGATAAGATTCTTCCCTGAGCCAGATATAAGTTTCTTTATAGATATTAGTCCTGAAAATGCCTATGAAAGATTAACCGTTAGGTTGGTTCCTCCAATACATCAGCTAGAAAGTCTGGATAATTTAAGAGTATTAGATCAGAGCTATAAAACTATTTTTAATAGTATACCTTGGGGAAGAATCCATATTTCAGATAAAATCAATTTCAATAGTATTATGGAGAACATAATATCGAAACTTTAATGCTTCAATCATTAAAAGCTATTTCTAATCAATAGAGAATATAAATGAAATTCAAAACAATAAATGCCTTTTCTCATACAGGGCATTTATTTTTTTATGGTAATGCTCAAGGAGTAGCGTTCGCCGCACAAAGCTTAGTACTGGTTAATGATTCACTCTATTATAGATATGATACATTATATAACATAAATAGTGATATGTGCGATATTTACGTACTGAAATCCACTTGATCACTCTCGGATCATACAAAATTCATTCATTTCATATGCGTTTTAACCAATTATATCTTACGATGGTAATATTACCGTTTACATAGATTTAACCTCAATGTTATATTTAATATCATAACATTAATTATAGAATAGGAGCAAAACGCCACATGAAACGAAAATCAAAATTAGGTTTAAAGGGATATGTTGGATCAATGTTATCATTGACAATGATGGCAACTATGCTCATCAGTCCTCTCCCGAGTAGCAAGGTCTACGCAGCAGAAGCTGACACAGAGGTTAATATTTCTTTGCTAGGAACATCTGATATCCATGGTCGATTTATGCCTTGGGATTATGCCCTTGATGGTCCTAATACGACAGGAAGTCTGTCTCAGTTGTACACGATCATAAAAAAAGTACGTGCAGAGAATCCGAATACGATTCTGCTTGATGCGGGAGATATGATCCAAGATAATTCAGCAGAATTATTCAATGATCAACCTCAGTCTCCTATGATGGTTGCAATGAATGAAATGAAATATGATGCATGGGTTATGGGTAATCATGAATTTAATTTTGGACTAGATACATTGGATAAGATTTCATCACAATTTAAAGGACAAGCTTTAGTAGGCAATATTTATAAAGAGAATGGTGATCGGTTTAAACCGGCGTATACCATTATTGAAAAAGCAGGAGTTAAGGTTGGAGTCATCGGGATGAATACACCCATGATTACGGAATTCGAGAAAGGCACGGATCATTTGGACGGTATTGTCGTAAAAGATCCTGTTGAAGAAACAAAGAAGGCTATTGCTGAATTAGAAGGCAAAGTTGATGTTATTGTAGGACTTATGCATATGGGCTTGGATAACGAGAATGGAAAACCAGGTACTGGTGTGACGGATATTGCGAATGCGAATCCGGAACTAACGGCAATTTTTGCAGGTCATATGCATACATTGGTTGAATCCGAGACAGTTAATGGTGTGATTATCTCTGAGCCTAATAAATACGGTTCACATATATCTCGCATTGATCTTGCATTCACAAAGCAAGGCGATCAGATGGTATTGAAGAGTAAAGAAGCATCGGTATTAGCTGTAAAAGATGCTGATGGTAATATCGTCAAATCTGATTCTGGATTGGAAGATACGCTGAAACCTTACCATGAATTTGCACGTGCAGATGCTAACGTTGAAGTTGCAACACTGAAAGGAATGAATCTAGTTCCTGATAATGAAATCGCTGGAATTCCTGCGGTACAAATTCAGGAGACGCCGTTATCGGACTTTTTCAGTGAAGTGATGTTGCATTATAGTAAGGCAGATGTGGTCTCACACCAGATTGATAATGATAAAGCACGGTTGGATATTGGACCTATTAAGAAAAAAGATATCGCTTATAACTATCAGTTCGCATTAGGTGAGGTTACGGTTTATAAAGTTACAGGGAAAGATCTGAAGGATTATATGGAATGGTCAGCAGGTTATTTCAATTCTACCCGTCCAGGAGATGTGACGGTGAGTTTTGATAAGAAAAGACGTGCTTCTAAATATAGTACCGATGATTTCTTCGGTGGTGTAACCTATGAGATTGATCTAACTAAACCGTATGGTAGTAGAATTACGAATCTAAAGTATATGAATGGAACGGCTGTGAAGGCAGAAGATAGTATTAAATTAGGTATGAATGCTTATCGAATGGATGCCTTGAAAGCTAAAGGTGGAGCATTAGAAGGACGTAAGTTCGAGCAACTATGGTCTTCTAAAGATGCTACTGTATTTGGTGAAGTAGGGGGTACGATCCGCAATCTAGCGATTAAATATTTAAAGGAAGAAAAGAATGGCGTATATGAACCTCAAATCAATCAACATTGGAAAGTGACGGGTGTGGATACTACATCAGCGGCTCGTAAGGATGTTGTAGAGCTTATCAATGATGGTATTCTTGTTGTTCCAACAACCGAAGATGGTAAATATACAAATATAGCGTCTATAAATATTTTAGATCCGATTGTAGACAGTGAGGTTGCTGAACTCTCCAAGAAGGCAAATGTAAGTTCAGCATTGTTCTCGGGTCTAACAACCAAAGGTGAATTCTACCAGAAGTTGAATCAAGCAAGAAAAACGACTGAAGTCGTGGTTGAAGAAGAACAGCCTAAGCCAAGTCCGACGGTTGAACAACCAAGTCCGACTGTCAAAGAACCAACTACAGCGGTTAAAGAACCGGTAGTTACGAAGGTGAAACAAGCTAAAGTTACAGCTTATTTCTTGAATGTACGCGCTAATGCGTATTCAACTTCTAAGATCTATAAGGCCATTCCGAAGGGTTCAATCCTAGAAGTGTTGAATATTGAGAAATATGGTTGGGTCAAAGTACGCTTTGAAGGTAAAGATGCATATGTGTATAGCAAGTACCTAAATATGCTACCCTAAGCGAAGATTATGATAAGAAGCAATCCAGGCGAGATCCTGGGTTGCTTTTTTTCTATTAAAGGTAATGATGTATATTGTGTGAAAGTTGAATAGAATACGTCTATTACAACTAAATGTGTTACCATTAAGTTAGAAGATAGCAATAGCTTCATGGAATTATTCATGAATCCTAATAGGTTTAATAACTAGAGAATGGAGTTAAAGAATAATGTATCGTAATTTAGAAGAGTGTGTCATCGATTTGGAGAAGAATGGGCACTTAGTCCGAATTAAAGAAGAAGTGGATCCCTATCTTGAAATGGCAGCGATTCATATGAAAGTATATGAAGCCGGTGGTCCGGCATTGTTATTTGAGAATGTTAAAGGTTCTAAATTTCGAGCAGTATCCAATCTCTTTGGTACTTTAGAACGCAGCATGTTTATGTTCCGAGATACTTGGAAATCGGTTCAGAATGTTATGGCCATACGTGATGACCCTATGAAAGCATTGAAGCAACCTTTTAGAAATATTGGTAATGGACTTGCTGCGGTGAAAGCACTTCCTTTGAAGAAGTTGGGTAGTCTCGATGTTACTGCACAAGAAATTCAAATATCCGATCTGCCACAAATACAACATTGGCCAATGGATGGTGGAGCTTTCGTCACATTACCTCAAGTGTATAGCGAAGATCCAGAGAAACCGGGAATTATGAACTCTAATCTAGGGATGTACCGTATACAGCTGAGTGGCAATGAATATGAAATGAATAAAGAAATTGGTGTACACTACCAGATCCATCGTGGGATCGGAATTCATCAAGAGAAGGCGAACAAGCTAGGTATGCCTTTAAAAGTAAGTTGTTTCATAGGTGGTCCACCCGCACACACATTATCTGCGATCATGCCTTTACCTGAGGGGCTAAGTGAGATGACGGTTGCCGGCTTACTTGCAGGACGTAATTTTCGGTATAACTATGTCGATGGCTATTGTATAAGTAATGATGCTGATTTTGTTATCACTGGAGAAATCTTTCCTGAAGATACGAAACCGGAGGGTCCTTTTGGTGATCATTTGGGCTATTACAGTCTTACCCATCCGTTTCCAGTGATGAAAGTACATAAAGTATATGCGAAGCCTAACGCCATCTGGCCATTTACTGTTGTAGGTCGTCCTCCACAGGAAGATACTTCATTTGGTGAACTCATTCATGAGTTAACAGGGGATGCGATTAAACAAGAGGTTCCTGGTGTCAAAGAAGTTCACGCTGTAGATGCTGCAGGTGTACACCCGCTCCTTTTTGCTATTGGGAGCGAAAGGTATACGCCTTACCAGAAAGTCAAACAGCCAACAGAACTACTCACGATTGCTAATCGGATCTTAGGAACTGGTCAACTTAGTTTGGCTAAGTATTTATTTATTACGGCTGAAGAGAATCAACCCTTAGATACGCATAAGGAAGTAGAGTTCTTAACGTATATATTAGAGCGGATCGATCTACATCGCGATATTCATTTTCATACAAATACGACGATTGACACCCTTGATTATTCAGGTACTGGATTAAACAGTGGTAGTAAAGTTGTTTTTGCAGCTTATGGAGATAAGAAAAGGGATCTATGCATAGAAGTACCTAAGCATTTGAAATCGTTACGCGGTTATTCCAATGCACAATTAGTGATGCCAGGGATTATAGCACTTCAAGGCTCTAAATTTAACACATATGCTGAAGCGCAAGAGGAGCTTCAAGGGTTATGTGAAGCGATTCAATCCAATGGACCGATCTCTTCTTGTCCAATGATCATTCTATGTGATGACAGCTCCTTCTTGAGTGCCTCAATAGCGAATTTCTTATGGGCAACATTTACGCGTAGTAATCCTTCGCATGACATGTATGGTGTGAATAGTCATTACGAGAACAAACACTGGGCTTGTGATAATGTCATTATTGATGCACGCGTTAAGCCACATCAAGCCCCACCATTAATACCGGATCCAACAGTGGAGAGAAACATCGAGAGGTTGTTTGTTAAAGGAGCTAGTCTGGGTGGAGTACGTATAGGTTAAATCTTTTACTAGTGAATAGCGATTTGGAGAAGCCGTGAATGAACATTGTTCATTCACGGCTTTTTCTCTATGTTTAGCTATTATTTCTGTAATCAGTATTTTTTCTTTCATGGTGATACGCGACGGTTTCAGAGTGACTAATTGAATTTATATCTTTTACCATAATTCATCTCTAACTGCATAGGTCATGTGATCCAGTCTTGATAGTAATAATATGGATGACATTAATAATTTACAAATACATAGGAAAAAGTTCCTGAATGAATTATCAACAGTTTTGTGAAAGTAATTAATTGCACTAGATACTATTTTTGGTTTTTTAATTGACCAAAACCACTATTTTAGCAGGTTTTTTTAAAAAAAGAATTAAATTGAGAACAGAAATATTTAGGATATGTAGACTCTTTTAAGAAAAAAGCTAAATTATATAGGTCATAGTGCCGATAATAATTTTAGATTATTATATAGGTCATAGTGCCGATAGTAATTTTAGATTAGCAGACTAGCACGTAGACATCACTATAGGATACGGTTTTTAATGGGCTGCTCTAAAAATTGGGTAGCTCTTTTTTATTTATATAAAAAGAGGAGAAGTTACTAGATGAAGAACAAAGAGCTATTCAAGTTTAAATTTAAGATTGGCCAGAAGTTATTCGCTGTATTTTTACTCTTGGTGTTGTTATCAAGTGTAGTAGGAGGTGTTTTTTCTTATAAAACTTCTGTAAGTTCTTTGGAAACTCAATTATTAGCATCATCTGATACTCAGCTAGAACAATTAACCATGATTGTAGATAGAGTTGTAATTCCTGTTATGAAAGATACGGATATACTGGCCAGAACGTTGTCAACTCCAACGGCAGCTAACATGACTCCAGTTCAGGGAATGAATTATGCTACAAATGCTGAAGTACAAGCTATTTTAAAAGAATTTAAAGCTGTACATAACGATGATACAGAGGTCATAGGGATCGGAACTTCTGCAGGGCTATTTGCATTAGAACCGCAATCTAAGTTGGCCGATGATTTCGATACACGTACTAGGGTCTGGTTTACGAAAGCTATGGAGCATAAAGGGGAAGTTATTATTTCTGATCCTTATGTTTCTGCCGGCTCGGGCAACATCGTTATTACTCTAGGTAAAACTACGAATGATAATAAGAATGTTGTTGCTGTTAATTTATCGCTAAAGAAATATTTAACGGATACGATTAATTCGCAGAAAATAGGGCAACACGGTTACGCATACGTAGTAGATAGTACAGAGAGAATTCTTACACATCCAACAATTGAGGCTGGAACTGATTTAACAGAAGATGTAAATAATAAATTAATATTTTCGTCTACATCTACCACGGGAACAATAAAGACTAAAGTAGATGGTGAAGATGCAAGATTAATCTACAAAACGAATGAATTAACGGGTTGGAAAGTTATCGGTGTTCTATTTGATAGTGAATTAGATGAACTGAAGGTTCCTATCATCAAGAACACCGTAATTGTTATTATCGGATCGTTGGTGCTATTAATCATAGTAATCAATGTTACAAATAGACACATCATTCGTCCTATTCAAATCATTACACGGACTGCTGAGAATTTAGCGACTGGGGATATTTCACAGAATATCATTCCACTAACAACGAAAGATGAAATCGGTGACTTGTCTAGAGCGTTTCAAAAGATGACTGTACAGTTCAGACAACTCGTAAGTAATTTAACGGAAAGTACACAGGGTCTGTACCACGCTGCTGATGTACTGAATGAAGAAATTACGTCCACAGCTAGTGCTTCTTCTCGTATCTATGATATGAATAAGCAAGTTACAGACGGTTCGATTATTCAAGCAGAGAGCACTAAAGAGATATCACGTGCTGTACAAGAGAGTGCGATCGGAATAAATAACATTGCTTGTAGTGCTTCTGAAATCAGTGACATATCGGACCAAACATTCAGAACTGCAGATAAGGGAAACTCAAGCATTGTACAAACCATGTACCAGATGAATTCTATTGACGAATCCCTAAAAAGCTCTTCTGAAGCGGTCCAGTCATTAATGGATAAGGCGAAGGAAATTGGAACAATAGCAGCTATTATAAATAGTATTTCAACAGAGACTAACTTACTATCCTTAAATGCTAGCATAGAAGCGGCTAGGGCTGGTGAGTCAGGAAGAGGATTCTCTGTCGTAGCTAATGAAGTTAAGAAACTATCAGGTCAATCCGCAGAGGCATCCAAACAGATCAGTGGATTGATTACTGAGATAAACGATAAAACAAGGATAACCGTTGATTCTCTAATAAAAATGAAAACAGAAGTAAGTAGTGGTATCACAATGAGTACAAGTGTAAACACACTATTCTCAGGGATTATGGAGAATATGTCCAAACTAAATCATGAGATCCAAGGGCTAAGTGCAACATCTGAAGAGATTGCAGCTAGCTCTGAAGAGATTAGTTCATCAGCAGAGCAATTGTCCAGTATATCTAGTTCTAACTCATCTAACTCACAAAATGCACTTATAGATACTCAGACACAGAAGAACTCCATTACACGTATTAACGAACAAGTTAACATGGTGATTCAAACAGCCGAGAAGGTAAAACATGACGTACAACAGTTTAAAATCTAGTACTAGTTAGTACGGCGAAAGCCTTTACTATAAATAATTCAATGGAGGTTTTACACATGAAGAAAAAGGCAGTAGTAGCATCACTCGCATCACTAGTTCTAGTTGGTTCCATAGGAGCAACGGTATTCGCCAGTTCCTACAACACACAGGATGATAAGAAACCAGGGCAAGCTGTTTCTGACAAGAACAACAAGAACGACAAGAAAGATAAGAAAGATAAGAATCACAAGCATGATAAGGACGTTGTGAAATCAGATAGTTTATTCCAGTACTCTACAATTAATGCGCTTATGAGTGGTATATTTGATGGAGACATTACACTTAATGAAGTTGCTGAACACGGAGATCTTGGTCTAGGTACTCTTAATGGTGTAGATGGTGAGTTAACCATTCTGGACAACAAATTCTATCGTTTCGATAATAATGGTGTAATGTCTGAAGTGAGTGGTACTACGAAGTCTCCTTTTGTTGTTAGTACAAACTTCGATATTGATAAGACTGCAACGATCACTAACGTAACGAATGCAACAGATTTATCTGAAAAACTATCGGCGCAATTGGATAATAAGAATAATTTCTATGCATTCAAAATGCCAGTAACGTTATCATATCTAAAAACTCGTTCAGAAGCTAAGCAAGAGCGTCCTTACCCTCTACTTAAAGATGTATTAGCGAATCAATCAGAGTTTGAATATAAGAATGTAAAAGGAACCTTTGTTGGATTCTATACGCCTAACTATGCAGCAACAATCAATGTCCCAGGATTCCATTTCCATTTCATCAGTGATGATAAAACCCTTGGTGGTCATATCCTTAACCTAGCGTTTGATACTGCGGATGTACAATTCGATTCTATTAGTCAATTCGAAGTAGAACTTCCACAATCAAAAGAATTTGCTAACGCAGATCTAACGAAGATTGAACTTCAAGACGTTCTTGATGTTGAAGGCGATCATAAGTAATATGGTTTTGTTCTATTCATAGTATTTGCAAAAGTAAGGACCCTTATTAGATAAGGGTCCTTTTCTTTAAAATATAAGAATTTATAAGTATTTCTGCTTATAAATAGGATTATATTTCACCGCTAAACGTTTCATCGCCGCTAAAGGACGGCGATGCCGTTTATGCTTGTAGAAGTGTGTATGGATTCTCTACTCTGTCATGATTAGATGAATTTATCCCTGTGTTTAGCAGAATAGCGTCCTTCCTAGATCGCTAGGAGGTGCTATAGAATAAAGAGGTAGTTAAGAAATGATCTAGGGGGGATAAGACAATGAAGAAGAAAAGAAATTTAATGATGTTAATGTCATTGTGTTTTGTGGTATCGCTTACAGTGTCCGGTTGTGGGAACAGTAACAATAAGACTGCAGAAGAAAGTGCCAGTACAACGCCAACAACAGAGGCGAAAAAGGAAGAGACGAAGAAGATTGAACCCCTTGAAATGACAATTCGGCATACACAAGTAGGTGCAGACAAACAAAAACGTTATGCGATACTTAAAGATGTTCTGTCAAAGGTTGAAGCAGACGTGGAAGGACTGAAATTTAAACCAGACGGTGTTGAGTCGGATGTGAACCGTAAGGAGAAACTTCGTGGTGAAATGGCAGCAGGCAATCCACCAGACATCTTCGATTTATTTGGTAGCCCTGATTCCAAGGTCTATGCTAAAGAAGGCAAATTGCTTGATCTAACCCCTATCCTAGAAGAACTCGGAATTAAGGATAAATTCAGCTCATTGGATCCGTTTACGTATGAAGGCAAAATATATGGATTACCGATCGGTGGTTCGGGTGAGGGATTCTTCTATAACAAAGAATACTTTGATAGTAAGGAGCTGAAAGTACCTACAACATTAGCTGAATTAGATCAGATCCTAGAGACGATCAAAGCAGATGGTAAAGTTCCAATGGCAGGTGCCTCTAAAGCTGGATGGGTACCACTAATGCTGGCCAATCAGTTATGGTCTCGATATGCGGGAGCAGATGTAACATCCAAATTCACAACAGGCGAAGCCAAGTGGAGCGATCCCAATGTCGTTCAAGGGTTTGCTAAGTATAAGGAATGGGTAGACAAAGGTTACTTCAAAAAAGGTGAACTCGGATTTGAATATGCAGAATATACAACTCAATTTACTAGTGGTGAAGCGATTCTTCTATATGACGGAACATGGAAATCGTCTGTATTCAAAGCAGGGGAGTCCGGTGAGAAAATGATTGGAAAGGTTGGATTCTTCAATCTTCCTCCAGTTGACGGAGGTACTGGGGATCAGACATCACTTATGCGTGACGTGAACAATGGTTATGGTTTCTCTGCAGAAGTAGAGAAGGATCCACGTAAGTTAGAAGCTGTAAAGTCCTTTATTAAGAATCTATATAATGAAGAGATGCAAATTCGTGGTGTGGTTGAAGATGGCGTATTACCTGCTATGAAGATCGATGCAGCTGTACTTTCTGCAAGTATTGAAGATGATTTAATGAAACAAATTGTAGATGTTCTGAATGCTGCAGAGACTTCATTTCCTGCATTTGACTCTCTAGTTCAAGCCGATGTAACGACTGAAATCAGTAATATTCAAATTCAGAAGCTGATTGGTCAACAAACAACACCTGAGAAAATGGGAGAAGCTTTACAAAAGATTCAAGAAGAAGCTAACGCTTCTGAACAATAGAAATATAGTAATCATCTGTGTGCCCCAGGATAGAACTGGGGCACACGCTTTCTACATAATGGAAATCATCTCATAACCAATATAATGACATCTTTCCGGATGAACTCCGGGTTGGGAGGCACCTCATGAACAAAGCGTTACGAAGTCCTGTATTATACCTTCTGTTTATACTTCCCTGTCTAATCTTATTCTTTATGTTCTTCTTATACCCGATCTTTAGTGCAGTCAAATATAGTTTTACGAATTGGAATGGGGTATCAGAGGCTCCGAAATACATCGGATTTGATAATTTCACCAAAGCATTAACAGAGGAGAGATTCTGGAGTGCAGCGAGAAATAACGGATTCTTTATCCTCTTTTCCGTGTGTATTCAGGTTCCATTAATTGTTTTCTTCTCCCTCCTTATCGCTAATGTGAAGAAATTCAAAGGTTTATATAAGACGGCGGTCTTTTTACCATCCATCATGTCTACGGCTGTCATCGGTATTCTTTGGGGGTTCATCTATGAACCAAACATTGGACTTCTGAATAAGGTTATAGGCGTCTTTGGAATAGAACCCTTGTATTGGTTATCCGATGAGAGATACGCCATGCTCTCTATCCTCATTACAAACGCCTGGCAATGGACAGGATTCTATATCGTAATGGTTCTGGCAGCTATTCTCTCGATCCCTAGGGAGCTTGATGAGGCTGCAGCAATCGATGGAGCATCCGGTATACAACGTGCTTTTTCGATTACGTTACCTTTAATCAAACCTATTATATCGGTAGTCGTTATGCTCTCCATGGCCGGTGCTATGAAAGCAGCAGATATTGTTATCGTTATGACGAAAGGTGGACCCGCAGGATCTACCGATGTATTAGCAACGTATATGATTAAATATGCGATTACAAACTTTAAGTATGGCTACGGGAATACCATCGCGGTTCTAATCTTCATCTTTACACTTATCTTAACTGCTGTATACCAACTGATTGTTGCACGTCGTACTGAAAGGATTGAATACTAATGTTTAGGCTAACTAAAAGGTTGTTGCCCCATTTCATTCTTATGTCCTACTTGTTAGTTATTCTTTTTCCATTCCTCTTTGTAGTTTTCTCATCGGTCAAAAAGGATAATAACTCGATCGCTCTTAATCCGTTTGGTATACCCAAACAATTTGAATTTGGTAATTATGTAGAAGCATGGGTTAATGCGAAGATTAGCACTTATTTTTTCAACAGTATGTATATCTCTATTGTGTCTGCTATCGTATCCATTCTGATTGCTTCCATGTTTGCTTTCGCCGTGACAAGGATGCGTCATTTCAAGATTAGTCAGATTCTAGCGGCGATGATTCTAGTAGGGATGCTGATCCCTAATAATGCCTTGATGCTTCCTATTTACTTGCTTGTCAAAAAAATCGGTATTCTTAATACACACTGGGCGCTGATTATTCCTTATATAGCCAACGCACTTCCATTCTCTGTGATTATTCTGTCCGCATTTATGAAGTCTTTGCCTAGTGAAATTGAAGAAGCTGCAGTGATGGATGGCTTGTCTGCTAAGGGAATTTTTGGTAGGATTATAGTTCCTCTTACCATTCCAGCAATGGTTACTGTTTTTATCGTAAACTTCCTCGGCAACTGGAATGAATTCTTGTTGGCTAATTATTTTCTATCAGACGATGCGCTCCGAACGCTCCCCGTGGGGATGGTTCAGTTCCGTGATCAATATCAAATGAACTACGCACAAATGTCCGCTGGTATCGTATTCAGTGTTGTTCCAGTCATTGTAATCTATGCTATTCTTCAGGAAAAAATTATTGAAGGTGTTACAGCAGGAAGTGTAAAGGGATAATCCTCTAGAGAATGGAAGTTGCGTATGAATTTGCGCGTTAAGTTATTACTAGCATTCGTAATACTCATTATCGTTCCTATGTGTATCTTGGGTGTTGTCACCTTCATGGTAACCTCTAATTCTATAGAAGAGAAGTACAGCCGCCAGACGGAATATTCACTCAAAGCCATTAGTTATAGCATATCAAGTGTTTTTAAACAGATGGATAACGTTACGGATAGCGGCATTGGTACTTCTGTTTTTCATATGGCATTAAGTGGGAAGGACCCGAACAAACAAGATCTCAGCGCTACGGAACAGTTACATTTAAATGCAAGTCAGCGTAGCTTCCGGAATTTGCTCTATAATCATCCATCGATTAGTTATGCTTTCCTTTACAATTTACATCGAGATAATAATATTGTTTCTATTTTTAATAAAGAAGATTTCAAAGCTATGACATTCGATAAATTCAAACAACAACCTCTATTTAAAGAAGTAATGGATCTCAATGCGGTGCCTAAATGGCTTGCCCCTCATGAATATCCGGAAATTACAGGTACGGAGCCGGTGTTTACCCAGATCAGACTTATTAAAGAAGTTAGTACGCTCAAGAACATTGGCATTCTCGTTGTACAAATTAAGAGCTGGGATATTGAATCTATTTTTCGAAATCTATCGTTAAATCAGACCGTTGGATCCACACATTTCATGCTAGTGAACGATGATGGCTTAATCTTATTCGACCCCATGCAGTCGTTAGATGGTCAGAAAGTTCAGAACCTTATGAATCAACCTGTTCATTTCGGAGATGGGTATCAGAGTTTTAAGGCATCTTTCAATCAACATAATAGTATCGTGTCTATGTACCATCTTAAAGAATACCCTTGGAGTATTGTATCTGTTACGTCATGGAATTCCTTATCTAAGGAAACGTGGGTTTTTGCCCGCTGGTTTATTGGTATAACATTGCTGTGCCTATTGACTGCTATTACTTTTAACGTCGTATTTATGAATCGAATTACCGGTACTATTGCTGTGATTGTGCGCTTTATGCGTAGGGTAGAGGGTGGCGATTTCAAAGTTCGTGTTGAAGACAAGGGGAAAGATGAATTACATGTGTTGTCCAAGGGGTTTAATGATCTTGTAGATAAAATCAATCTTTTGTTCACACAGGTGAAAAAGGAACAGAAACAGAAGAACCAAGCTGAACTACGTGTACTTCAAGCGCAGATCAAACCTCATTTTCTATTTAATACGCTGGAATCGATCAATGTGCTAGCCATTCAGAATGAAGGGGCCAAAGTCAGTGAAATGGTCTATCGCCTAGGCAGTATTCTTAGAATTAGCATTCAAGGGAAGGAAGTTATTCCTTTAGAGACAGAAATTGAACATTTACGAAGTTATTTAGAAATACAGAAATTTCGTTTTGAGGATATTTTTGATTATGAAATAGATGTTCCCAATGATCTGCTAAAAAGAAGTATACTCAAGTTAACACTTCAACCGTTGGTAGAAAATAGTATTCAACATGGGTTTGCAGGTATTTCATATACAGGAATGATACGCATAAGTTGTTGGACTGAACAAGGAAAATTGATTCTCCAAATTGAGGATAACGGAGTTGGGATTAGTCAGGAGCAGCTTCTCGCCTTTGAATATATGCGCTCCGATCAGAGTGAAGAGATAGAAATGGCATATCCACGTAGTCCAATTGAGCATGAACGTAGAGGGCTAGGCGTACGGAGTGTCGCTGATCGAATCAGAATTCATTATGGTGATATGTATGGTTTGTTCATTTGTTCTTCAAATAACACAGGTACAATCATTCGCTGTATTGTACCCGATGATGAATGGGGGAACTCGGATGCTTAAAGTTCTGCTAGTCGATGATGAAGCTCCAATTCTGAATAATCTAAAAAAGGTCATTCCTTGGTCTGAGTTAGGGATGGTAGTCATGGGTACTGCTCGTAATGGCCAGGAAGCCTTAGCACTTTATGAGGAGCAAGTTCCGGATATTGTTTTAAGTGATATTCTCATGCCCCTTATGGATGGACTAACATTCGTTGGAGAATTGAGAAAAAGAGGTTGCTCTGCTGAGGTGCTTCTTCTTACCGGGTATCAAGAGTTTGAATATGCACGACTTGCCATTAAATATAAAGTACGTGATTACATTTGTAAGCCTATACACTATAAGGATTTGGAAACTACACTTCGTCTTATTGGTGAACAATTGATCCATAGTCGAAAGTTAGATCCACTTCAATTTGCGGCAACCCATATGCACAATCAAGAACTTAGCGAGCCAACCAAGAAATCTTCACAACATCTGATGGCAGAGGCCATTACATATATAACGAGCAGGTTAGATAAGGATTTAGGTATTGAAGAACTTGCTGGACATTTAGGGATAAGTTCTAGTTATTTCTGCCTTCTATTCAAAAACCACCTGGGTATCACATTTGTTGAATATGTAACCAATCAGCGAATTGAAGCTGCTAAATATCTGTTAACACATAGTGATAAGAGTGTTACTCAGATAGGAATTAGTCTCGGATATCATGAAAGACGTTATTTCACGAAAGTATTCCAACGTTATACAGGGATGACTCCTTCAGACTATCGTGAACAAGTTAAGATCTCTGTTAATTAATCTCGATTATGCCTATCTATTCCCAATTCCCAATTCCTGAGCAAAGGTGTGTGATCATAAATGAAAGTGTCTAACCTGACATTGGAACAGAAAATCGGACAAATGTTTATCTGTGGATTTCATGACTTGGTACCCGATGATCATATTAACAATCTGATTGAGGAATATCACATTGGTGGTGTTATTTATTTCCGTCGTAACATCGATGAAATGGAACAGGTTGCTAAGCTGTCGGCATCACTTCAGGAAGTGGCTAAGAGCAGTCAGAATTTACCGCTGTGGATTGCCATTGACCAGGAAGGCGGAATGGTTACACGGATTGATCATAAGAGGATGAGTCGGATTCCAGGAAATATGGCCTTAGGTGCAACCGCTAACCCGGAATATACATACAAAGTATCAGCTATTAGTGCTGACGAGATGACTTCATTAGGGATCAATCTGAATTTTGCACCCTGTCTTGATATAAATAATAATGCACGTAATCCCATCATAGGGGTTCGGTCATTCGGAGAGGATGCAGATCAGGTTTCTGAGCACGGTTCTGCTGCGATAAGAGCATTTCAAGAGAAAGGCGTATCAGCAGGAGCGAAACATTTCCCTGGGCATGGAGATACAAGCGTCGATTCACATTATGGGCTAGCAGAAGTCTCACATGATAGGAATCGTCTAGATACTATTGAACTAAAGCCATTCGTTAGGGCCATTCAAGATGGCGTAGATATGATCATGACCGCACATGTTATATTTCCAGCGATTGAAACAGAGCCTATTCCAGCTACTTTATCCAACGCAGTATTGACTGGCTTACTACGTGAGGAATTAGGATTCGAGGGCGTTATTATTACGGACTGTTTAGAAATGCATGCGATCACTAAGTTCTTTGGAATTGCGGAGGGTTCGGTTAAAGCAGTGGAGGCAGGTGCGGATTGCATTCTTGTTAGTCATACATGGGACGATCAGACAAATGCGATTGAAGCTGTTAAAGAAGCCGTGCTCACCGGCCGAATTGACGAAAGTGTGATTGATCGAGCCGTTGAGCGTATATTGAAATTGAAAGAAAAACGTCTACATCATATAGCATCTGGCGATACGACTCTATTTTTGGAAAGAGGTCATAAACCGCAAATTGACAGCTTACTAAATGAGGTCGCCTGTAAAAGTATTACGATTGTCAAAGATGAAGGTCAGCTTCCTCTGAATACTAGCGAATCCGTTCTAGTCATCTGGCCAGAAGTAAGACAGGAGACACAAGTGGATGAACCTTGGACAGATGTTAAAACATTAGGACAGACGTTATCGCAATACATGCAAGAGGTTGAAGAAATACGGATTAGTGCAGAGCCTTCTCAAGTAGAGATTAACCACGTTGTTCAAGCCGCAGGAATGGTCGATCAAGTGGTCATCGTGACGTATACATCTGGAAGTGACTTGCCGGAAGGTCAGCGTCGAATCGTAGAACAATTGATGCAGCAGCATCATAAGCGCCTAATTGCCGCATCAACGCGTAATCCCTATGATCTAAACGATATCCCCGACATTCCTGCATACGTATGTTGCTACGAGAATACCCCATACTTTATAGAAGCTCTAGCTAGTATTTTAACAGGGGAAAGTAAGGCTGAGGGAACTCTACCCGTAAGTTTAATAGGGAGCGTTAAGCATTAGAATAATGTGAAAGTATATTAGCATTAATTAAATATTACCAAAGAAAGAATCTGCCTGTTGTCTCAGGAAGATTCTTTTTTTCGAATAATCAGGTAAAAACTATCTCGGTTAATAACCTATTATTAGAATAAAACAAGTAATTTAAAATGTTTAAAATTGGTTGATTTCGGCTATACATAAAGTAACACTTTTTTTCAAATTATTTATAGAGGGAGGGAATGGTTTGATTCGCAAAATTCAATTAACCTTACAGACGGGTAGTCTAGTAGCCTCATTCATGTGCTGGGTGCTGATATCTTCATTAATGACATACATCCAAACAGATATACCACTAACCCCTAATCAATCCACATGGGCTACCGCTATTCCGGTTATTTTGGGTTCAATTTTGCGTATTCCGATAGGCTTTTTAACGAATCGATTTGGTGCTCGAGTGTTATTTGTTATTAGCTTTATAGCTCTTTTAGTTCCGATTTGGTATCTTTCCATTTCCGACTCATTTTTAGATTTGATGATTAGTGGCTTATTTTTGGGAATTGGTGGAGCGACATTCACTATTGGTGTTACTTCCCTTCCAAAGTATTATCCTAAAGAGAAACATGGAACAATTAACGGAATTTATGGCGTAGGAAATATGGGCACAGCGTTCACTACCTTCGGTGCTCCAATTCTAGCGAATACAATGGGTTGGAGAGCAGCCATCTACTGTTATTTGGTACTTGTTGCTGTATTTGCAATATTGAATTTTTTGTTAGGAGACAAACAAGAAACCAAGGTCAATATATCTATCAGGGAACAGTTTAGTAAAGTGTCTCACAATGAAAAATTGTGGTTTCTGAGTTTGTTCTATTTCATCACATTTGGATCGTTTGTCGCCTTTACGGTCTATTTACCGAATTTTTTTGTTAATCAATTTGCTCTGGATAAAGTGGATGCAGGATTACGAACAGCTGGATTTATTGTTCTAGCAACACTACTAAGACCTGTGGGAGGCATTCTTTCCGACAAGTTGAACCCTTTCAAGGTGCTCATGGTTGTGTTCGGTGGGCTAACCTTATCTGGTATTTTACTATCTTTCAACTTGAATATGGTGCTATTCACGATTGGATGCTTGGCTGTAGCGGTGTTTAGTGGGATTGGAAATGGAGCCGTATTTAAGCTTGTCCCACAATACTTTTCCAAACAGATGGGTATAGTCAACGGGATTGTAGCTGCAGCCGGAGGTTTAGGTGGGTTCTTTCCACCATTAATGTTGACTTCACTATACGGATTAACTGGACATTATTCTATTGGCTTCATGGCTCTTTCTGAGGCTGCTCTTGCTAGTCTGGTGATCGTATTCTGGATGTCCTTCCAAGACAAATTACAATTATCTAATGACATAATTGATTCAACTGCTGATGCCGTGATGGTGACAAATAACAAGAGCATCATCGTTTCGGTGAACCATGCTTTCACGCAAGTTACAGGTTATTCGCAAGATGAAGTCTTGGGAAAGACACCTAAGATTCTCAGTTCGGGTCAACATGATCACACTTTCTATGAATCCTTTTGGAAGGAATTATTAGAGAAAGGGCAGTGGCAGGGTGAGATCACAAATAAGCAAGCTGATGGACATCTATTTCAAGAATGGCTAACGGTTAGTGCAATCAAAGATGATCAAGATGTGGTAAAAAACTATGTAGCCATATTCAGTGATATTTCAAAGAAAAAGGAGTGATATACAATGTCAGGACCTGCTTTGAGAAATGTAGATAGTCATTCTTCGATCCATGAAGCGGCTCTCGAAGAAGCCAAAGAATTAACCGGGTTATTGGGTCAATTCCTTATGAAGGATGAACTGGATAAAGCTTTGGATGTCGCCTATATCATCATTGAACATTGGGAGACGAGAACACTTCAACACGCAACAAGTGAAGAGGAAGGTTTATATAAAGAAACGGTAGAAGCCAAGCCAGAATTAAGGGATTTGATCACCAGCTTGACAAGAGATCATAATCTTATGAGAGACCTAGCTGGTGAGATTAGGGAATTACTGGTTAGTGAAGGTGTTAGTGATAAAATCCTTCAACGATTTCATGCTTTAATGCTAATTGATTTAATTCATAACCGAGATGAGCTACAGATGATCGGAGAAGAACTGGAGGAATCGTCACATGAATCTGATGAAGCTGTCTAGTTCTAAGGATAATTTGCTAGAGAAGCCACTCCAATATATTCATCCAGAGCTATATCTTATACTTACAAAGGAATTAGACTACTTTAATTTGCACCCCTATGATGTAAAAGCTGGGGCTATTTCTAATCAGGATGGAATCACAGTCTTTCTTCGATACGGAGAGAATCTCTCTCATATGAAGGAACATTATTGGGTTTGGAAGACGATTAAAGAGAATCAGATAGAGGTCAAAGAAACCTTTCATTCTACTGGAGAAGATATTAAGAAAGCATTAATTGCGGATTACTTCAAGATGATGAAACCATGAGAAGATTGAAGGAGGGGTAACGTATGTCTATAACACATGATGAACAGTATCTTGATTTAGATCGAGAGGATTTGAACGCCATTCTTGATATGCGGTTTGGTGAAATCCCATTACAAATCGCACAAAAAGTCGATAGTATACAAGACCTTAATCAGTTGCAAAGACTTATCATTGTAGCTTGTAACGCCCCTGAATGGAATGTCTTTCTGGAGGAACTGTATCAGGATGATCAGGCTAATAAGCTAGTAGGTGAACGTTTCAATCCTATGGGAATTACTTCGATGAAAGGGTGAAATAAGTGAGCAGCAAACAGAATAAATTACTGCAATCCTTAAAGCATCTAAAACGTGGAGAGAAATTTAACGACGGCTGGTCTGAGGAGACCGTTAAACCAAGAGAATGGGAAGATCTTTATCGTGGACGTTGGCAACATGATAAAGTTGTTCGCTCAACTCATGGTGTTAACTGTACGGGATCCTGCAGCTGGAAGGTTTTTGTGAAAGATGGCATTATCACTTGGGAAACTCAACAAACGGATTATCCAACAACAGGCCCTAACTTCCCCGAGTATGAACCCCGTGGCTGTCCACGTGGTGCCAGCTTTTCTTGGTATACCTACAGTCCTATAAGAGTGAAATATCCCTACATCCGTGGAGATCTCTTGGAATTATGGAGATCTGAAATGAAACAAGGTCATGATCCCGTAACAGCTTGGTCGAATATTGTGAACAATCCTAGTAAGAGAGAGCTTTATGTGAAGGCTAGAGGTAGAGGAGGACTTGTGAGAGCAAGTTGGGAAGAAGCGTGTCAGATCATTGCCGCGTCTAGCATTCATACGATCAAGAAATATGGCCCTGACCGTATTGTTGGATTCAGTCCAATCCCTGCTATGTCCATGGTGAGTTATGCTGCAGGTACACGCTTTTTATCACTGATCGGGGGTACCATTCTGAGTTTCTATGATTGGTATGCCGATTTACCACCTGCTTCACCGCAAATATGGGGAGAACAGACCGACGTTCCTGAGAGTGGGGACTGGTATAATGCTAAGTATTTCATCATATGGGGAACCAATTTACCTCAAACGCGTACACCGGATGCCCATTTCATGGTAGAGGCACGTTATAACGGAACAAAAGTAGTAGGTGTCAGCCCTGACTATGCGGAATATGAGAAATTCGCTGATATTTGGCTTCCGGCAAAAGCAGGAACGGATGGAGCATTAGCGATGGCTATGACCCATGTCGTTCTTAAGGAATTCTATGTAGATCAGCAGACCCCTTACTTTCAGGATTATGTCAAAAAGTTTACCGATCTCCCCTTCTTAGTTCTTCTTAAGGAGGAAAACGGAAGCATTCGTTCAGATCGTTTCTTACGCGCCTCCGATCTTAATGATGATCTGGATTTAGCAGAGTGGAAAACACTTGTGTGGGACTCGGTAACAGAAGCACCTTATGTTCCTAACGGAAGTCAGGGTTTTCGCTGGGATAACGGAAGTAATTGGAATCTTGATCTAGAAAAAGATGATGGTACGGTTATTCAACCTGAATTAACATTTATTGATGCTTCGCAAGAAGTCCTGTTGGTAGATTTCCCATATTTCGCTGAACAAGAGGGAGAGATCGTCCAACGTGGCGTTCCAGTTAAATATATTCAAAGTGAATCAGGTGAAATTCTTAAGGTAGCTACTGTGTACGATTTAATGTTGGCTCATGTAGGTGTAAACCGAGACTTAATCGGAGATTATCCAATCGATTATAATGACGTCAAACCATACACACCTGCTTGGCAAGAAGGTATCACTGGTGTAAAGAAGGCACATGTTATTCAGGTTGCTAGAGAGTTTGCCGAGAATGCGGCCAAAACAGGTGGGAAATCCATGATTGCCATGGGTGGAGGAACGAATCACTGGTACCACAGTGATCAAATTTACCGTTCTATTCTAAATCTGGTTCTGTTGACTGGATCACAAGGTGTCAATGGTGGTGGTTGGGCCCATTATGTTGGACAAGAGAAGGTTCGACCACTCGAAGGCTGGCAACAGGTGGCTTTTGCTGGGGATTGGACTAAACCATCAAGATTAATGAATGGTACATCATTTTTCTACTTCGCAACCGAACAGTTCCGTTACGAAGCACATGTTAATGAGGAAGAACAGACACCATGGGGTGGACGTTATAACCATATGCATCCTGCTGATGTCAATGCGATGTCAGTGCGGTTAGGTTGGTTACCGTCATTCCCTCAATTCTCACAGAACTCGATCGATCTCGTACGTGAAGCAAGAGAGAATGGTGCGAAGACGGATGAGGAAGCCACCCAATATATTGCGAATCAGGCTGCGAAGGATGAAATACAATGGGCTATTGAGCATCCAAATGACCCGCGCAATTTTCCACGTGTCTTCTTTAACTGGCGTTCTAATCTCTTAGGTGACAGTGGAAAAGGTCATGAATATTTCGCCAAACATTTAATTGGTGCCGATAACCAAGTCATGACGGATACGACACATTCATGGAAACCGAAAGATGTCCACACGGATGAGGTTCCGCCAGAAGGGAAAACAGATCTCTTCGTAAGCATGGATTTCCGCATGACGAGTTCTGGACTCTTCTCGGATATCGTATTACCTGCTGCGACATGGTATGAAAAATTCGATCTGAGTAGCACGGATATGCATCCATTCGTTCATCCCTTTAACCCAGCCATATCTCCTCCATGGCAGGCGAAAAGTGATTGGGATACTTTCCGAGAAATTGCCAAGGTATTCACTGAAATGGCTGAGAAGCATCTACCCGCAACAGAGGATGTCGTCATGTCACCACTCGCACATGATACACCTAATGAAATAGCACAAGTAAACGGTAAAATAAAGGATTGGCGCAAAGGTGAAACGCCTGCTATTCCAGGAAAAACGATGCCAACGTTTCAAATTGTCCAGCGGGATTATCCAAACGTCTATCAGAAGATGATTACAATCGGTCCGAACATCAAGAACGGATATACCGTCAAAGGTGTTACCATTCCTGGCGAGAAGGTATATGGTCAACTTGTTGAACAGTTGGGTGTCTCAAGAAATGATGGGGTTGGTAAAGGATATCCTAATTTGTATACGGATAAACAGGCGATCGAAGCGATTCTACTCATGTCCGGTGCCACGAATGGTCAAAGAGCTGTTGAAGGATGGAAGTCTATGGAGGCAAAGACGGGTAAGAAATTAACCGAAATTGCAGAGCCACGCGAAGAAGAAGCTTATACACTCCAAGATATAACGGTTCAGCCACGTCACGCCATATCTACCCCCGTATGGAGTGGATTAGAAAAGGATAATCGGCGATATTCTCCATTTACACTCAACACGGAATATGGTATTCCTTGGAGAACATTAACGGGTAGACAAAGTTTCTATCTAGATCACGAGATGATGTTGGACTTCGGTGAAGCTCTTCCACTATATTTACCACCTTTGGAACATGTACCTTTCCTCCGAGGAGAAACCGAAGTACCAAACACGGGTAAATCAATTGCTATAAGATATTTGACTCCTCATCAGAAATGGGGAATTCATACCATGTTCACGGAAACCAACCAAATGTCTACACTATTTCGAGGCTGGCAGGTTGTCTGGATGAATGAGAAAGATGCAGCTTCGATTGACATCAAAGATAATGATTGGATCGAATTATACAACCGCAATGGTGTTGTCGTAGCAAGAGCGGTTACCACTTATCGCATACCCGAAGGTATTGCTTATATGTATCATGCACAGGATCGAACCATGGGTGTTCCCGGTACTGCGATCAATAAGAAGCGAGGCGGTACGCATAACAGTGTGACCAGAATTACGGTGAAACCAACGCATATGATTGGTGGATATTCACAACTTAGTTATGGGTTTAATTATTATGGGCCTACAGGTAATCAGAGAGATACCATTACGATTATCAGACCACTGAAGGAGGTAGACTGGCTTGAGGATTAAAGCACAAGTCGCTATGGTGATGAACCTCGACAAATGTATAGGTTGTCATACTTGCTCTGTCACCTGTAAGAATACTTGGACCAATAGACCCGGAGCAGAATATATGTGGTTTAACAATGTGGAGACACGTCCTGGACCTGGTTACCCGAAGCAATGGGAAGATACTCAAAAGTATAAGGGGGGCTGGGTACTACGTAATGGTAAACTAACTCTTCGCGCAGGGGGACCGATTACGAAGTTAGCGAATCTCTTCTACAATCCTGACATGGCACAATTGGATAATTTCTACGAACCGTGGACTTATGATTATGAACATTTAATTAATAGTCCAAAAAAGAAGAACCTTCCTGTTGCTCGTCCTAAATCGATGATTACAGGAGAGTTTATTGATAAACCGACATGGGGCCCGAACTGGGACGATGACTTAGCAGGCGGTAGTGAAATTGTACCGCTTGACCCCAATATTAAGAATCTTCATGAACATATCGCGATGGAATACGAGAAGACATTCATGATGTACTTGCCACGAATTTGTGAGCATTGCTTGAATCCATCTTGCGTCGCGTCCTGTCCATCAGGAGCTCTTTATAAACGTGATGAGGACGGTATCGTTCTTGTAGATCAAGATGCTTGTCGTGGTTGGCGTTTCTGTATGAATGGTTGTCCTTATCATAAGGTGTATTACAACTGGAACACCCATAAAGCTGAGAAATGTAATTTCTGTTATCCTCGGACGGAAGCAGGTCTAGCAACGATATGTTCTGAAACATGTGTAGGGCGCATTCGCTATATCGGAGTCGTTCTCTACGATGCAGATAAAGTGAAAAGTGCAGCCTCTGTGGAAGATCCGAAAGATTTATATGAATCTCAGCTATCTGTATTCCAGGATCCCTTCGATCCCAAAGTAATCGAAGCTGCAAGACAAGCTGGTATTACTGATCCCTGGATCGAAGCAGCACAACAATCACCTGTATATAAATTAGCTATGAAATGGAAAGTTGCACTCCCGCTACATCCCGAATATCGGACACTTCCGATGGTATGGTATGTGCCACCGTTAAGCCCGATTATGAATCATATCGAAGAAGATGAACTTCAAACGGACCATTATATTCCGGCAGTCGATCAAATGCGCATTCCTATGGAATATCTAGCCTCATTGTTATCAGCTGGAGATACCCAAGTTATTCGTCAAGTCTTATTGAAGATGACGGCCATGCGTGTGCATATGCGGCAAAAATCCGTTGGGGGAATGGATGAACTTGAGCACAGCAAGTTACTAGAAGAATCCGGTATGAGTGTCGAAGACATTGAAGATATGGCCCGTTTATTTGCGGTTGCTAAATATAATGAACGGTTCGTTATTCCAACTGGAAGAAGAGAAATGGATGACAACCTACATTATAAGCAGGGCGCTTGTAGCATCGAGGGCATTGCACCACCTGAAGGTTTGGTCACTAATCCATTTAAGAGAGGGGTGTAACCTTTGAATGAAGAACAACGCTTGATCTTAGCCATTGTATCGCGAGTTGTCGGATACCCAGACGATTCCTTCTTTGACGAAAAGGACGATCTACTTCAAATGATCCATGATGAAATTCAGCAGGAAGATGTCAAAGATCGGTTGCTGGAAGCTTTAGAACCTCTGTATACATTATCTCTCCAAGCGCTTAGAGAAGCATATGTAACGACATTTGATTGGACGGAAAGTACAGGACTTTACTTAACGGCACATGAACTTGGAGACAGTAGAGATCGAGGAGCGGCCCTCATTCTTCTACAACACATCATCGCTGATGCTGGATTCGAATTAGCTGCTGGAGAGTTGGCTGATTATATGCCAGCTCTCTATGAATTAATTGCTGTTGCTCCTGAGAATGTTCATTTAAAGGCGATTCAGCTTCGCCTCTCCGTCGCATCCCATCGGATTGCGAAGAATCTACCTCAGGATCATCCTTATGCACCAACCTACAAGTTAATTGTTAGTGATGTACTAGGGGAACCCACAGCCGAAGACATACAGAAGCTGGAGCAATCGAGGGAACATACAGATATAGAGGATATGCCTTATCCTATCTTGTATGGTATGGATGGTATGGCCAAAACGGATAACCCTAATAATCCTATGTCTAACATGAAAATGTGTCAATGAAAGGAGCTTTATCATGGCCGATATCTTTTGGTGGGTCATTTTTCCATATATCACTTTAGCCATTATGATCGTAGGGCTACTGTACAAATTCGCCTTTCGCCAGATGACTTGGACTGCACCATCCACAGAGATTTTTGAGAAAAAGTGGCTGCGAATCGGTTCAAGGATGTTCCATTGGGGAATTATATTTGCTTTTGGTGGTCATGTCATGGGAGTGTTAATCCCCCGCGGTGTGTATCAAGCCCTTGGTGTATCTGATGAGCTCTATCACCTGTTCGCGATAATAGGTGGCGGACTAGCTGGCTTAATGGTTGTTGCAGGACTTATTTTCCTACTCATTCGGAAAATAACGAACAACCGTGTTCGCATGCATGCCAGTTTTGCCGATTACTTCGCAGTGATCATGCTTCTAATCATTGCTGGGATGGGAACATATATGACTCTAATTTATAACACCACCGTGTCCTCCTACGAGTATCGAACTACGATAGGTCCATGGTTTAGGAGCTTGTTCATCTTTCAGCCAGAATACCAATTGATGAGTGAAGTTCCGCTCCTTTTCCAAATACACATTATTGTTGCCTTTCTATTGTTCGCGTCAATTCCCTTTACGATGTTGGTGCATATGTTTTCCTTTCCTGCGCGTTACCCAGCACGAGCGCCATTACAATACCGATCAAGATCTCGTTATAAAAAAAGAAACTAACATGATATAATACTCACAATAGAGAAAAGAAGGATAGGCACCTTGGAGAGGAGGCCATATTACATGAACCAGCATATTACAGTTAAGGATCGGCTCCAAAGGCCACTTCGAGACTTAAGAATATCGGTGACGGATCGTTGTAATTTTCGTTGCAGATACTGCATGCCAGCAGAAATTTTTGGTTCAGGTTATGCATTTTTAGATCATGAGCAATTGCTTACGTTTGAAGAACTGACTCGATTAACTAGCATCTTTACGCAACTGGGTGTGGAGAAAATTCGTATTACCGGAGGAGAACCACTGCTTAGAAAAGATATTCCGAAGCTTGTATCTATGATTAACGAGATAGATGGAGTCAAAGATATCGCCTTAACTACGAATGGGTCCTTATTATCTAAGCTAGCAGGGAACCTTTATGAATCAGGACTACACAGAGTCTCGGTAAGCTTAGATAGTTTAGATCATGATAGATTTGCGGCAATGAATGGTGTTGGATACCAAGTGAAACCCATTCTCGAAGGGATAGATGCTGCATCTAGCGCGGGTATGTCTGTTAAGATCAATATGGTTGTCAAAAAAGGAACCAATGATAGCGATATTATCCCGATGGCGCAATACTTCAAAGAAAAAGGTCACACGCTGCGGTTCATCGAATATATGGATGTAGGAAATAGTAACGGTTGGAAACTTGATCAAGTCGTACCTAATCAATTCATAATTGATCAAATCCATGCAGTCATGCCACTGGAACCGATTGAACCTAATTATTATGGAGAAGTCGCCAGCCGTTACCGTTATGTAGGAACGGATACAGAGATTGGCCTTATTTCTTCAGTAACTCAAGCTTTCTGTTCGACTTGTACACGAGCTCGTTTATCTGCTGAAGGACGCCTATTCACTTGTTTATTCGGATCTAAAGGCACTGATCTTCGGACACCGCTGAGAGAGGGCTTTAGTGATGAGCAATTGATGGAGCTAATTAGCAAGGTGTGGAGCAAACGAGATGATCACTATTCAGAGGAACGGTTATCTAATACCATTAGCCATGTTAACAAACCTGAAATGTCCTATTTGGGAGGATGATGAATTACACTGGGCAAAAGAATACGTCTCAAAACGAAGAAACCTTGTAATTATGGAGGTTTCTTTTTTTAATCTGATTATACAAGACATATAGATGTCTAGTTCGGTATGTTATGTTTTTAACATGACAGATGGCAAAAAGGAGAAAAATAGTGGCAGAACCGTTGAAGGATATGTACAATGAAGAATTTCTACGTGGATTTGGAGAGAAAATACGCACTGTTTATGGTGATTTTGAAACAGAGGGGTTTGTGGCAACTGCTATAGACGATACATGGCACGCACTTGAACTAAAAGCTCGGATGAGACGAATCACCGTAACGCTTGGGCAATATCTGCCGGATTCTTACGAAGAGGCACTGGATATACTGTACGCAATTGATGAGAGTTGTATTGGATTTCCGTATTTGTTCTTCCCCGATTTTGTTGAGGTATATGGACAGAAAGAAGAAGATTGGGAAATTTCAATGAAGGCACTAGAGCGATTTACACAAAAGTCATCCGCTGAATTTGCCGTGAGGTCATTTCTTATAAGTGATCCCGAGCGAATGATGTGTCAAATGCTAACGTGGGCGGATCATTCAGATGAACATGTTCGGAGACTTGCTTCTGAGGGATGCCGGCCACGCCTGCCATGGGGACAAGCACTTCCGATGTTTAAGCGTGAACCGGCACCAATTCTCCCTGTATTGGAGTTACTGAAGGCTGATTCATCATTGTATGTACGCAAAAGTGTCGCAAACAACCTAAATGATATCGTGAAGGATAACCCTTCAGTCGTGATAGATATTGCTCGACGCTGGAAAGGGTATCATCCAGATACCGATTGGATCGTGAGACATGGCTGTCGAACGTTAATCCGTAAGGCTAATCCTGAGATTATGTCGTTGTTCGGATATGCAGAACCTACAGCAGGTAGCAAATCCATTACAACGCATGCCTCATTGTCAGTAGAACCAAGTGTGCTAACTATCGGCGAGATAAGTGAGTTACGCTATGAACTTCGCGTCCAGGAAGGTGAACCAGCAGCACATATTCGTATCGAATACGCAATCGACTTCGTAAAGTCTAAGGGACATACATCACGCAAATCATTCCTTTTATCTGACAAAACAGTAGCTGGTGGAACACATCTCAAGGCGTTACGGAAGCATAGTTGGAAGGACCTAACCACACGTCGTCATTATCCTGGCGAACATCGAATTTCTCTACTCGTAAACGGAATAGAAGTTGCGTATGTGAAGGTGAATCTTACTAACGATTAAGGAAGGTTATGTATACCAAGTGAAGTGTCATTAAAGATGAATAAATATAATAAATTGTGTAGAGTAGGCCACCGTATTCACATTTGGTTGCCTACTTTATTTGGGTCGTTCCAGTGATGAAGTTATAAAATTAAATTCGAAGTAGGAACATAAAAGTAATATAATTAATATACTACCTTGACAGTCACAGTAATGTGTCGTATCATGTGAATGCGGGGGTGATTACATGAGCGACAACAAAATTACATCCGACCTGCTTCGAGGACATACCGATACGATGATTTTACGGCTCTTATCCGAATCAGATCGCTACGGGTACGAGATTGTCAAGCTGATTGCCGAGCGTTCTGGTGGCGAGTATGAGTTGAAGGAAGCCACGATGTACTCTAGCGTCCGACGGCTTGAGGCGGATGGTGATATCGAGTGGTATTGGGGCGATGAGTCTCAGGGTGGACGGCGTAAATATTTCAGAATTACCGAAAAGGGAAAGACTGCTTACGCTCGTAACAAAAGCAACTGGGAATACGCTAAGCGCGTGCTTGAAGACTTATTATAAGGAGAGTTGAAGCTATGAATGAGAAATTAACCAACTATTTGAACGGTGTTTTCGCACCTTACGATGGGGTAAAGAGCGTCACCGAATTGAAGACTGACTTGCATTCCGATTTGCAGGAGCGCTTTAATGAACTCAAGGCCGAGGGCAAGGATGATGAAACCGCCTTTGAGATGACCATTGACAGCATCGGCGACATTGAGCAAACGGTACAGGAAGTCGCCAACCTTTCCCGCTCGCTGGAGCGGCAGGTGGTGACGAACTTTATCGGAAGCAATCTAGCTAAGAGCGACTTTGCAGGCGTTACGGCCCATAAAGGACAGTTTAAAGGGAGTGCACTTCATGGTTCAGACTTTTCGGGTGCTGATTTGACCGGCAGCACGTTTGCGAGCAGCGATGTTCGCGAAGCAAACTTTGATGGCGCGAATCTGACAGATTGCAGCCTGTCCGGTCTTGATCTTTCGAATGCAAGCTTCCATAAATCGATTCTTGTACGCACCAACTTCAGCTCGTCGATGCTAGACGGTGCAAAATTCATAGGTGTAAAACTGACCGACGTCAAATTGAACACAACCTTACTCAGTAAAACAATCTTTGAAAACTGTATCTTTGACGGCGTGGAGTTCAATTCTTCCGCTCTGGGAGGGCTGTGTTTTGACGGGCAAACCTTTATCGGTGTTAAGTTTGACAAATCCGCATTGAATGAAGTTTCGTTTAAGGGTGCGACACTCAAGAACGTGTCTTTTCCGACATCTTCGTGGTCTAAAAAGTATTACCGTGTCATCAAAACCGTCTGCTTTGACGGAGCGATGATGGATAAGTTGACATATGCCTCTCTTAAAGGCATGGGTGCCGATTTGTCGGGGGTTACTGTTATTTAAATCCAATATGAGGAGGAATGAATATGAAAAACATAGCCATTCAGGTGAACGGGTTGCAAAAATCCTACAAACAGCTACAAGTCCTAAAAGGCGTAGATTTCGAGGTGGAAAAGGGTAGTATTTTCGCACTGCTCGGCTCCAACGGGGCGGGCAAGACAACAGTTGTCAAAATCCTCACCACGCTGCTCAGACAAGACAGCGGAACTGCCACTGTAAACGGATTCGATGTTGCGTTACAGCCCGACCGTGTACGTCAGGCGATCAGCCTGACCGGGCAATTTGCCGCAGTGGACGAAATGCTGACCGGACGAGAAAATCTGATCATGATTGCCAAACTGCGACACCTCAACAATCCACGTCAGGTTGCGGACGACTTGCTTAAACGCTTCGGCCTGACTGACGCTGCCGATCGTAGGGCGTCTACTTATTCGGGCGGTATGCGCCGCAGGCTTGACATCGCCTTGAGTCTTGTAGGGAAACCGCAGCTTATTTTCCTCGACGAGCCAACCACTGGGCTTGACCCCGAGGCTCGCATTGAGACTTGGAAGATTGTCAAGGAGCTTGCCGACGGTGGAACGACGGTATTCCTGACCACGCAGTATTTGGAGGAGGCTGAGCAGCTAGCCGACCGAATTGCTATTCTGCATGAGGGTAGAATTATCGCAAGTGGTACGCTCGCGGATCTAAAAAAGCTGTTCCCATCTGCAAAGGTGGAATATGTTGAAAAACAGCCGACATTGGAAGAGATTTTCCTCTCAATCATCGGCAAAAAGGAGGCTATGTAAATGGAGACAGCAAAGAACCACTTTTTCAGCGATATGGGTGTTATGCTCGGACGTTCCATGCGTCATATTTTCCGCAGTATGGACACCATCGTCACGGTCTGCATCACTCCGATTGCAATGATGCTACTATTCGTCTATGTGTTTGGCGGTGCTATCCAAACCGGTACAGATAACTATGTGAACTACCTGTTGCCCGGTATCCTGCTGATTGCGATTGCAAGCGGAATATCCTATACAGCTTACCGCCTATTTCTGGATAAGCAACGGGGCATCCTTGAGCGGTTCCACACCATGCCGATCTCACGTTCCGCTGTGCTGTGGGGGCATGTCCTGACCTCGGTAGTATCCAATATTATATCGGTCGTCGTAATCATTCTTGTAGCGCTCATAATGGGCTTTCGCTCGTCGGCGGGGGTACTGCCTTGGCTTGCTGTAGCCGGTATACTCGTACTATTTACACTGGCTTTGACTTGGATCGCAGCGATTGCTGGACTATCCGCTAAATCGGTAGAAGGTGCAAGCGCGTTTTCCTATCCGCTTATCTTCCTACCGTTCATCAGTTCCGCATTTGTGCCTACCGAATCAATGCCATCGATCGTTCGCGCCTTTGCCAATAACCAGCCAGTAACCTCGATCGTGGAAGCCATCCGTGCGTTGCTATCTGGTCAGCCGGTGGGCAATGAAATATGGGTCGCGCTTGCATGGTGCATTGGGATTATGCTCATAGCCTACTTCTTTGCGATGAGGGTGTATAAAAGGAGGTTGTAAATTAGCTAAAAAGGAAGCTGCGATTTAGAACTATACTATCAGGTTATCTGCTGCGTTTTCTATTCCAATGATATAACTAAAAATTAGATATTGTTTAATGGGAAACGCCAAGCCGTAGACATCATACGCTTGGCGTATATTTTTGTAAAAAGAGACTCTAAGATCATAAAATCGATTCAGAATGATTCATGGTTGGTGGGGAATATTGCAGTTGCATTTATGGTAATTGTTTACACATGGCAGGAATATTGGTATAGTAATTATGTAAATAAATAATACGTAATTACGTAAATATTGGAGGCTGAAATGGTGAGTGATGAAGATTGGCGTATGGAGATTAACGCTTTGAAATCACAGATGACAGAACTTGAAAAACTTGTTCGTAGTATTGGGACCGGTCGTCCCTATGTCGGGTTCTCTGACGAGATGAATGAAGTTCATGCAGGTCATGATGAGGGTTCATCGGGTTACGTTTATTACGCAGGTCAGTATCAATCCAATGGACAAATATTACGTTGGGAACCAAAAGAAAGAGAATTAAAGCAGTTACTTAGTATTGGCACCGAGAAAATTTCGAAAATACTTTCCGCTCTAGGCAGTAAACCGCGTCTTGATATCATAACATCCATTCTTATCGAATCCCTTACTGGCACCGAAATCGTCGAGAAGTTAAGTCTAGGAACTACTGGGCAGTTATATCATCATTTAAAGGCATTACAAGGTGCTGATTTGTTGACTCAGGACACAAGTGGACGCTATACATTACCTGATCATCGCAAATTACCTCTCATTTTGTTGTTATCAGCTGTGGTAGATATGTTAGACACTAGCGATTATTTAGATATGGTCGAGGTAAGAAATTCTGCAGGATCATATCTGGGGAATAAATCCAAGGATGGTTACGATGCTAATTTGCTGTTGTGGGCAGTAGTAGAGAATTCAGTTATCGAACACGTTGCAGGTTATGCCAATGAGGTCCATATTTTCTTACATCCGAATGGTGGTGCAACCGTTAGCGATAATGGTAGAGGTATACCTGTAAAAGCATTTGAAAACAGTAATAAATCAACGGTTCAAACGGTATTAACGGATATCGAAAGATTTAACAGTGAAGCCCCGTACCAAGTACCTGGTGCGGAAAAAGGGATAAGTATTGCGATCGTCAACGCTCTTACCTACAGTCTCGCTGTTGAGGTCCAAAGAGAAGGTTATATCTATCGCCAAGATTATAAACATGGTATACCACAATCCGATCTAATAACTGTCGGCGTTACACAATTAAGGGGTACCAGTATAACTTTTAAACCTGACCCTGAATTATTCGGTAAAGGCTTTGACAGAGATACCATTACGCAACAATTAGAGAGATTAGCATTGTCATATCCAAGCTTCACTGTATGTTTACATTGATGAAGGAGGAGGTAGAGTTATGATGGAGATGATTCATTCTAATGAGGATATCCTTAAGATGCTTGATTCCTTATTAAAGGAACAATCTAAATTTAATTGGAATACGTTCTATTCTGAAAGAGATAAGCCAATTCCCTTTTTCGTCAATGCTCCGGATGAAAACCTGGTCCAATATTTTAAGCATAATATACTCTCATCAGGAGGAAAGGTCCTAGACTTAGGTTGTGGACCGGGCAGAAATGCTATATATTTTGCCAAGCAAGGGTATGATGTTGATGCAGTAGATTCATCCAAAGAAGCTTTACAGTGGGGGATAGATAGAGCTAAAGAACAGGGAGTCCGTATCAATTTTTGTTTAAAAAATATTTTTGAGTTGGAAATTCAGAATGCAGGATACGATGTAATATACAATTCCGGATGTTTTCACCATACTGCTCCACATCGAAGAATGGATTATGTGAACTTGATAAATCATGCTTTAAAACCTGGTGGATTTTTTGGAATTACTTGTTTTAATGAAAATGGTACTATAGGTGGATCCGTTATGACGGATTGGGAAGTGTATCGTGACCGTAGTCTAAAAGGTGGACTTGGCTATACTCCTGAAAAATTAACATTGATTTTCAAAGATTTTGAAGTTGTTGAAATTCGTAGAATGCAGGATCTAGAACAGCCAAATGAATGTTTTGGTATATCGGGATTATGGACAGCATTATTTCAAAAAAAATCCAAATGATATTGAGAAATCAACGAAATGAAATCAACATCTGCAGCAGCATCTATGAAATCATCTAATGGGTGCTGCAACATATTAAAGAGCGACTCGAACTACATTTGGAGGTGTGTGACATATAATATGTAGGTTTAAATAGGTAATGAAATCCCTATAATAGTTAATGACATTAAAAGTAGAATTCTGAAAGAGACTTACAATAGTAATTCTTTATAGAGTTTAAGATAGATAGCTATAAAGAGAAAATAGGCCTAAAAGTAAGGATTTGGTTAGAGGATCCTTTTAAATCATATACTTATTCACAAAACCCGTATTTTGTACATATGTACTATGTATAAATAAGTGATCCTATTCACTTGATTTTCAAACTCATTACAATTTGTTCCCCATTCGATCCTATCCTTCTCTCACCCGTATCAATGAAACTAACATTCAAGTATAGATTTTGAGCTACGACATTTTTATGATTTACAGCCAAAATAACTTCATCACAAAATATAAATTCATTTCTAATCAAATGAGATAATTTGAGCATACCCGTTTTTGCATATCCCTTTCCTTGTTGTTTGTGATCAGTAGATAACGTAGTTAATAACATTGCATTAGGATTAATTGTGTAGTTTTTCACTCTATCTGTCGAATGCAATAAAAAAAATCCCACTGGCACTTCTTCGCTAAGAATAACTATTGGATACTGTCCTTCCGTAATATTTAAAACCTCTTTAGGGAGAGCAGTAAATAGAATTTGTTCTTCTGGAAGTTCAAAATTATTAAGTATTTCTAAATGCTCTTCCGAGTAATGAACTAATTCAATTGAGTCGACTTTTTCCATAAATTTATTCTCCTTATAAATTTTTTATCGCAATCTTGTTTATGCAATGCAATTCGTAATTTATCTAAGCCTGGTCAACTTATGCTCAGAGTAATTTTCAGCATTTGTTATTAGTTTTGACACTCTCTTACGCTGATTTCTTGTAACGTAATATCTGCGACACATGTCGCAGATCCCTATTACCGTATCTATATTCACGACAGACTTTATTACAATTGGAAAAAAATTACCGCCTAAACATCTCTATTTAACTTACCATATAATCCATACTATGGACATTACTATTAAGGTAAATTGCCCGTTAACTTAATTATCAACGACCACTGGAACTCATTCTTGACCTAATTCGTTTAGCGGTACATAGTTTTATCATCCGACATAGCTATAATATTTTTTTGGTTTTATGCAATGAGCTATAAAAAGATCAATATAATTGCTTTCCTAGAAGGAGCCTCTAAATATAAAGCGTAATAGTACATTTTATCTCTATCGACATTCGGACTATATTATTGACCTCAAACGGCGATTAAAACAAAAAAACCGCGATTAACGCGGATATTAATCGGGCTATATTCTTTTCCTCTTACACCTCATAAGTGACACAAATCGCCCTTCCAAAACATAAGGGTTCCGTAGGGCGACTATTGTTCATTAAGCAGTAATAGTATTCTAAAAGTTCATTCCATGGTTTAATAACGTAATAATTAAATCAGGATTAGGGACAGATACTAACAATGCGACTACCATCAAACATAATGCCTTGAATACTTTTTTCATTTTCAAAATCCCCTTTCAAAATTTGTCTTAGTATTGATGAATAGTCTTGTAGCTGACTTTGTGAAGCATGCAATCTAAAATTTTCAAACAGAACGCATATTTTTTTGAATCCTGTGTCATCCTTAACCCTATCAGAAGTTACCAAAATATCTAGAATGATGTTAATGGCAGTTTTGTGATCTCCTTCTTTAAACTTGTACAATGATAAGAGATACAGGTAATCTACATAATAACGTTTATTCTCTCGTGTTTCCTTAGCGTCTATACTCTTATCGATCTTCTCCCCTAGTTCAGTTAAAATGTGAGAGATATTAAAGTTGTGCATTATCGCAGATTCTAAAATAGTGATAAGGCCTGGGAGCAACTCATCATTCTTGCCTTCTTTGATAAAGTTGACGTACTCTTCCATCACCTCTTCTTTTCCCTGCAATAAATCTATTGTGTATGTATTTGCTCTAGCAAGTACCTTGAAATAATCAATCGTTTGTTGTCCTTCCTGTTCCACACCATTGACCAAGTCTAAATTATTGTACTTCTCAATACACCTTTTTGACTCTTCTAGTTTATTAGTTTTTTGTAGAGCGATCCCTTTCGACAACTGACTAAAACCAATGTAATATACAATGTTTCGTTCAAATATGTGCAGATGTGGTACGCTCTTATCGTTTAACACTTGTAATGCTTTGTAAGCCTGAGTATAGAGCTTGTCAGCTATCTCAATCATGTGTTTATAAGCATCAATCGCAAATGCCCCTTTAAGCATCTTTGTTAGTGAGTCAAGATTGTCAATATCTTTCAGATCTAAATCTCCCAAAGTAAGATTCCTTTCTATATCCTTTTTATACATATCGTACCATTCGGCTTGAATGTTGGTCAATTATAATTTTACATATATTATGATTAATTACTAAAAATTTGTAACTCTTAATTATAGGATTTCACACTAGAAATAAGAAAAACCCTTATCAATAAGGGTTTAGTTGTTGGATATCATATTTAGTAATCTATAGAGTCTAGTTGTTTCACCACACTAACACTGCACATTTGGGAGCGAATATATATGAGATCCGCATTAACTATCTTTTGCGAAGCTAGTTTCATCTCGACTACATAAATAATGAAGAAGGTGCTATACCAGTGACGAAGGATCCTACGCAGTGCATAACCAAGAAATTGTCAAGGGGAGTGTTCCATAAATAATCGAGACAGTCTAACCTGTTCTACCATTAGCAACAAGATCCCATAGTACATAGCATAAGCTTTGAACATCAATTGTACAATACCTAATATCAGCAGTTGAAAATTCCCCATAATTAGCCGACATACTCTCCGAGGGAGAGAAATATGTGGTCAAGACTTAGCTAGTTGAATGTATTCGGCTTACTCCATCTATTAACTTTCGTATATGGTAGCTATATCATGTATTCTACGCTTCATTTCTGTGCGGATATGTAACGGCTCTAAACACTCGCATTTATCCCCAAAACTGATAAGAATATTGTAGTAGTATTCGTTCTCTATGAAAGGAAAACTAACAATGCAATGCTCATCACCGTCTGGCGAAAAGTGTTCATAAGTGCAATAATCAAGTACCCTGTCCATGACAGATTGATGAATTCGAATTTTGATTTTTGTTTGCATATTTGCCAAAATATCAGTAAAATCTAACTCCGGTTTTTGATAATCTCGTGGCGTAAAAAATTCCTCCTGTATTTGTAGGTTTGATGTGCGGGATAGTTTAAATAAACGAAAATCATTCCTTTTATGGCAATACCCTTGCCAATACCAATGATTACTTTTCAATACAAGCTGATACGGCTCTGCTGTTCGTGCAGTTTTATTTCTATAGCGGTCTGCATATTCAAACGAAAGTAGCTTGCTTTCCTGTAAAGCTGTTTTGATAATTTCTAAATATGGTTGTATGTTTCTGTTGCCCATCCAGGGACTTAAATCTATATGTATTTGATTTGCATTTAATTCAATGTCTTTCGCCCTGTCTGCGGGGATAAAACTCTTGACTTTCGCAAGGGCGTTTACCAGTTCATCACCTCGTATCATGTTGGAAAGAGTGGAAAGCCCCATCAAGATCGCTGAAAGGTCGGTAGCCGAAAAAACCTTTCTATCAATCTTGTATTTCTGCATGATTTCAAAGCCGCCGCCCACTCCCGATGTTGAGCGAACAGGAATACCCGCCATGTTGATAGTGTCTATGTCTCGATAGATTGTGCGGGGTGAAACTTCAAACATATCTGCTAACTCCTGTGCACCTATACGCTTTTTATCAAGGAGTATCATAATAATGCTAACAAGCCTGTCAACTTTCATCTAATAGCCGCCTTCCAAAAATTCTTGTTATCATCCTAGAATGTTGCCATACTGTTGTCAACAATTACAAGGTAATATAAAAAAGAAAACAAATCAATCTACTTATCAGGAGGAAACACTATGCAGAAAAAAGCCTTAGTAATAATTGATATTCAAAATGACATAACAAAGAATTACAAGGATGTTATTGGCAATATCAATGAAGCTATTGATTGGGCAGTCAATAATAATATTCATGTTATTTATATAAGGCATGAAAATCTATCAACCGGCACGAGGACTCTTAAACCCAATACATATGGGTCTGAATTAGCTTCAGACTTGAAAATAGTATCAAAAAATGTTTTTACAAAATACAAAGGAAACGCATTAAGCTGTGAAGAATTTACAGACTTTATTAGTAAAAATGAAATATGTGATTTCTATATTGCAGGGGCAGATGCTGTTGCTTGTGTTAAATCAACCTGTTACAACTTACGCAAAGCAACTTATGGCGTTAATGTCCTATCAGATTGCATTACCAGTTATGATAAAAGGAAAATTGACGAAATGCTACGTTATTATGAAAGTAAAGGTAGTAAAATTATTTGTTTGAATGATACACGATAGGAAATATATTCGACCTGTCCCCGCAAGAGGAAAAGCAGCTTTACTACCTATGACAGCTACTTTGCTGATGATGAAGCTGAACCTACCTTTTGTGTGGCAGGAAAGGAAATCACGGCAAGCTGCTTGCCGAAGCCCTGCACAGATTGCCGGAAGAAAAACACGAAGCTGTTTTACTGTACTACTTTTTTTGATATGCCGTGTTATAAGATGTCGCCGACTTCTTGTGTTATCAATCCAATTTTCTATAATACTCTCTGAGTTGACCACTGTTCTCAATAATTATAATTTCCTTTTCATCTTTATATTTATCCAAAATTTGCATTATTTCAGGTTTCCTCTTCTTATCAAAAATCCATAATGATTTTAATAAACTAATATTTATCTGCTCTTTATTTCTTATATCAGTCCGTTGGTTACCGATGTTAGTTATTCTTCTTTTTATTACACGAAACACCCTCTGTAATCTAGGCAAGTTAAGCAGGATAATAGTATCTGCTCTTTTGATTCTTATCTCTAATGTACTTGTATAGTTGCCATCAATGATCCACTCTTCTTCTTTAACAAGATTAGTAATAATGTCTTTCCATTCATCCGTATCAGTTGGAGACCAATTCGTTTTCCAATACAAAAAATCCAGATGATAAATTGGCAAATTAAGATTTTGACTTAAAAATTGAGACAGGGTCGTTTTCCCTGATCCAGTAGAACCTATAACAATTATTCGCTTCATGGGGATACCTTCACCTCTATTATTTTCGGCGATATCCTATAACTAAGGCGCAAACGCTCCGGACCCGACGGACTTAGCCTCGCAGGGTTGTGCACTGAGTCACTTCTATTCTTAGAACAAGGGTCGAATGGCC
The DNA here is from genome assembly GCF_059445545.1 of Paenibacillus sp. Y568. NCBI lineage: Bacteria > Bacillati > Bacillota > Bacilli > Caryophanales > Paenibacillaceae > Paenibacillus > Paenibacillus sp. Y568. The sequence goes on from NZ_JCAIUM010000015.1 coordinate 127,919, forward strand.
CGCAGTGTAGATATGATGTTATAGGATGTTACTGCCTTCTTGGAAACACTTTCACATTTAAGCACTTTTATATTAGTCATAATTCCATACAAGTTGTCCCTTTCTAATCTTTGCTTCATATATTATTTGCCCGGTGTGATAATGTATTTCTCTGATCATTGCTATCATTAGATTAAGAACCGTTGTCTCATTGTTTACTTGGCTATATGTAAAAGGTGGACGATTGATAAACGGTTGTGATAACAACAATTCAGGGTTTGATTTAAGGTGTTCGAGATATTGAATGATTATATCAAATGCTTCTTTTATCATGTTGTAGACTTGCTCTTTAGAATATTTGAGTCCACGTTCAAATTCCTTTTCTCTGTCCCTAGTGTCTGGAATATCATAAAAGATTGTCTCTATTCAACTTTAAAACATATTCTTCGACTTCCTCAGCACGTGCATTGGAAAACCCCTTGTCTTCACCACAAATCTTAAACCCGCAGTTTTCCAATACCCGAATAGAAGCTGTATTATCTTTCACTGCACGAGCAAATAAAGGACGCTACTTGATCGTTAAAGAGTACGGTCTTTTTTATAATTCGATCGTCGTCTAATATCTTTTGCCAGTGAGTCATAAAGGCAATCATGTCCGTTGGATCTTTGGCAGTAAAGGCACCATATAGTTGGAGGTGTTGTCCAATTGTTGCTCAAAAAATATCGGCAAGTCATCTTTATTCACGTCTCGCAATATCACTTCGCTATTCATATTTTCACCTCACTAAGTGTTTTCTTCCGTATTAAAATTCAATATAAATGCTCAACTATCCTGCCTTTCGTATATCGTATGTATTAAGCTATTGGAAGGCATAAAAATGTGATGTTTAACAACATTGATGCTTTTACCCTGCCTAATAATCTCTACATGCGGTTGACCTTCCCTGTACTCTGCATATGCGATCCAACCAGATTGAAGCACTACCGTCGTCGTTACATATTAAACTATATCTTCGTTTTCCATTTTCCACCAGGTCAGGTCATGTCTGGTCTCAATTCCTTGCGAGTGAGCTTTTTCCACTGAAATCTCTATAGTCACATAATCATCCCCTTACACTTATATAACTCCAAAATCATGACCAAGGAGCGTTAGCGAGGAAGTAGAAATGTTTTGTTATCAGATGTGGCAGGCTTCTTCGAAAAACAGTCCTATCTTAATTAGTTGTATATATGGACCATGTCCAAAACTTTGAACCTTGACTCACGATAAACCTATCGAACCATAATTCAAAATTCATGTTTAACTCTCTTGCTTCATTAAAATGTTCAATATGTCCTTTAACTAATAAATAGTTTTTCTGTCCTTCCCTATACTTCTTTAAATCTATAACTATATTATCTTGATAAAAGTAGCCAATTTTCAAATATCCTTCAGATGGTTCCTCATACGTAAATGACATAATGTCATCAAGTTTATATAAATATGATTCTCCCCCATAGATTGGATGGTCAAACAAATAACAACCATTGCAAATTCTTAAGAAAGCTTTGTAGTCACTCGGAAGATCATAACCTAATTTCTGTATATATTGCTCAATTTCTTTATCTGTCAATGGCTCATTGAACTTACAAGTCGCTTCAGTCAAATATCCCTCACTTAATTGCAAGGTTATTATATTGTTATACTCTTAGATTGGATCCTCAGAACAGGCAAATCAAGTAACATTCTACTCCTAATAAATACTGATATCTTTGGTTTTTGAAAAGCATACTCTGGATTGTTTAAATTACCAATTGCAGTATCAGTTATTCATAAATCCACAAAAGTTACATCTTATCAAGAGTAGCCAATTAAGCGGATCGTTTGAATTAATAAAAGCTAATTGATCATCACAGATGGAACATCTATTCATCTTATCTCTCCATTCAAAATGTTTGCCAGTACTTCCTCTAACGTTCGCACATTACCGACGACCTAATATATATTTTAATCTGTTTTTGTTCTTAGATATTCAATATGTCTTTTATTGTTTGAAGTCCATTCTACTAATATCTCATATTGTTTTAAATCTATTGATCCTATATCCAAGTTTTTTGAATACGTGTATTCTTTGTTTCCTTTATCAAATGGATATTTACTTATTGTACTACCGTTGATTATCAAAAGGTTTACACTATTTTCTTTATGAAGTCCATCTATATTGATTTCTACATGTATAGTATTTCCATAGGATATCGTATAAGAGCCTAAATTGGATTCAAATCTATGTATTAACAAACTAACTAAAGTCACTATAATAAATACTGCAAAAATCCATACTACCCGAGTTATTTTTGATTTATTCCTCATTTTATTCAGTGACCTCTCCTTATGAAGTTATGTCATTTCGATGCAACAAAGGAAACTGTTGTACCTTAATATTTCCAATCAATCTAATACAGCTCGTGAAAATAGATCTTTCATTAATGAGTCATCTTCACATGCTTCCTTAAAGGCGATTGCAAAACTAAATAGGGCTTCTTTATTGTCTGTATAAATGCAGAACGTATCAGCTTCCGGGTCAAATCGTATGATATCAACTAAGTGAGGCATTTTTTCTTCAAGAAACACGGCTGCTAATGAACCCCAATCATAGCCATTGCCCTCAACTCCTTCTTCAGCTCGTGTTTGAAAAATTTCATGCTTATATTTACCGACACCTAAAATCATAGATATGCTTCCATTATTATGCGCAACTAGCCCAAATGGGTTTATTTTTTCTTCAATTTCTAACAAGCGGGGGTCAGTCCCAATCCTCATCTCCTTTTCAACATTCACTAACTGGATGGTGTCATTTCCTGATCTAGAAGCGGCGTTGAGGCTCATTTCTAAAAACGTCCTGCCATGTGAATCTTCAGGATCTAATGCTACCGTGTGTTCAAAAGCAACGATCGCTTCCTTATACTGTTTAAGGTAATAATAAGCATATCCTATTCGGAAATGCCAAAGAGGGTCGTGCTTGCCTTGCTCATGCACCGATAAAAAATATTTGATAGCTTCATCATAACTGTCTTGATTATTCAATGCTCTTGCCAAATGGCAAACTAAGTCATAGTCCCTGTCTGCTTCGGGTATTTCCATAATTTTGTTAACAATTTTCTTATACTGGCTCTTATTATGCCAAAGAGTGAGCTGTTTCAAAAGAGTCATATCCATCTTTGTATCCTCTCCTCTATCTTTAATCAAATAATGAATTCCATATATTAGAATAACCCATATGATCTATGTAGTTCAAATCAATTGAAATGATATGAGAATTGAAAACGTTATTTAGCGAAATTACCACCACAATGTTAGCTTAACGAGATGGTGCCGTGGCAAACTACTCCTTGATTGCTTGAACTATCGGTAGCAATAGGTAAGCCTTTGATGCGATCTCCAGCTTTTCCCCTGCTCCACACGGAGCGTGCTAGTTTCCCAGCACTCCGCGTTCCCTCTAACAGAATGTACTAGATCATAAGTT
>NZ_JCAIUM010000016.1:0-129538 GCF_059445545.1 Paenibacillus sp. Y568
TCCCGTTTGGTGGCGATAGCGGAGGGGTTCCACACGTACCCATCCCGAACACGACCGTTAAGTCCTCCAGCGCCGATGGTACTTGGACCGCAGGGTCCTGGGAGAGTAGGACGCCGCCAAGCAGATACTCTGCAAGATATGTTTACATACTTATGGTAATCATGTTTTATAGTCGTTTATATTCCCTGATAGCTCAGTTGGTAGAGCACTCGACTGTTAATCGAGTTGTCACAGGTTCGAGTCCTGTTCGGGGAGCCATATAAGGCCCGTTGGTCAAGCGGTTAAGACACCTCCCTTTCACGGAGGTAACAGGGGTTCGATTCCCCTACGGGTCACCAATTATATTGTATTCTATCCTTTATGGAGGCTTAGCTCAGCTGGGAGAGCATCTGCCTTACAAGCAGAGGGTCGGGGGTTCGATCCCCTCAGCCTCCACCATTTAACTCAATATGCTTGTTACAATGACGCGGGGTGGAGCAGCCCGGTAGCTCGTCGGGCTCATAACCCGAAGGCCGCAGGTTCAAATCCTGCCCCCGCAACCAATTTTATTCCTTAGAGGAATATATTTATGTGGAACCGTGGTGTAGTTGGCCTAACATGCCTGCCTGTCACGCAGGAGATCGCGGGTTCGAATCCCGTCGGTTCCGCCATTTATCTTTACAGTTGTGAGCCATTAGCTCAGTTGGTAGAGCACCTGACTTTTAATCAGGGTGTCGAAGGTTCGAATCCTTCATGGCTCACCATTTTTTTTACAAGCGTGCGCGTGTGGCGGAATTGGCAGACGCACTAGACTTAGGATCTAGCGTTTCACGACGTGGGGGTTCAAGTCCCTCCACGCGCACCATATGTTTTGCGGACGTGGCTCAGCGGTAGAGCATCGCCTTGCCAAGGCGAGGGTCGCGGGTTCGATTCCCGTCGTCCGCTCCATTTTTATCACAAATATTTGCGCCCTTAGCTCAGCTGGATAGAGCGTTTGACTACGAATCAAAAGGCCAGGAGTTCGAATCTCTTAGGGCGCACCATTTTTATTAAGAAATACATAACACGCCGGTGTGGCGGAACTGGCAGACGCGCACGACTCAAAATCGTGAGGGAAACCGTGGGGGTTCGAGTCCCTTCACCGGCATATAACGGGACGTAGCTCAGCTTGGTAGAGCACCTGGTTTGGGTCCAGGGGGTCGCATGTTCAAATCGTGTCGTCCCGATCAAATGAAAGACCATCGAATTACTTCGGTGGTCTTTTTGCTATGTAAGGTAATGACTGCAACTTACCTATGCATCAGCTTTCTAAGAGTCTAAGTTCGACATGATGGGTAAGTTTTGTCCTCTCGATAAAGGAGAGCAGCTCGGGCTTGTTTTCACATACAGCGGAATGTTCCAACCATAGTTGATATTTCATTTTGTGCAATACAGATAGATGGAAAGGGTAGGTCTCCCGAGATCTTAAGACATACCCACCTGTAGGAGTATTCTTCCAGGGATCTTTAAATACGGTGGCGATCGGAAATCTGAGCCGTGTCTACCAGTCTTGTTGCTGTTGTTTTTCACGAATACTCGTGTCTACCTCTCGTATGGTGCTTGAGTCTGTACAGTCCTTATATGAAGAGAGATTACTGAATTAGTGGGGCACGTCAACTTTATTATCGCCAAATGCATAACCCATAATATATCTGGATCCATTTTCTTCATACCAGAGTGCACCAAAGCATAATGACTGTAGACTAAGAGGTTCAAGCAATTTCTGATGTGTTCCAAAATAATAATACGTACTGTATACAGTGCTTCCACTGTGGCTCATCCCTTAAAATAGTTTTGCACAACACAAAAAGCCGCAGACAGAGGAGGACCTCTGCTGCGGTTTGCGATTACAGGCTTAAATAAACCTAACGCAAAGACGTTGCGGATCAAGGATCTCTCTCTGTGCGTTTACGAGGTTAGCTGTCGGATTCGGACGGTGAGAGTCGCCCTACCCTTACCCTATGAGACTGTGAACAGTCCCTTTGGATTCACACCCCAGGTAGGTCCTTTCAAACCTAGTGGTTTCCCCATTTCCTGCCAAGCGGAAATTCAACGTGTGTTCACCCAAATGATACTATTGATTGCTTCTTCTTGTGAAAAACAAAAGAGCCCTTTTAAGCTAAAGAGAATCCAAATGTGGTCGGTTAACGACAATAACTAGAGTAAATATGTATGACCGTTTATAAGGTATCTTTCTTCAAAAACCTCTATTTATTGTTTTTCGCATTGCATATCTTTAAAAATATCTCGTTTTCTAGAGAAATCAGGACGGGATAAAGACTTCGAAGGTCTGTTGGCTGTATAAACGAAGTCCTCTTCGGTCACAATAAAGAAAAGTAAGCAGATAGAAGGGGATTAGCGTGAATGCTTCAAAACTAAAAAAACAGTTGAAAAGGAATTGGAAAAAGTGGAAGCGACGGACTGGAACAACGGCATTGTGTATTATTGTTGTTGGGATGGTCTGGTGGGGATTTCATCTCTCCGATAAAGTTCAATCTTTACTGAACTCGAAACCTCAGATTGCTGTCCAAACTTTAAAATATTTACAGAATAATTCGCTCGAGGATGAGTCCGAAGAAGACCGTTATTTTTTACAAAGATTAGAAGAATCAGATGAAATGCATAAGGTTACTTTTCGAAAAAATTATGTTTGTGGTCAAGAAGAACAGGTTCTTGGACAAATGCGCTCTGAACGCATTAGTCATCTACTTCAACATAATCCAGCATGGATAGGTCACCTCGATCGTAACGGGGATGTGTGGCTTATAGAGACGATCTCAGACTTATCACCTGTGTGTAAACAGAAAGCTTATATGAGTATGGATGCAAACGGTAATCTTACATTATATGAAGGCCCTCCTCATAAAGAAAAAGTGTTAAAAACATTCTTTCAGCTTGATATTAATTCCATGGAATCAACACTTCCTAATGGGGTTCTAAAAGAACTATATGATGGTATCCGAATACAGGATATTGATGAGTATAACAGTGTCATTTCAACTTTTAGTGACTATGCACGCGAGCATAGCGAGAATGTGATGAAGAGGACAGATTAAGAATAGAAGAGATATAAAAAACAACTCCCTCAGTATGTTAGAGGGAGTTGTTTTGATATTCCAATTGTTGCTAATAAATTAAGATTAGACTTGAACCGTCCATTGAAGTGTATCTTCAATCAATCCTGTTTGGATGCCTGTAATTGTATCATAAAGCTTCTGAGATAGTTCTCCGATATGCCCTTGATTAATAACCATTTGATTATTATTCCAATACAATTCACCAACAGGAGATATAACGGCAGCTGTTCCAGTTCCAAATACCTCTTCTAAAGTATTGTTCTTGGATGCTTCGTACACTTCTTCCATGGAGAGCTGACGTTCCTCCATAGGCACACCCCAGTTGCGTAGCAATTCCATAATTGAATCACGCGTTACACCCGCTAGAATACTACCGTTCAATTTAGGTGTAATGACTTTCCCGTCAATTTTGAAGAAAATATTCATGCTTCCTACTTCTTCAATATACTTCTTCTCAATGGCATCTAGCCACAGAACTTGCGAATAACCTGCTTCTTTGGCTTCCGTCTGTGCTTTGATGCTAGCCGCGTAATTACCAGCAGCTTTAGCCATCCCCAGACCTCCACGAACTGCACGTGTGTAGGAGCTCTCTACGTTGATTTTAACAGGCTCTAGTCCTTCACTATAGTAAGCGCCAACAGGTGACAGAATGACCATGAGTTTATAGGTGTGGGATGCACGTACGCCTAGACAAGGTTCAGTCGCGATAATAAAGGGGCGAATATATAATGAGGTCCCTTTTCCAGTTGGAATCCAATCTTTATCTACATTAATTAAGGTTTGAATGGCATGGATCAGGAATTCACCATCGACCTCAGGAATTTCAAGACGTCTATTGGATTGGTTGAAACGTTCCATATTTTTCTCAGGTCTAAACAAGAGAATTTGCTTATTCTTTGTTAAGAATGCTTTCATACCCTCAAAAACAGCTTGACCGTAATGAAATACCATAGCGGCAGGGTCTAATTCAATAGGGGCATAAGGAACGATACGAGGTTCATGCCAACCTTGCTCTAAGTTGTAGTCTAGTATAAACATGTGATCTGTGAAATGCTGACCGAACTCCAGATGGCTTTCATCCGGTTTTACTTTGTGGGTGGTTCTTTGTTGAATTTGAATGTCCATATTCTAACTCCTCCTGAGTCTCATTGAAATATTCTTTCTTAATTATAATGATAAAAAAAACAATTGGTCAATCCAATTATATCTATTAAGATAATAGTTAGCATCTATAAGTGGGAGGCGATTCTGTGGAATTTAGACTTTTGGAGTATTTTCTTGCTGTTTGTGACGAGTTACATTTCACAAGAGCAGCAGTACGTTTAGGTATTAGTCAGCCTACGTTGAGTCAACAGATTCGTCTACTTGAAGAAAGGGTAGGTACACCGTTATTCAGAAGAATCGGGAAAAGGAATCATATGACAGAGGCAGGAAGTATTCTACGGAATCATGCGATACGAGTCTTCTATGAGCTAGAACAGGCACAAATAAAAATAAAAGAGATCAAAGGATTGCAACGAGGCAAGTTGAGAATTGGATGTTCAGGTAACCATTTACTCACTACGTCCATCGTTTCTTTCCATGAGAAATATCCGGGTATATCCTTATCTGTGATAGAGTTAGCGACGGAAGAAACAAAGCAGGGTTTGTTAAATAACGAGCTAGATATCGGTGTTGTATTTCTTCCATTGGAAGATATTCATCTAATAAGTCAGCCCTTATATACGGAAGAGCTTAGTTTAGTTGTTTCTACTGAGCACTCATTAGCGCAGGAGTGTAGTGTATCATTCATGCGTTTGCAGAACCTATCCCTAGTATTATTTCCAGAGAAGTTCCTGGTAAGGCAGATGATAGATGCATATGGTAGAGAGGTAGGAATTACGTTTAGTCCTATTCTCGAACTGTCAACAATGGAGTCTATGTTACAGATGGTCCAACTTAATATAGGGGCAACGATTTTACCCAAATCTTATATAAATGTGAATCATATACCAGATCATCGCATTAAAATCATTCCAATTATTGAACCTACTCCCCAAAAAGTGGTGGGAATTGTGTATAGAAATGAAGCTATTAGGACGTTGGCGATGGATGCTTTTATCAGCGAATTATTATATCATTTCCGATCTTAAGGGAAAAAATACTCGCTCTAGAGGTTTATTAAGAATCTATGGTATGTCACGGTGGTATTTCTAGCAGTCATAGACTTAACTGATAGTTTTTCATATAATAAGAAGAACGAATACATATGTTCGCTTTATGATGAGGGAGAGATTGACTTTGCGGATTTTAGGAATTGACCCGGGTATTGCCATTGTCGGATTTGGTTTTGTAGACAAGGAGGGAAGTAAAATCACGCCGGTTCAATACGGATGTATTCAGACAGAAGCTCATACGCCAGAAGAAGACCGTTTGTTACATGTGTACGAAGGTATGATACAGTTGATAGATAAATATAAACCAGATACCGTTGCATTCGAAAAGCTATTTTTTAATCGAAATGTAACGACAGCAATGACCGTCAGTCAGGCACGTGGGGTCATGATTCTAGCAGCAGTACAAAGAGGATTACCCATCGGTGAGTATACACCATTACAGGTGAAGCAGGCTGTTGTCGGATATGGTAAGGCGGAAAAGAAGCAGGTTCAGGAGATGGTGCGTATTTATTTGCGCTTAAAAGAAGTTCCTAAACCCGATGACGTTGCGGATGCTTTAGCTGTAGCTATATGCCATGCACATTCGTATACATTAAATTCGAAGTTAAATGAGGTATTGCGAAAATGATAGATTTCTTAACTGGCCCTGTCGTCCATTTGGAGAATGATTATGTTGTGTTAGATGTTCGGGGTGTTGGTTACCGTGTATTTTGCCCTAATCCATATGCTTTTGCCAAACTTGAAGGTGAAGTTACAATTTATATCCATCACCATGTACGTGAAGATGCGATGTTATTATTTGGTTTCCCAACACGTGAGGAGCAGAAGTTGTTCCGTAAGTTAATTGAGGTATCTGGTATAGGCCCCAAGGTGGCGCTTGGTATATTAAGTGGTGGAAATCCGGATCTTGTTGTTTCAGCAATCTATCAGGAGAATATTGCGTTCTTAACCAAACTTCCTGGCATCGGAAAGAAGACTGCGCAGAGAATGATCCTAGACTTGAAGGACAAGTTAGATGGTCTAGGCCTTGGTGCAACGGTTATATCTGGAGGATTATTCACTGTTCCTGAACCACAAGCGGGAGATGGATCTTCGTGGTCTGAGGCTAGAGAAGGATTGAAGGCGCTAGGTTATACGGAAACAGAGCTAGACAGTGTATGGTTAAAAATTAAAAATGATGTCTCCTATGAAGACACGATAGACGTCTTAATGAAGCGGGCGCTCAAACTGCTCTATGCGGGCTAAGGAAGAGGAGCGATAAGTAATGGAAGACCGTATTATATCAGCAAACTTGATGATGGAAGATCAGGCGGTGGAGCTCAGTCTTCGCCCACGATATTTGGCAGAATATATTGGTCAGAATCAAGTGAAGGAAAATCTAAAGATTTATATTGAAGCGGCCAAAATGCGTAATGAAGCCCTTGATCATGTGCTTCTATATGGTCCGCCAGGACTTGGTAAAACGACATTGGCCAATATCATCGCTAATGAATTAGGTGTCAATCTACGTACTACGTCTGGACCTGCTATTGAACGTCCTGGAGACTTGGCTGCATTACTGACCAATCTTCAAGAAGGTGATGTGCTATTTATTGATGAAATTCACCGTCTACACCGAACCGTTGAGGAAGTTATGTATCCAGCGATGGAGGATTTCGCGCTCGATATTATGATCGGGAAGGGGCCAAGTGCCCGATCCGTCCGATTGGATTTGCCTCCTTTTACATTAATCGGAGCTACAACACGTGCAGGCCTGTTATCAGCACCTCTACGGGATCGATTCGGTGTAGTCAGTCGGCTGGAATTCTATAGTGTGGACGAACTTAGCTTTATCGTATCCAGAGGAGCGGACATATTCGGTATTGAGATTGTGGGCGACGCAGCTGAAGAGATAGCTCTAAGAGCTAGGGGGACTCCTCGTATTGCTAACCGCTTACTGAAGCGAGTACGTGACTATGCACAGGTACGTGGAGATGGCATCATCACACGTGATATTGCGGATCAAGCACTGCACATGTTACAAGTTGACCCGAGAGGGCTAGATCAGATTGATTACAAAATACTTCATACGATGATTACTAGCTTCCGTGGAGGTCCGGTAGGACTTGATACGATTGCTGCAACGATAGGAGAAGAAAGTCAGACGATCGAGGATGTGTACGAACCCTATTTAATGCAGATTGGCTTCTTGCAACGAACACCACGTGGAAGAATAGTGTCGCCTACAGCCTATCAACACTTGGGATTGCCACAACCACCTCAACAGAAGTAAATAACCTATCTTAGAGAGGAGAATTTGATGATTCTCAATTTGAAAAGTAAGGCATTGAAGTGGTTAGGTAAAGGAATGTTAGTTATTGTTCTTAGTTCAGCTTGTCTAACCTCCCCACAAGGGGTAAGTGCGGACGGGCTCACACCGGATAACATAAGAGTTGCATTGTTTCTAGATTTAGGTACTACTTACAAATCAACAACTCCTACTGTAACCTTGCAATCTACTTCCTCATGGAATGCAGGTTTTAAGGGGACAGATGGGTATCAATCGCTGGTTACTTTAGAAGGTAATCAACAAGTGCGATTTAGCATGGATACTTTCCGTGTCAAAGTATTGGAGACAAAGGATTGGATAACAGCTGCGGCAGCAGCGAAGAAGTTGTCTTCAACGAGCGATAAGCCGTTGATATTCAGTACTTCACTAGGTGACAGTACGGTATATCAGCTGTATTCGGGAACGTATGCAACAGAACAAGCGGGACATGAGGCTGTAGTTCGCTTAACTAAGACGGTAGCTTCTCAATTGAACGGTCAGGTACCTTCACTAAAGGGAAGTAAACATTGGTCTGCTGGAGTCTACAATTCTCAGGATCAAGCAGCAACACAACAAAAGGCCATTCAATCTGCTGGATTGGATGCTATGACCGTTATTCAGGGAATGCCTTCCGGTGAAGTTCAATATGCCGTGTGGGTTGGAGAAGCCGTAAGTGATCTTGAAATGTCAAACATTCAAAATAAAATGAGTCAACTTGTACCGTCAGTAACGGTATCAGAGGTTGACTCTTCTATTCCTGCACTTATATTACGTCAAGACGTAGGTATTAATCTTACTTCAATACAAACGGTTGATCATTATCAAATAAGCGGTGAGTCTGCTAAGTTGTGGATTCCAGACAATACACATGGAATGAAAGTTACGGAGAGATCGGCACGTAGCTATCGAGGTCATTGGGAAGTTAGTCTATATAATGGGCAGCTAGCATTGGTGAACGAAGTGCCGTTAGAACAGTACCTTTATTCCGTTGTTGGGGGAGAAGTACCCTCTTCATGGCCAAGTGAGGCATTGAAATCACAGGCTGTAGCTGCTCGAAGTTATGCTATCTTTCAGAGCAACAAATATAAGATAGCAGACGTAGTCGATACGACATTAAGCCAAGTATATAATGGGATAGGTTCGGAAGCGACGAGTATAACCCAAGCTGTTGATGACACTCAGGGAGAAATCCTAACACAAGATGGTAAAGTGGTTGAGACCATATTCTCATCTAATAGTGGGGGTGTAACGGCTGATTCTAGTGAAGTGTGGAATAGTAATAATAAAACTTTTGAAAGTGTCACAAGTGAAGGGGATATAACCGCACAAAAGAGTCTCAAGATGTGGTATCATGTCTTGTTAACTAATGGTGTTACAGGTTATGTTCGAGAGGATAATGTAAAAGAATTGCCAAGTACAACAGCTTCGGGGCTGGCTCAGTTAACGGTAACATCAAAGGATACGGATGTTCGGGTCATCCCTTTAGTTCAATCCAATGTTACAGCAGTTAGTAAACTTAATCCGGGAGATACAGCTGTAATTCTAGCAAAAGTTGCAGAATCAAACACGTATTCGTGGGTTAGAGGTCCTTATACCTCTGCTGAATTACTTAAGACGATGAAGGGGATAACAACCTTACAGTTACCTTCAAGCATAGATGCACTAGAAATAACGAAACGTGGACCATCCGGTCGCGTTATTGAACTCCAAGTCAATGGACAAGTCATGGACGTGAAATATCCAGATATGTTCAGATCTGCCCTTAACGGACTACCAAGTACATTGTTTGATATTGTATCAACAGGAAGTTATACTGTATTAGGTTCAGACGGTGTAACGGTAAAGGCATTTGCTTCTTCTAGTACTTCCGTTATTTCAGCTTCAGGGACTAGTAGTCTTAACAATGCGGGAACTGTCATCATGAATAGTGAATCAAAGGCAGAAGTATTGGAAGCAGGTCAGAAGTTTATATTTATTGGACAAGGAAATGGTCATGGTCTAGGGCTTTCTCAGTGGGGAGCAAAAGGCATGGCGGATGCAGGGAATGATTATCAGGATATTTTGAAACACTATTATCAAAATGTCACTATTACTAAGGAATGACGACACATGGATGTAGAATTATATAATTTTGATCTACCAGAAGAATTGATTGCACAGACGCCACTTTTTGATCGAAGTTCATCACGATTGCTTACGCTGAATAAAGAAGATGGTAAGACAGAACATCATACCTTTAAAGATATAACGGAATATCTTAAGCCAGGCGATACGCTGGTATTGAATGACACTCGCGTTATCCCTGCAAGACTATTTGGTGTAAAGGAAGATACGGGTGCTAAGGCCGAGGTTCTATTACTTAAGAATTTAGGTGAGGATCGCTGGGAAGCATTAGTTAAGCCAGGAAAAAAACTGAAACAAGGAAATACGATCGTTTTTAGTGAAGAACTTAAAGCGGTGATTGAGTCTGAAGGTGATATGGGAGGCAGAGTACTCAAGTTTACTTATCATGGAGTATTTCAAGAAATCCTAGATCGGATTGGACAAATGCCACTTCCTCCATATATTAAGGATAAGCTTGATGATCGTGAACGTTACCAAACGGTGTATGCGCGTCATGAAGGTTCAGCAGCTGCACCTACAGCAGGCCTTCATTTCACAGAGGAATTACTTGATGATATCCGTGCAAAGGGTGTGTCAGTAGCGTTTATTACACTGCATGTGGGATTAGGAACCTTCAGACCCATGTCAGTGGAACGAGTAGAAGACCACGTGATGCATGAGGAGTACTATTCTTTGTCTCAAGAAACGGCAGATCTACTCAACGATACTCGTCGTGATGGAGGTAGAATTATTGCTGTCGGAACAACTTCATGTCGAACGTTAGAGACAGTAGGGAAGCAATGTTCAGGTGGACCACTCAAGGAAAGTAGTGGCTGGACCAGTATTTTCATGTTTCCGGGTTATGAGTTTACGGTTGTGGATGCATTGATCACGAATTTCCATTTACCGAAATCCACCTTGGTCATGTTGGTTAGTGCATTGGCAGGGAGAGAACATATTCTTGATGCGTATAAAGAAGCCGTGAAGGAAAAGTATCGGTTCTTCAGCTTCGGCGATGCAATGTTTATTTATTAAAATAGGTAAAAAGTGAAAGTGAGTTTTACTTGAGTCTAGAAGAACGTTATATAAGGAAGGAATTCAAATACACTATGGCAGCAGCAATTACTTATGAACACATTAAAACATGTAAGCAATCAGGAGCTCGATTAGGGCGTGTTCATACGCCTCATGGAATTATTGAGACACCTACATTTATGCCTGTTGGAACACTAGCAACCGTGAAGACGATGAGTCCGGAAGAACTTAAGCAAATGGATGCTCAGATTATTCTAAGTAATACGTATCATTTGTTCCTACGTCCTGGACACGATATTATCCGTGAAGCGGGTGGTCTACACAAATTTATGAATTGGGATCGCCCAATCCTAACGGATAGCGGTGGTTTTCAAGTATTTAGTCTTAGTGAAATGCGTAAAATCACAGAAGAAGGCGTTCATTTCCGCTCTCATCTAAATGGTGATAAATTGTTCCTTTCACCAGAGGTAGCCATGGAAATTCAGAATGCACTTGGATCAGATATAATGATGGCGTTTGATGAATGTCCTCCTTATCCTGCAGAATATGATTATGTGAAGAAATCACTTGAACGCACGACTCGTTGGGCTGAACGTTGTCTTGAAAGTCATGCCCGCACGAAAGATCAAGGCCTATTTGCTATTGTGCAAGGTGGGATGCATGAAGATCTTCGGAAGCAAAGTGCACGTGATTTGACTTCCATGGATTTCCCGGGGTATGCTATTGGTGGACTCAGCGTAGGAGAGTCTAAGCAGATCATGTATGATGTGCTGGATTATACAGTTCCATTACTTCCTAGTAATAAACCCCGTTATTTAATGGGTGTGGGGTCTCCGGATGCGCTAATTGAAGGATCTATTCGTGGAGTAGATATGTTTGACTGCGTTCTCCCAACACGGATTGCTCGTAATGGGACAACAATGACAAGCGAAGGACGAGTTGTGATCCGCAACGCTAAGTATGCTCGTGATTACGGTCCACTAGATCCAGCATGTGATTGTTATACATGTAGGAATTACTCGAGAGCTTACCTGCGGCATTTGATTAAGGCAGACGAGACCTTTGGACTGAGACTGACTACATACCATAATCTGCATTTCTTGCTAGAGTTAATGCGCAAGGTTCGTCAGAGTATTATGGACGACAGACTGCTAGATTTTCGCGATGAGTTTTTTGAACAGTATGGGCTTTACGAGAATCTTAAAGGTTTCTAGAATGAAGCAATCTATTTGAGGGGGAAGTTACATGTCTGAAATGATTCAATTATTATGGCCTTTTGTTCTTATGTTTGCGATCTTTTACTTTTTGTTAATTCGTCCGCAACAAAAGAAACAAAAAACACGTGCATCCATGTTAAGTGCTCTTAAAAAGGGAGATAAGGTAGTAACCATTGGTGGTCTTCACGGTACAATCGTAGAAATTACTGATGATATTATCGTACTTCTTGTGAATGATGTTACAAAACTTACTTTTGACCGTAGCGCGATTAGCCAAGGTGTTCGCACAGACGTTGAAAGTAAATAAAGTACATTCTTAATCTAGAACTATATTGTGAAATCAAAGAAGAGGTTGTCCATATCGTCGTTAGACGAAATGGATAACCTCTTTTGCATGATACGGTGTAATGGTTGATTCATTATTTACTATTGTGAGGCACACGAATTTTATGAGGAGCTTTCTTATAAAGGGGTTTTTCCTCTTTTCTAAGAATTGATTTTGCCCAATAAATACCTAAACTGGATGAAATAATGCCGAGGAGTGAACCCGCAAACATGTCACTAACCCAATGTATACCAAGATAGAAAATGCTGAATATAATAATGATTCCACTTATCCCTGTGATGATTCTCCAACGACGATTACCTGAACGTGCACCCAATAGTAATATCGTCATAGAGATGGAAGTATGAAGGCTTGGGAAGCAATTGTTCAGACCGGATAGAGGTCTATAGGATTCCTCGAATGTAGGAAATACATCTAGCATATGAAAACGGACTCCTGCGGGTGGATAGGACCATACCTCATTTACGGGAAAAAACAGGTAAAAGGGAATTGCGACAGAGTAATTAATAATGATAGCGAAGCAAATGGCATATACAAATAACTTGTTACGATCTAAAAGGTAAACCCCAATGGAGGAAATTAGTAAGGATTGAAAAACAATAACATAGAAGAAGACGCATATTTGGGTGATGATTGGATTGTAGAAAAAGTCTTGTATATTTCTTACGATATGTCCCTCTATACCGAAGATCCAGGGGGTGAAATCAGCATAATATTTCATGTTGTGTTCAAAGCGTAGTTCATTTTTATTAATGAACAAGATCGCTGCAACCGACAAGATTAATACTATAAATTTACGTGAAGATAGAATGGTTGCAGCGAGCTCTTTGATGACTAGAAAAGGATTACGCATTGATCCTATCCATATAAGCAGTATAATCGTTACTGTTGAGGCTAAAGCAATGGTTCCCATGGATTGATATAACACAAAAACGGCCTCCTCTTTATAACATGACTTCATCTAGTGTACCATATTTATAAGGAAGAGACTATTTATGGGAATTACTTATTTTGCTTTAAATTTACCCCGAACATTCCTCCAATAGCACCAATAACAAAGGCAAGGCCAATCCAAAGAATATTTCCAAAATGAAGTGAGTTATCTAAGGCTAGAAAACTGATGAGTAGAATGATTAATGTGTAAAAGGCACCCGTTAATCCCCCGTGATACCATCCTTTTTTACCAGCACGTTTACCCGATACCATCCCTCCAACGATCGCGGAGAATATATGAATAATATAAGTATACGTGCCAAGATCGTGTTCCTGCATTTCACTTAACCATAAGAATAACGATAGAACGAATGAACCCATCATCATCCAAAAGAACGCATACCAAAGTCCAGCAAGTAATGGGCTGGTAATTCGAAATGAGATGAATTGACGAATAAATTGCATCTGAGAGACCCCCCTTTATAGTTGATTAGTTACTGTCATTGTATGATGGGGCTTGCCCCAGTAGTACAAGAAAGCACAGAGTTGATGGTGAAAGTGACTTTCCATTAATTAAAACGCAGATGATTGCATGAGCTTGCTATAAACAGGTGACAATAGAAATAAATAATAGTCTAATCTTGACAAGATTAAGGGGTGGATTTAATTGACGGGAGATATTTCAACATACATTTTAAGGACATTATTGATGTATGTTGTTATCTATTTCACGATTCGTATTATGGGTAAGCGCGAAATAGGAAAGCTTTCTCTGTTCGATCTAGTTATCTCTATCATGATTGCTGAAATTGCTGTATTTGTAGTGGAAGATATGAAACGTCCCATTATGGATGGAATCATTCCTATGGCTGTACTTGTGGTTCTGCAGGTCATCATTGCAAAAATAAGTCTGAAAAGTAGAAAACTTCGGTTATTGTTTGATGGTAAACCTTCCGTATTGATATCTAACGGTAGACTCCATCGAGATGAGATGAAGAAACAACGTTACAATCTGGATGATCTTATGCTACAGATCCGTCAAAAGGATATTGATAATATTGCTGACGTGGAGTTTGCTATTTTAGAGACAACGGGTCAACTTACAGTACTTCCTAAAGAATCGAATTCGGGTATGAATTTTTCCAATGCCAATGCCAAGAAATCGAAGAGAAGAAAGAAAGTTCTGATTCCAGCCGGAAAGATCACACATCAAGGAATACCTGTACCCCTAATTATGGATGGTAAAGTCCAAGATGATAATTTGGCATTGATCAAAAAGTCACGCTTTTGGTTGAAAAACCAAATTCAGGCTAAAGGTGCAGAAAATTTTGAAGATGTTTTTATGTGCAGTATTGATCATCAAAATCAAATTTACATCGATTTTAAGGAAAAAATAGCGGGTAAGCCGGTTAAGTAACCGTGCGAAACCATTTACCAATGAGTGGTGTTTTTTCTAAATCACGAATAGATACGAGTTTAATACTAAATATAATAATGATATAAATTAGGATTCCTACTATACCTGCAACGATGAACTGAAACCAAGGGTGATCATGGAATGGAAGGTGATTATACGCATATTGTGTGCCACCAGCCATGATGATCATAGCTACACCCATTTTGAAGAAGTCGAAGAGCTTATATTTAAAAGACAACATTCTAGCTACACTGAATCCATGTAACATGGTTACGATGATACTATTTGCAATAATAGCTATCACGGCTCCTAGAATTCCGAATTCAGGTTGGGAAGCTAAGTACCAGATTAGGAACAGCTTGATGGCAGAACCTATTAATGTATTACGAAGTGCTTTACCCGGATGATCTAGCGCCTGCAAGGCAACCTGTAGCGGGGCCTGTACGTAAATAAATAAGGCGAAAGGCGCCATCAGGTGCAACATGCTTGAAATATTCTGGTCGTTATATAAAAGCAAGCATAGCGGAGCAGCGAGGATAAACATAAGGACAGAGAAGGGTGCTCCGGTGACCAGTGCAAGCCGTATGGTCTGGTTGAGCCTTTTGTGTATCGTGATCATATCCTTGCGAGCGGCTGCCTCTGATAAAGAAGGAACAAGGGAGACAGCTAATGAAGCGGTTAGTGCGCTGGGAAGGAGTAGCAATGGAATGATCATTCCTTGTAATGCTCCATATTGTGCTGTTGCAATAGAAGTAGCAAAACCGGCTATGGCTAGACTTTGTGCTGTTATGATAGATTCAAACAGATAGGAGAATGATCCTACAAGCTTACCTGCAGTGACAGGAATAGTAATTTTTAATAAGCGATGAAGTACTCCTCTTGTGGGTATGTTAGCAGGTTCATGGGGGTTAACAGGTTCGGCAATATTCTCGGGTTCGGTCATATCCTCCTTTCTATTCTCCGCATGGTATTGCCATAACAATATAAGTAAACCAATAAATTCACCGGCCATCACACCAAGCATTGCACCAGCTGCACCGAACTCAATTCCTTTGGGTAAAAGGAGAAATGAGAACCAAAGGACACAAACAATTCTGACCACGGTCTCAACAATGGAGGATAGGGCAGATGGAATCATATTTTGTTTTCCTTGGAAGTAACCCCGATAGACTGAGGATATAGCTACAATCACTAGCATAGGACTCATACTAACGAATGTATGATAGACTCGGGGGTCTGTTAGAATATTATTTGTAATCCAAGGGGCAAATAAGATCGATAGCAGCATAAAGACAATACCGAGTCCAATCGTTAACCCAAGACTAACTCGTAAAACGGCACGTGAGTTTCTTGGATTATCTGCTGCATCAGCTTCAGATACCAGTTTGGAGATAGCAAGAGGGATGCCTCCCGTAATGATCGTTATTAGAACGATAAAAAAAGGATATGCAAGTTGGTAAATTCCAACCCCCTCAGCTCCTATAATTCGTGGTAAGATTATTCGGGGAATGAACCCGAGAATCCTATTGATGATTCCTGCTGCCAATAATATCAAGGTACCTTGTATAAATGTTTGTTTTATATGTCTACGTTTATTCAACTTTTCACTCCCTCTTCCAAGAATCAAGCTTAGCCGGTTATCCAGCATGACCACTATTATATGGATATGCTCAACCTGTCCATTCTCATGCTAAAGCTTTGTAATAGAATAAATATAAAAAGGAAATAGACCTCCAAGGTCGAATTACTTGTTAAGAGATATAGACATCATGAGAGAGGAGGGATACACGTGGGAGTAAAAGATTTAAGTAGTGTCCAGCTCGATGATGATATTCACATGATGTGCATGAGTAAAGCGGCAGAATTTAGACTTATCGGATATGAGCACGTGACCGGTAAAGATGTATGGGACTGTGTAAGTTCGAAATACGAGAAGGAAGGGATTCCTCCTCTCTATAAGTTAGTGAATGATATTCTATCTTTGAAAGTAACGAATTTTATGAATTTTATGACGATGGCTGCCTATCGAGGATCTTCTTTCGATTAAGAAAGGGTCCTTTTTGTCATATAGAGTTAAGGTAGAATGTGGTTCTTTTTCACAAAATGACACAAATTTATAATTTTGATAAATTGACTGCATTTTAACGCATGGCTATAATAGGAATATTGAGAACGAAAGGGGAACTAAGAACGGAATGAAAAGAATTATCAGTTTTTTCGTTACAGTAATCGTGTTGACTGCCGTTATGGCTGTGTCTACCCCAGGATTACTGGATAAGGTCCGATTGGGCCTTGACCTTAAGGGAGGATTTGAAATTCTCTATGAGGCTAAGCCACTAGTCGAGGGACAAGCTGTTACCAAAGAATCTTTGAACAGTACAGCAAAAAGTTTAGAAAAACGTGCTAACTTAATGGGAACTAGTGAACCCGAAGTGACAACTGAAGGAGCTAATCGAATTCGTCTGAAGATCGCAGGAGTAACAGACGAGGCTGAGGTTAGAAAGAAAATGAAAGAACCTGCGAATCTAACGTTTCGTAGTTCGCCCACTGGAGGCATTGAACCGACAGATTTTACTAAAATCGAGCTCTTAGGAAGCGATTTTAAAGAGAATGGCGCAGAAGTTGGCTTTGATAATCTAAATAATCCGGAAATTAGTATTACGGTGAAAGATAAGGCTAAATTTGCGGAAGTTACAAAACGCCTTATTAACAAAGAACTAGCTATTTTCTTGGATGAAAATTTGCTATCAGCTCCAACTGTAAGAGCTGAATTAACGGATGGGAAAGCTTCAATCAGTGGTAATTACACGATTGATGAAGCTAAGAATATTCGTGATACGATTAACTTAGGATCGTTGCCACTTAGCCTTACAGAGAAATACTCTCAAAGTGTTGGGGCGACACTCGGTAAACAATCACTAGATCAAACGATTGTAGCGGGACTTATAGCATCCGTATTAATTCTTATTTTCATGATTGGAATGTATCGTTTGCCTGGGTTACTAGCAAGCTTTGCTCTGATCTTGCATACATGGTTGCTAATCTTAGTATTCGTTCTAGCTGACTTCACATTAACTTTGCCGGGTATAGCAGCGTTTATATTGGGGATTGGTATGGCAGTAGATGCTAATATTATAACTAATGAACGGATTAGAGAAGAAATGCGGAATGGAAAAAGTGTTCTATCTTCTGTTAAAGCAGGGAATAAATCCTCTTTCCGTACGGTAATAGATTCTAATATTACAACAATCATTGTTGCAGGTGTTATGTTTGCTTACGGAACAGGTGCTGTAAAAGGCTTTGCATTAGTACTCATTGTTGAAATTGTATTGAGTATTGCAACGAACCTTTACTTCTCCCACTGGTTGCTTAGCCTATTGGTTAAGTCAGGCCTACTTAAAAAGCCGAAGCAATTTGGTGTAAAGGAGAGTGAAATTCGTGAGCTTTAAGAAAGAGATTGATTTCGTTCATATTAGTAAGTATTTCTATACAGCTTCCATCATTCTAACGATCGTAGGGATTATTTGTCTTTCTGTATTCGGGCTGAACTTCGGAGTTGACTTTCGTGCAGGTTCCAATGTAGATATATCCCTTTCGAAATCTCTAACACAGAGTCAAGTACTACCTATTCTCGAGAAACTTGGAATAGAAGACGGAACGAGTATTACTCCTGGGGATAAACGAATGAATATCCGATTCATCGAAGAGTTGAATGAAGAGCATGATAACCAACTTAAAGCTGAGATTCTAAAGCTGGATGGTACTGCATCTTTTGAGATCAATACGGTAGACACAGAGATGGCGAAGGAACTTGGAAGAAATGCCATTTACGCTGTGCTTCTATCTTGTATTGGGATCATTATTTATGTAAGTATCCGCTTTGAATGGCGGTTTGCGCTGGCAGCTATATTGGCGCTGATCCATGATGCATTTTTGGTTGTTACCGTGTTCTCCATCTTCCGTTTGGAAGTGGATTTGATCTTTATTACCGCCGTGTTAACGATTATCGGTTATTCAATTAATGATACCATTGTTATCTTCGACCGAATCCGTGAGAACTTGCGCTTCGCTAAGCTCAAAACCGAAAAAGATCTTAATGCATTAGTGAACAAGAGTGTGAATCAAATGCTTATGCGTTCACTCTATACTGCTCTTACGGTCTTTATTGCAGCGCTCTTCCTATACCTATTTGGAGGAGAATCGATTAAAATGTTCTCCTTGGCTATGGTTGTAGGATTGATATTTGGTGCTTACTCTTCCATCTTTATTGCTAGTCCTTTCTGGCTATTGCTTAAAAGTAAACAAAAGAATAAGAAACTCGGCAAAGCATCTTAAGCCTAAAAAATGTTGTTGAAATCATATTATGAAAGCCGCGGTCTATAACGACGCGGCTTTCATAATGACTAGGTATTAATGTGCATCGTTTCGTTAGATTTAAGTACGAGAAGATCGGCAAGGTATACATGGATACTAGTTATCGGAATTGAAGTTGCTAGAGGGGGGCCCATGTGACTATACAACGTTCAGCATCAACGGAAACCGTAACTTGGACAGGAATTGTTTGTGAATTTGGACTTGCTATCTTTAAGGGGATTGTTGGTTATTTCTCCGATAGTAAAGCTTTATTGGGAGATGCATTGTATTCTGCTACGGAAGCTTCTACATCACTAGCAAATAAACTTCCTTGGAAGCGAAAGGCTACAGTTGGAGGTAATCGCCAATCAGTTAGAATAGAACCTGTGCTAGCGATTATCTTTTCAGTATTAGTTCTCATGGGAGGACTAAAAATTGCTTCGGGTGCGATTCACAATCTTTCGAAGGATGATTTGAAATCACCGGGACAATTCTCAGTGATTGCCGTCTTTGTTTCTCTTGCGGTTAGAGAAGCCATTTTCCAATTTCAATACCGTACATCCAAAAAGAGAAATGAAGGAAAACAGGTAACCTATACTTCAAATCATCGGCTAGGAATATATTCGTCTTTTATCGTATTGCTTGGTGTATTCCTTTCGGTCGCAGGTAATATGTATGGGTGGCCAGGTTTACTATATATGGACTCTATTGCAGCTTTAATTGTATCTGTTCTAGTGCTGAGAAAAGGTTATCTTCTTATAGTAAATTCTGTATATGGTAGGATTGCTCATCAGGAAATAGAGGAAGAGAATTCCGCGAATTTTATCGATACCGTTCAGCGTGTCCATGGAATCATAACTGTAGACGATCTGAAGTCACATGAGCAGGGACATTACATTGTTATTTATGTGAAAGTGAGTGTTAATCCAACTATTACGGTATTGGAAGCACAAGATATAGCTGACTGTGCCAAAAAGCTTCTAATGAATCGGTTTCTCCATGTGAGTGACGTGAACATTCAAGTTGTTCCTTATGATCCTGGATATCCTTATAAATCTAATCATGATCTAACTAGTCGAGATGTACCAACGTTACTACAGTAAATACAAGAAATGATACATGAAGAAGGTAGGAAAGAAAGGTGAATATACGTGCTCCATTCGAAATATAAGTGGCAGCCACAGACATTCGATGCTAAAGAAAGCCAAGCGTTTGCTGACGTATTGTCTATTTCTCCGTTGCTCGCTTCCCTTCTTATCACAAGAGGAATTTGTACTGTTGAAGAAGCCGAAATGTTTATAAAAGGAAACATGAATGATATTCATGATCCTTACCTATTACATGGTATGGCAGAAGCAGTACCCAGAATTCATCATGCTGTGGATAATGACGAACATATATTGATATATGGGGATTACGATGCTGACGGAGTATCCAGTACGTCACTGATGATTCATCTGATGCGTCACATGGGTGCATCATACGATATTTATATCCCTCATCGTTCCAACGAAGGGTATGGTCTTCATAATCATGCGATAGATTGGGCACATCAACAGGGTGTCTCTCTAATCATTACGGTTGATACGGGCATAAGTGCTGTGGACCAGGTAGCCTATGCTAATTCCCTTGGGATTGATGTTATTGTTACGGATCATCACGAGCCTCCTGAGATTCTACCTAACGCGTATGCTCTGATTAATCCTAAACTATCTAACTGTACTTATCCTTATAAGGGTTTAGCGGGTGTAGGCGTTGCATATAAGCTATGTCAGGCTTTAATTGGCAACCCACCATTAGAATGGACAGAACTTGTTGCTATTGGTACTGTAGCTGATTTAATGCCTCTGACAGGTGAGAATCGTATTCTTGTTCGAACAGGTTTGGAATCGATGCGTAAGTCTTCTTTTCAAGGGATTCAAGCATTGCTTGAGGTATGTGGAATTGTTAAGGAAACAGTGACATCCACCAATATTGCCTTTGGTATGGCTCCTAGAATTAATGCAAGTGGACGATTAGATCATGCAGGTAGAGCTGTTTCTTTACTAACGACAGAAGATCCGTCCGAAGCGCTAGGTCTTGCCCATGAATTAGATAACTTGAATAAGCAGAGACAAAAGGTAGTTGAGGATATTCTTCAAGAGGCTCTTGCACAACTCGAAGAGAAGATACAATCGGTAGGCCTTCCCTCTGTTATTGTGTTAGCAGGAAAGGACTGGAACGTGGGTGTAGTCGGCATAGTAGCATCCAAAATCTTAGAACGTTATTATCGCCCTGTCATTATATTAGGTATAGATGGTGATAATGGAGTGTGTAAAGGTTCCGCTCGTTCCATCCCTGGACTTGATATGTATGCTGCTTTAACATCTTGCAAACATTTGATGGACCATTATGGGGGACATTCGGCAGCAGCTGGAATGAGCTTGTCTGTCGAACAGTTAGGTGATTTTGAAAGTGCTCTGAATCATTTTGCCAAAAACATTCTAAAGCCCGATGATCTCATTCCTATCGTAGTGGCTGATGGCGAATGGAAGGTATCAGATTTACCTATCTCTGTCATTGAAGAAATAGAGTTACTGCAACCTTTTGGAATGGCTAATCCTATTCCGCGCTTCATCATTAGGGATATTGAGCTACAAGAAACTCGTAAAATGGGTCGTGATCAGAAACATCTTCGACTTACGATGAAGCAAGCAAATGGAATGATGGAAGCTGTTGCATTCGGTCAAGGTGATCTAGCAGATGTATTGACTACGGGGACATCAATGGACGTTATAGGGGAATTATCAATTAATGAGTGGAATGGATCTCGAAAACTGCAATTTATGCTCCATGACTTAGCTATTTCAGAACCTCAAGTGTTTGATTTACGTGGGGTCAAAGATCCACAGGTAGAGATGAATCACTTTTTACGGATCATGAGTCCTCGTCTTCGTGGCCATTCTGCTCAAGTTGGTGTTCTATTTGATGAAAAAATGCGACAAGATGTAAGAAATGAATTGAACGAACTATCCTTTTGGGTATATGATAAGAACGGTGGAATGGTTTCTGCGAACTCCATAGCTGAACAAGAGGGTAAAGAAGACATAACGACCTTGTTTGTTCTGGATGCACCCCAATCGACACGACAGTTAGATGAGATAATGACCACATTTAAGTCATTAAGCAATATTTTCTTGCTACACGCGACGGATGTTCGAGAGAAACTTCAAGTTCCTGATCGAGAACTGTTTAAAAAGTTGTATATATTGTTGTCTCGTATTGGAACTGATCCAGTATTAGAGCGGGATGTATTATCCCAAATTAGTCGTCAGTCATCCACCTCTGTAAGAATGCTCTCCAAGATGATGGATGTGTTCGAGGAGTTATCCTTTATTGAACGAAGTAACGGTTATATTACGTTGGTGTCTAAACCTTCCAAAAGGGACTTAGATCATTCTTTTCACTTTCGGGATTTAGGAAATCTTGCAGAAATGGAGCACCATTTGCTCTATGCCAATACAGCACAATTAATGGATTGGATGAAAAGCCTTTTGAAGGGTGCCTCATAATATCCAAAGAAGTAACGCTCAAAACATGGTATAGGCTTTCGAAGTGTGTTTTTACGAAGTCTTTCCAAGAAGTAACGCTCAAAACATTTAGGAGGAAATAACTTGAATTTGAAAGATTATATTCGTGTCATCCCTGATTTTCCAGAACCGGGAATTAGCTTTAAAGATATAACAACCCTACTTAAAGATGGTGCTATGTACAAAAAAGCTATTGATGAATTGAAAGAGCTTGTTGCACATCTTGAAATCGATCTAATCGCTGGGCCAGAGGCTCGCGGGTTCGTCGTAGGTGCTCCACTTGCTTACGCGTTAGGTGTTGGTTTTATTCCAATTCGTAAAAGTGGTAAGCTTCCTTATGAGACCATAGAGTTGGGCTATAATCTTGAGTATGGTAAAGATAGTCTAGCTATGCATACAGATGCGATTGAAAAAGGTCAAAAAGTGTTAATCGCAGATGATTTATTAGCTACAGGTGGAACCATCTCTACTTCCGTAAACTTGGTTCGTCAGTTGGGTGGAGATGTCGTGGGTGCTGCTTTCCTAATCGAATTAGATCCACTTAAGGGACGCGACAAATTAACAGACGTAGAAGTGTTCTCACTTCTATCCTATGAAGACTAAGGGATAAGTTTCCCGGGAAATAGTCGAATAAACACATAAAACCCCCTCATCCTTTTCAGAAGGATGAGGGGGTTTTATGTGTGATATACAGGTTAATACATTAGATGGTAGGCGGCTCCTCAACGGGAGAGTCCTCTTTCTCGTTAGATAATCCCAGTACTTCAATTAATTTGACAAGCAGGCTTAGGACGATCCCTACAATGGTTGCTAATGCCATTCCTTTGAGCTCAACGCCGAATATGTTTAGCGTCGCGCCACTTAGACCAGTAACCAATACAAGTGTAGCTAGAATCATATTGGATGCTTTTGAGAAATCAACCTTCTGTTCTACAAAAATACGGAGACCTGAAGCAGCAATAACACCGAATAAAAGAAGAGATACGCCGCCCATTACAGCATCTGGGATATTAGAAATAACAGAAGAGAAGGTTCCAGAGAAGGATAGAAGAATGGCGATAATAGCCGCTCCACCGATGACAAATACAGAGTAAACCTTCGTGAGCGCCATAACACCTATATTTTCGCCATAGGTAGTATTTGGAGTTGAACCGACAAATCCGGAGAAAATAGTGGAGATCCCATTACCTAGGAGTGAACGGTGTAGACCCGGTTCTTTATTTAGATCTTTGCCGACAATGCTACTTGTTACAAGTAGATGACCTATGTGTTCAACGATGACCACAAGAGACACGGGAATGATGGTCAGGATGACTGTTATGTCCCAACTAGGTGTTGTGAAATGTGGGGCAGAGAAGAAACTAGCATTCGCGATCGCAGTTGTGTTTAATTCACCCATAAAGTATGCCAAGAGATATCCGGTTACAATACCAATCAAGATGTGAATGATTTTAGAGAAACCACGGAACATCAGCGCCCCAATGACAGTAACACCCAGTGTAGACATGGATATAATGATTGTAGATGAATCGGGGGTCCATGCTGTTGCGGCATCAGCAGGGGCTATCAATCCTGCCATGCGTGCGGCTACAGGTACTAGCTCAAGTCCTATAGTTGCTACAATGGCTCCCATAACAGCTGGAGGGAAGACGACATCAATCCAGCCTGTCCCAGCAAGTTTAACAATTAAGGCTACAATACAGAATATAACGCCGGTAACAATGAATGCACCTAATGCTAATGAATAGCCTTGGCCAGGATTGTTAATGATGACCATACTGACAGGAGATATAAAAGCAAAACTGGAGCCTAAGTATGCGGGGATTTTCCCCTTACAAATCAGAATATAGAACAAAGTACCGATTCCATTCATTAATAGAATCATCCCTGGATCGACACCGAAAAGATTAGGAACTAAGACGGTGCTGCCAAACATAGCGAATAAGTGCTGTAGACTAAGTAGAAAACCAGGGACTAGAGGTAATCGCTCGTTAACTTGAATTTCTCGTTGCAACATTGTTCACTCCAATTGGTTTTATATTGTCTTTTTGAAAATTGATCTTATATAGATTAAATATATTTGTGGAATATTACAACAACATTTTTGAAATAATCAATATTACGTTAACTTATTGGCGAAAATTGCTCTTCTTTGTAAAGCTTTTCCATGGATTAGATGAAGTGTTGACGTATTACGTCACAAGCGTCATAATTAATAAAAAATCACACGGAGGGAACCTGCAAAGATAATTAGATATGCGGGTTCATTTTATATAGAAGGGAAACGGAATGAACTAGATGGGCATAGAGCGATTACTTGAAAAGGCTGAAGCCTATATAAAAGAAAATGATCTTATCCGCATCCGGGAAGCCTATGACTTTGCTGAACAGGCTCATCACGGTCAAGTGCGGAAATCAGGCGAACCTTATATTCTGCATCCGTTAGCGGTTGCAGATATTGTCGTGAGTATGCAGATGGATACGATATCTGTTATTGCAGCTCTCTTACATGATGTTGTTGAAGATACTACGGTCTCATTAGTTGACATTCGTAATAAGTTCGGTGATACCTGTGCCATGCTGGTGGATGGGCTTACTAAGCTTGAACGTATAAAGTTTAGATCCAAAGAAGAACAACAGAACGAGAATTATCGAAAAATGTTTATTGCCATGGCACAGGACATTCGTGTCATTGTTATTAAATTAGCAGATCGCCTTCATAATATGCGAACATTGAAGTTTCAATCGGAAGAAAGTCAACGCCGAATTGCTTATGAGACATTGGAGATATTCTGTCCTGTAGCAGATCGTTTAGGTATTTCTGCTATCAAGGGTGAGATGGAAGACCTGTCTCTACGCTACTTAAATCCACAGCAATATTATCGTATTGCAAACCTCATTCATAAAAAGCGCGCAGAACGCGAGGGATTCGTGGATAGCGTTATCGTAAGAATAAAAGAAAAACTGGATGAGATGGGGATCGAAGGTGATCTTTCAGGTCGTCCTAAACATATTTATAGCGTGTTCAATAAAATGACTACGAAAAACAAACAATTCAATGAAATATATGACCTACTTGCCATTCGTATCATTGTCGATAATATCAAAGATTGTTATGCGACATTAGGGATTATTCATACCTTATGGAAACCGATGCCAGGTCGATTTAAGGATTATATAGCAATGCCCAAAGCGAATATGTATCAGTCACTGCATACGACTGTAGTGGGCCCTAATGGAGAACCGACAGAAGTACAAATTCGTACGATGGAGATGCATCGTACTGCTGAATTTGGTATTGCTGCGCACTGGGCTTACAAAGAGGGTGCTGCCGCTGTAGGTAACTTCGACAATAAAATGACATTCTTTAGAGAAATTCTAGAACTTCAGCATGAAGCCAAGGATGCGTCAGAATTCGTCGAATCTTTGAAAATGGACTTTTTCTCTGATCTTGTGTTTGTATTTACACCTAAAGGTGAGGTTGTAGAGCTTCCTTCGGGTTCCGTTCCATTAGATTATGCTTATAGAATTCATACGGAAGTTGGTAATCGAACGATTGGTTCGAAAGTGAATGGACGCATCGTACCGTTGGATCATAAGCTGAAGACCGGCGATATTGTTGAAATTATGACTTCCAAGCACTCTTATGGACCTAGTCAGGATTGGCTTAAGATCGCTCAGTCTTCGCATGCTCGAAGCAAGATTAAACAATGGTTTAAGAAGGAAAGACGGGAAGAGAATATTGAAAAGGGACGTGATTCGGTTGAACGTGAACTGAAACGTCTAGGGTTGGATGCTTCCGATTGGATGACTGATGATAAGCTAATGGAAGTCGCGAAGAAGTTTGCTTTTAATGATCCGGAAGATATGCTCTCTGCTGTTGGATTCAGTGGTATAACAGCATCCCAAATCTGTACACGTCTGACAGAGAAGTTACGCAAAGAGCAAGAAGAAGCAAATCTGATTGAATTGACCTCGGAGATCAAGGAAATCAAGGCTCCAACGGTAGAAAAGAAGAATCGTCCTACGAATGGTGTACGTGTGAAAGGAATAGACAACTTGTTAGTACGATTCGCACGTTGTTGTAACCCAGTACCGGGTGACGAAATTATCGGCTACGTGACACGAGGTAGAGGAGTATCGATTCATCGTACGGACTGTCCTAACATCATGTTAGAAGGTGATGGAGAGGAAGCAGCACGAGTTATCGAAGTGGAGTGGGAAGGTCAACTAGAAGCGAATTATAGTGTTGACATCGAGATTACAGGTCATGATCGTAACGGACTCCTAAATGAGGTGCTACAGGCTGTTTCCGAGACGAAGACGAATATTTCTGCGGTGACAGGACGTTCTGATAAGAACAAAATGGCACAGATGCACATGACAATTCTTATTCGGAATACAGATCATCTTCATTCAGTCGTTGAACGTATTAAAAGAGTGAAGGATGTATATACGGTACACCGAATTATCCAGTAATCAGGGATGTATGATAAAAGGAGCGAGTAAGTTCATATGAAAGTGGTAGTACAACGCTGTAAAGAGGCTTCTGTTACTGTTGATGAAGAAGTCGTGGGTAAGATCGATCAAGGATTGATGGTACTTGTAGGAGTCACTCATGAGGATACGGAGAAAGATGCGAAATACTTGGCAGAAAAAGTAACGGGCTTACGTATCTTCGAAGATGATTTTGGGAAAATGAACTTTAGTGTTGTGGATACAAAGGGTGCGATATTATCCGTTTCTCAGTTCACCCTGTATGGTGATTGTCGCAAAGGCAGACGACCGAACTTTATGGCTGCAGCGAAGCCTGATATGGCATTAGAGCTTTATGAAACCTTTAATCGTGAATTAGTCAATAAAGGATTACAAGTTGAAACGGGTATTTTCGGTGAAATGATGGATGTTTCTTTTACCAACTGGGGACCTGTGACCTTGATTATAGATAGCCAAGTAGACGCATAGAAGGTGAATCCCGAGGGAATGATGAGAATAGAGCTCAAGATATTCTTAAGCATCCAAAGGAGCGCTGTATCATGCGACAGTCATCCAAACAAGGGGCATCTCAAGTATTACCCATGTTGCCTATAGGTAGTTTTTATGAAATCATTCAAAGTGATCGTGCTTTAAAAGACGTGTCATATCCAATGTGGTCGGTCTGCCCCAAGGGTAACCATCGTGAAGATATACCAAGGATGTAGCACGTTAAATAGGAGTAAACAGGGACAACCTATCAAGGTTGTCTTTTTTAATATATAGAATTTGCTTATTGAGATGGAGTTGAAACTTGATCTCTTACATAACAGTTAGGTGTTATAAAATACGCGGATTAGGGTAATAACAATTAGATCTTAAAAAAAAGGAGCCCGATATCATGAGTAAAGTTGCATTTCTATTAGCTAATCAATTTGAAGATTCCGAAATGAAAGAACCCTATGATGCTGTGACAAATGCAGGACACGAAGCTGTTATCATTGGGTTGAAAAAAGGCGAAACACTTAAAGGAAAACAAGGTTCATCCACATATACAACAGACTTAGCCGTAGCAGATGCCCTAAAGGAAGAATATGATGCTGTTGTTATTCCAGGAGGTTCTTCTCCAGAAGCGTTACGTCTGGATTCCAATATATTAGAATTTGTAAAAAAAGCGAATGAAAAGAAGAAACCGATCGCCGCGATCTGCCATGGACCACAAATACTTATAAGCGCAGAATTGCTTAAAGGCCGAGTGGTTACTTCTTACCAAGCGCTACAAGATGATATGATCAATGCAGGTGCTGAGTTCAAAAATGAAGAGGTTGTGGTTGATGGTAACTTTATTACTTCACGTACACCTGATGATGAACCCGCATTTATTCGTGAATTATTAAAGGTACTTTAATCTCATATATTTTGTATGATTCCAGTATGAAAAGGGAGGATTCACATGTCTAAACATATTCAAGCCTATTTCCAAACCGAGGATCAAGCAGAAAGTGCTAGAATTACCCTTCTAACGTATAAAACAGAAAATTTAGAAGTTAGTAAGTTAGCGGAGACTATTGGGCGCAATAATAATCTTCTATTGCCTCTTGTGGCAATAAGTCCATCAGGAAATATGAACAATTCAGGAGCAGTAGGTGTTATGGGTGGTGGAGTCGCTGGAAATAACATTGTTCCAATCATAGAAAGTGATGGTAATTCAGATTCGAACGTTAACAAGAATGGAACGTTAATTGACACTGCGGATGTAACAACTGATAATGTTGAAAATTTGAATTATGTTCTTGTTGCGAAGGTTAAAGATGAGCAATATGATGAAATCGTCCAAAAGCTTCGTGAAGTCCACGCATATGTGGAAAAGATGGATTAGATCCAACCATAATAAAGCGCTTACTTAATTGTAATATAACTGTAATGTAGAATACATGATCCTTTAACATAGCCTGACTATAATAGACCTATGACCCCCTTTTTTTAATATAATTTTGGACCTACAATGTCGATTGTAGGTTTTTTTCTGTCGTAAAAGAGATGTGAACTATTGACTTTAGTGCGCTAGTTCATTACAATCTAAAAATAGTTATAAATTGATTCAATGACAGGATTAAGTAATCCAGGCCCCACAAGATCAGAGAAGAGTCCCTTGGCTGTAAGGATTCTCTTGATGACCGGATGAATGACTTCCTCGAGAACAGTTGGCGAAACAAGTGAAGTCTCATAACATTCACATGATTGTAGTAGCCACCTGCGCTGAACGGGCGTTAATCGTGTAAGCAAATGGTCATGCTCGTCTAAGGACAGTTGGTCATTTGAAATGTGGGTGGTACCACGGGTGATTCGTTAATAACAATCTCTCGTCCCGGTTCTTTTTGAACAGGGCGGGGGATTTTTTGATTTTAAATTGGTTAAATATGTAAACGGAGGTATGGATAGATGGCCTTTCAAAAACCGACAGGAACGCAAGATTTATTGCCAGGAACGGTAGAAAAATGGCAATACGTTGAGCAAAAAGCGAGAGATTTATGTAGACGTTTTAATTATCGTGAAATTCGGACACCGCTTTTTGAACAGACGGATTTGTTTGTACGTGGGGTTGGAGATACAACCGATATTGTTGAGAAGGAAATGTATACATTCAATGATAAGGGTGACCGCAGCATGACATTACGTCCTGAAGGGACGGCTGGTGTAGTTAGAGCCTATGTAGAGAATAAGCTCTACGGTGAACCCGATGTCAGCAAATTGTACTATATCGGATCGATGTTTCGGTATGAACGCCCACAGGCAGGACGATATCGCCAATTTCATCAATTTGGTGTAGAAGCCTTTGGAGCGGTTGATCCTGCGATTGATGCGGAAGTGATATCGCTAGGTTATCAATTTTGTAAGGAGTTAGGACTGCAGGGTGTGAAAGTAGAAATTAACTCTGTAGGTACACCTGAGACTCGTACAGCATATCGTGAGCAATTAATTGCCTATCTAACACCTATGAAAGATAGCCTTTGTAAAGATTGTAAATCTCGGATGGAGCGTAATCCAATGCGAGTGTTGGATTGTAAAGTGGACCATGATAAATTTCATGATGCACCCTCTATTTTAGAAAGTCTAGATGAAGAATGCAGCACTCTTTTTGAAAAGGTAAAGCAGCATTTGGATGTGATGGAAGTGGACTATGTTGTGAATCCAAGATTGGTTAGAGGACTAGATTATTACACGCATACCGCGTTTGAATTTAAAGCAGAAGGTATTGGCGCTATCGACACAATTGGTGGAGGAGGTCGTTATAATGGCCTTGTCAGCGGCATTGGTGGTCCTGACCAACCGGGTATTGGTGTAGGGATTGGGTTAGAGCGTATTATACTTATTCTTGAGAAACAACAGATCGAATTAAATGCACAGAAACCTCTAGATGTATACTTCGTCGCTTTAGGGGAAGCAGCAGATAAAGAAATTACCAAACAATTATTTAAGCTTCGCCAACTTGGTTTCTCAGGAGAACGCGATTATTTGGGACGGAAGATGAAAGCACAAATGAAATCATCTGACCGTTTCAAGGCACGGTATACTGCCATCCTAGGGGATGACGAGTTAGAGCGTGGAGAAATTGCGCTGAAATCGATGGAAACAGGTGAACAACATACTGTGAAATTGGATGAGCTACATCTTAAGCTTGTATAAAATTAGGATTAAAAAAGGAGAACGATTAAGAATGAGTAGAACCCATCAATGTGGAACACTTACGCCAGGCCATATCGGAGAGACAGTTACTTTGAATGGTTGGGTACAGACTCGTCGTGACTTGGGAGGCGTTATGTTTATTGATTTCCGTGACCGTAGCGGGATCGTACAGATCGTATTTAACCCAGCATACTCCGGCGAAGCACTTGCTATCGCTGATAAAGTTCGTAGCGAATATGTACTGAAAGTAACAGGAACAGTTGTAGAACGTGATGCAGAGACTGTTAATGCTAATCTTCCTACGGGACAAATTGAAGTCCATATTACTGAGATCGAAGTATTAAATTCAGCTAAGACACCTCCATTCTTTATCGAAGATGGTGTTGAAGTAGATGAATCACTTCGTCTGAAATATCGATATTTAGATCTACGTAGACCTGAGATGCAGAAGACCCTTATCTTACGTTCAAAGGCTTCCAAAATATTCCGAGACTTCTTGGATGAAGAAGGATTCATTGATGTTGAGACACCTATCTTAACGAAGAGTTCACCAGAAGGCGCGCGTGATTATTTGGTACCAAGTCGGGTCCATGCTGGAGAGTTCTTTGCTCTTCCACAATCACCACAAATATACAAACAATTATTGATGGTCGGTGGACTGGAACGTTATTATCAAATCGCTCGTTGTTTCCGTGATGAAGATCTTCGTTCAGATCGTCAACCTGAATTTACGCAAGTCGATATTGAGACTTCCTTCTTAGATCGAGATACGCTTCTAAACATGATGGAGAAACTGATGGCGCGTCTCTTTAAAGAAACGGTAGGCGTAGAATTACCATTGCCATTCCAACGTATTAGTCATGCAGAAGCGATGAGTAAGTATGGTTCTGATAAACCGGATCTACGTTTTGGCTTGGAGCTTGAAGATTTGAGTGACATCGTAGCTAATAGTGGTGCTAAGGTATTCGCTTCTGTGATCGAAAAAGGTGGACAAGTGAAGTGTCTTAACGCTAAAGGATGCGGAACATGGAGTCGTAAGGACATCGATGAGCTTGGAACATATGCAAGCCGTTATGGAGCGAAGGGTCTGGCTTGGGTTCAAGTGAAAGATGGCGAATTCAAGGGTCCAATCGTTAAATTCCTTACAGAACAAGAAATTGAAGCGATTAAAGAACGTACGGGCGCTGAAGAAGGCGATCTTCTATTATTCTCCGCGGATAACAGTAAGGTTGTTGCAGATGTGTTAGGTGCATTACGTCTTAAAATTGGTCGTCAACTAGGATTAATTAACGATAAAGAATTCAAATTTGTCTGGGTATTGGACTTCCCATTACTTAGTTATGATGATGACCAAAAACGTTATATTGCAGAACATCACCCATTCACACGTCCTAAGGATGAGGACTTAGCATTATTCGATACAGATCCTCTAAAAATGCGTGCGGAAGCTTATGATATTGTATTAAACGGCTACGAAGTGGGTGGCGGTTCAATGCGTATATTTAAACGTGAGATTCAGGAGAAAATGTTCAATGCACTTGGTCTTTCACCTGAGGAAGCTTACGATAAATTCGGATACTTACTTGATGCATTTGAGTATGGAACTCCACCTCATGGCGGGATTGCCTTTGGTTTAGACAGACTTGTTATGTTATTAGCTGGTCGTACGAACCTTCGTGAAACGATTGCTTTCCCAAAAACAGCCAGTGCTACGGATCTGTTGATGGATGCTCCTTCACCGGTAGAAAATGTGCAGCTTGAACAGCTTCATATTAAATTGTCCAAAAAACCAGGTGATGACAAGAAATCATAAAGGAGGTCTAGTTAGATGCTGAATCAATTCTCGCGTACAGAACTCGCGATTGGATCAGAAGGCCTTGAAATCATGAAGAATAGCACGGTAGCCGTCTTGGGTATCGGGGGAGTGGGCTCCATTGCAGTGGAGGCCCTCGCTCGTACAGGAGTTGGACGAATCATTCTGATTGACAAAGACGTTGTGGATATCACGAACGTTAATCGACAAATTCATGCCTTAACTACGACAGTAGGTCAGAAAAAGACAGAATTAATGGTTGATCGGGTTAAACTCATTAATCCAGAGTGTGAGGCTATCGCGCTCAATATGTTTTATACGGATGAAACGTATGAGGAATTATTTAAATATGACTTGGATTATGTACTAGATGCGTCTGATACCATTGTGTATAAAATTCATATTATTAAAGAATGCCTCAAGAGAAAGATTCCGATGATTTCTAGTATGGGTGCTGCGAACAAGATGGATCCAACACGTTTTCAAGTAGCAGATATATCGAAGACAACAATGGATCCTATTGCCAGGGTCATTCGTACTACACTTCGCAAGGATGGTATTAAGAAAGGCGTGAAAGTCGTGTTCTCTACGGAGACACCGATGAAACCACGCGAAGATATCACACAGAAGATTGTGCCGGAGAATGCACCAGATAGACGGAAAGCGAAGCAACCGCCTGCGAGCAATGCTTTTGTACCGCCAGTTGTAGGATTAATTATGGCTAGTGTTGCGGTTCGAGAGTTACTTGCTAACAATGGGATTGTGACATAAACGTGAATTTTTAATTTCAAAATAGGGTTGGCGTGGTTGCCGAATTTCGGTCTCCACGTCCTTTTTTTGTGATTATGAGATATGCTAGAGACTGAATTTAAATGTAAATAGAGAATAGGGGAGCAAGTAGATGAAAACAGGATTTTGGCACCGAAGTTTAGGTCTTACCCCAGAAGATGATTGGAAGAAAGAATGGATTGCAGGATTGGTATCCTATTTTGCAGTTGTTTATATTGTGATGGTCAATGCTACGATTCTTCACGATGCAGGAATGCCACTAAAAGCAGCCATGGTGGGTACACTACTAACGTCAATTATGGGGTGTCTGCTAATGGCTTTTGGAGGGAAGTCACCTATTATTGTTGTCCCGGGTATGGGAATTAACGCCTTTTTCACCTATACGCTAGTCCATTCTATGAAGCTTAGCTGGCAGGAAGCGCTTGCTGTTGTTAGTGTTACGGGCGTGATTTTTTCAATCGTAGCTTTTACTTCGTTATACAAAATCATCAGTGAAGCCATTCCTAAGAATCTTCAACATGGTATAACCGTAGGAATTGGATTATTTCTAACGTTCATTGGATTACAGAAATCTGGCATTGTAGTTGCACATCCGACGACATTTGTCGCTATTGGACATTTCTCAGATCCATCCGTTATCGTATCTTGTGTGACGTTACTCTTAGGATTAGTTCTTTTTGTACGAGGAGTACAGGGAGGCATGCTCATTACGATGCTTGTAGGAACTGGACTTGCGTATCTCCTAGGCGCCGGACCAACTTCAACTAAAGCGGAGTCAGGTCATACCTTCCAAGCATACGGTGAGGTATTTGCAGGACTATCATGGACCAGTATCGGAAGTATCGTATTTTGGATTGCTGTTTTTCTCATGTTGTTGATTGTTGTCTTTGAAAATATTGGGTTAGTTGCTTCTCAGACAACTCTTATAGGACGTCCAGAGAACTTTAAGGGAAGCCTCAGAGCCTTGTCAGTAACGAATATATTTGCCGGTATATTTGGTACAAGCCCTGTTGTAGCTGCTGCAGAGTCTACTGCCGGTATCGCGGCAGGAGGGCGTACTGGGTTGACCTCATTAGTATCAGCTATTTTGTTTGGGGCAACATTTTTCTTTATCCCCCTACTGACTTGGATTCCGGATAGTGCTCTCGCACCTATTCTAATTATTATTGGTGGGTTGATGGTTCAAAGTGTACAGGAAATGGATTTCAAAGATCTTACCGAAGCTTTTCCAGCTTTCTTGTTGATGGTGATGATTCCATTTACTTACAGTATTGTGGATGGTATGGCCTTTGGCTTCATTGCGTATCCTGTTGTGAAGTTAGCTCAGAATAGAGGGAAAGAAGTTTCTCCCGTTCTATACGGAATTGCTATTTTGTTTATAGCTAACTTTGTTCTTAATTCCATGTTATAAAAGGTTTACCAAGCATTCTAGTTGGATGCAGCTACGATGACGGATTGTCCTTCAGATCGCTGATGCCCTCTGATTTCTTGATTGTATATTGCTTGAAGCGGATGAAATCAGAGGGCAAACCTATGCTTTCGAAGAAGCTTTCCTATGGAAAGCTTGTAGGCAAACGCTGCTGCTTCTTCAGGACAATTCCTTCACCTTCGCTGATGTTGGTTAAATTCAAACTGGCTCGTGGTTTCTCAAATAGCGTTATGATATACTTGATTTTCTTTGCTGTAAGACAATATTTTAAGCAAAGCTTATATCAAACAGGAAGCGAAAGCTCCAAAAAAACTTTGGATTATGCTTACGAAGCAAGTTTTTTTTGCGAAGTAGAGCAGGAAGCGAAAGCTCCAAAAAAACTTTTAGGAGGTAACTGAAATTGGAAAATGACTTTCAAAGTGCCTATCAAGAGGAAGAGAAAAGGCTGAATGATGCGATCTCAGAAATTGATCGCCAACTGGAATGGCTGCAAGGTGTTGATGTCTATACGGGACACGATTTCACAGAGCAAATCCTCGAAGCGGGGCGTGAAGAGAAGCGTATAGCACTGGCCAAAACCCTGCAGGAGCCTTATTTTGGACGCTTGGATTTCCAAGGTACGAAGGATCAAGACAAAAAACCACTTTATATCGGAAAGATTGGTGTCGATCGTGAAGTGGTGACAGACCAGCCACTTGTTATCGATTGGCGTGCACCAGTGGCGAGTCTTTTTTACTCATTCACGGGTGGTGAGGAGTCTGCGTCTTATGAAGCGCCTGAAGGACTGATTGAAGGGCTTGTGTATTTGAAACGTAACGTCGTTATACGAAAACAAATATTAGAGCGAGTTTCTGATACCTATAACAGAGAGAATGAGCAACCTGCGGTATCCGATGAATTTCTAGTCTATCGTCTTGGAGAGAACAAGGATAATAAGTTGCGTGATATCGTATCAACGATTCAGGCAGAACAGGATCAGATTATTCGTGCTGCCAAGAATACAGCACTCATTATTCAAGGCGTAGCAGGTAGTGGGAAAACAACCGTCGCACTACACCGTCTGGCCTTTTTACTGTATCAGTACAAAGAACAGGTCACAGCGGAAAAAATGATTATTTTTGCTCCCAACCATATGTTCTTGGATTATATTTCTGATGTACTCCCTGAACTGGGCGTAGGTGATATTCAACAGAGTACCTTTGCTGATTGGGCAATGGACGTGCTTGAGTTAAATATGCCACTTGCAGATGCAGGGGAGACACTATATTATTGGTTCGAACATGTAGGTGGAACTCGGGAATTGAATGATGAGGTACCAGGGCGATTCAAAGGGTCTTTGACGCTCATGAAGATGATCTCAAGTGTAATTGAATCGTTGGAGAATTCCTCTGTACCAGAAGGTGATTTCACCCCATGGGATGGTAAGGTATTATCACGGGACAAGATTCTATATTGGTATAACGAAGAATACAAGCCGTATCCACTTGCCAAACGTAAAGAGCGTGTCATGGCGAGGATCCATCGTTGGGTAGAAATGGAGCTTAAGAAGTCTCCATCAGAAGCCGTCCTTAAAGATCGTAAGAAAAAGGCAACACAACGTGAGAAGAGTTATTCTTCCAAATGGCCTAAATATGAGCCTTTGACATTATATAAACAAATGTTTCGTGCTTTGAAAGCACCTATCGGATGGTCAGATGAAGCATTAGAAGGAATTCCAGCTAGCTTGCTGAAATCAACCCAGTCTGATCTTAAGAAGGATATCATTCGTGAAGAGGATCTGTCCCCCCTTCTTTATATTCATTATTTATTGAATGATATAACAGGCGATCAGCGATTTGATCATATCGTTATTGATGAAGCACAAGATTTCTCACCTTTCCAGGTGGCTGTTCTTGATTTATTTGTAAAGGGACATTCGTTCACCATTCTAGGAGACCTTTCACAGGGAATTCATGCATATCGGGGAGTACATCACTGGGAAGAGATGAGTTCATTATTTAAGCCAGAACATACGGCTTATTTCGCATTAACTCGAAGTTATCGTTCAACCATGGAGATTATCGAATTTGCGAATGGCATTTTGGAAAAAGGTGTCCAAAGTGATCTTATGGCAGTCCCCGTATTTCGTAGTGGAGATCCAGTTCGATTAATTCCTTATGGTCAAGGTGAGGATGCAAGGGTAAGTAATCTACAAGAAGCATTAAGTCGATTGTCTATTAAAGAGTATCGGACGGTAGCTATCCTGACGAGAACACTTCATGAGGCTAGAGAATTACATCAGCAATTAGCAGGAAGTGTAGCTGATTTACACCTGATTGATGGAAGTAAACAAGCCTATCAAGGTGGGTTATCTGTACTTCCCGTGTATCTGTCCAAAGGGTTGGAATTTGATGCTGTTATTGTAGCGGATGCAGATTTAGAACATTATGGTCCCAAGCCATGGGACGCTAAGTTGATGTATGTAGGTTGTACGCGTGCGTTGCATGAGCTATGGATTCTGCATGGCGAAGATATCCCTAATTATTTGGGTAGCACTGAAGAAGAGATAGCCGTTGAAGGTTGGCCTGAAGAATCTGAATAGAATAAATGATGAGGATTACCCCTTGGGGTAGTCCTTTTTTGGTAAAAAATAGTTTTACTCATTCTTTCACTTGTTGGTATACCTGATTATATGAGTTAATAAGGATGTCGGAACCGACCATTACGCCATGAAAGGAGGCTGATTGAATTGATCAACGCATACGAGGTGGTTTCCGCGTAAGCGGAAGCCTACAGAAGGGGACCGCCGCAAGCGGTCCCCTTTATTATTTTTTTATAACCATGAGGGTATTTAATGATGTATAATAAGATCGGTTGGAAAAAAAATACATAGTCGAAAGGAGGCGGAATCAATGGGCGTTATTAAAAATATCTTAAATGCAGCAGTAGAAGGACAATGCTTTAAGGAGGACGTTGATTATCGCGAATTACAAAAATGGCAGGGATGTGCTTCCACCTAGCTTGTTGAAAGAGCTTCAACAATATATTCATGGGGAATTGATATATATCCCGAAGAAGAACAATCAGCGTGTGGGCTGGGGAGAACTCAGTGGAACACGGAAGCTGATCACCCGTAGGAATGAAGAAATTTATGGATTATATTCAGAAGGTCGCTCTGTTGAAGATTTGCAACAAACCTATCATTTATCTGAAGACAGTATCCGGAAGGTCATTGTCAAAATGCGGATGGAGCTAGGTAAATCTTCAGTAAAGAGTTAGCATAGAAGTTCATAGTTCCTTTATAGTTCGTAGAAACGAATGCCGTCTTTGATAATGGATGGGATTGTCGTTTCTACTTGTAGAAAACGTATACCGTGTGGCGGATGAGCCAGACGGTTTTCTTATGTTCATCCCGAGTATGATATGATAGATAAAGACATTTCTAATCTCGATGGAGTTA
Organism: Paenibacillus sp. Y568; assembly: GCF_059445545.1. Lineage (NCBI taxonomy): Bacteria > Bacillati > Bacillota > Bacilli > Caryophanales > Paenibacillaceae > Paenibacillus > Paenibacillus sp. Y568. The sequence continues at coordinate 38,163 of NZ_JCAIUM010000016.1, forward strand.
AGGACGTGAATTATATATGGATTTATTCTCTTTTCAGCAGGAATCAGACCCAGTCTCTCGGCTATTAGCCGATCGAATGCGTCCGGTAAATCTGGATGAATATATTGGGCAAGAACATATTATTGGACAAGGAAAATTGTTACGACGTGCGATTGAAGCGGATCAAGTCTCGTCGATTCTTTTATATGGACCTCCAGGATCAGGTAAAACAACGTTAGCACATATTATTTCTCATCATACGAAGGCAACCTTTGTTCGCTTAAATGCGGTCGAAGCTTCTGTCAAAGATGTGCGAGAGGTTATTGATCAAGCGCAAAGCAGTAAGTCTTTATACGGAACTAAGACGATTCTATTCTTAGATGAGGTACACCGCTTTAACAGTTCGCGTCAAGATGCATTGTTACCAGCTGTTGAGAAGGGTACCATTGTGTTTATTGGTGCGACAACAGAGAATCCCTTTCATTACGTCAATGGCGCTTTAATGAGTCGATCAACGTTATTTCAATTGAACGCACTCACGAAAGATCATTCCTTAATCGCTATGAAACGTGCTCTTGTAGATTCGGAAAAGGGTCTCAATTATATGAAGCTCAATGTCGATGTAGATGCACTTGAGCATATCGCTACAATGGCTAATGGAGATATTCGTAGAGCATTAAATGCATTGGAGCTTGCCGTGCTGACAACGGCTCCAGAAGATGATGGTACCATTCATGTGACGATTGAAGTCGCGGAAGAATCGATTCGTAAACCTATTGTAAAAGCAGATGAATCAACGCAATATGATATCATTTCGGCTTTTCATAAGAGTATTCGGGGTTCAAGTGATGCGGCACTATTCTGGTTTCTGTATGGAGTAGAGAAGCTTGGAATGGATCCGATGGTGTTTATTCGACGATTGATTGCAGCGAGTAGTGAAGATATTGGACTTGCCAATCCACAGGCACTGGTACAGGCGGTGAGTGCCCTTGACGCGTATCGGAACAATGGTTGGGCTGAGGGGAAATTAAATATCTCACAAGCGATTTTATTTGCGGTTGAAAGTCCTAAATCCAATGCTGTATATCTTGCTATTTCGAAAGCGATGACGGCTATAGACGATGTGCGATCCGCGGAGGTACCGCTACACTTGAGGGACACCCACTACAAAGGGGCAGTAAAGCTTGGACATGCAGGATATAAATATCCTCATGATTTCCCTAATCATTATGTGAAGCAAGATTATTTACCTAAGGACATCTCACGTCGGGTATTCTATCAAGCGACGGAACAAGGAAATGAATCTAAGATTAAGCTGAATCAAGAGCGACGGCGTGAATAAGCTCTCGATACCTTCCATAAAAAAAATGGGGTGATCTAGTCATGTTCATGACTTATAGAGCAACCCCATTTTTAATATGTTTATTTTATTTTTACAGGTGGGATAGTGTAAGGTACTTTTTCTACTTTATCAATGGTACCGCCACCTAAGCATTCTTCACCTTGGAAGAACACAACGGCTTGTCCTGGCGTAATGGCTTTTTGTTGTTTATCAAAAACAACATGAACCGTTCCATCGGGTAGCCAGTTCAATGTCACCCCTTGATCGGGTTGACGATAACGGAATTTGGCTGTGCAAGTAAAAGGTCCTTTGGGCAAAGAATCTTCTCCTTCAATCCAATTCACTCCTGTTGCCATAAGACTGTTTGAATACAGACTAGGATGACTATCCCCTTGAACCACATAAAGGACGTTCTTCTCTAGATCCTTATCAGCTACAAACCAGGGTTCACCGTTACCAGATCCACCAATACCGAGACCTTGGCGTTGGCCTAAGGTATAATACATCAGCCCATCGTGGTCTCCTTTAACTTCCCCTGTTGCAATATCCACCATTTTACCAGGTTGAGCGGGTAAGTATTGGCTTAGGAATTCTTTGAAGTTACGTTCGCCGATGAAGCAGACACCTGTACTATCCTTTTTCTTAGCCGTATATAAACCAGCTTCTTCCGCAATACGACGTACTTCTGGCTTGGGAAGATGACCGATTGGGAACATAGCTTTAGAGAATTGTTCTTGATTTAAGGCATTGAGGAAGTATGTCTGATCTTTATTACTATCAATACCACGTAATAGTTTATAGACGCCGTTCTCTTCCACTACTCTGGCATAGTGTCCGGTAGCCACATAATCTGCCCCTAAATCGAGGGCTTTATTTAGGAATTCGCCGAACTTGATCTCACGGTTACACATGACATCAGGATTGGGTGTCCGTCCGGACTTATATTCATCAAGGAAATAGGTAAATACTTTATCAAAGTATTCCTTCTCGAAGTTGACTGTGTAATAGGGAATATCGATCTGTTCACAGACACGACGTACGTCTTCAGCATCATCTTCGGCGGTACAATTCCCGAATTGATCCGTATCATCCCAATTTTTCATGAAGATTCCGATTACGTCATAACCTTGCTGTTTCAGAAGCAGCGCAGTGACAGAGGAATCGACACCTCCAGACATGCCGACAACGACACGTGTGTTGCTATTATCTTTTGACATTAGAATCACCATCTCTAACTTTAAATTATGCCCATATCGTATTTTAACATAACCACGATAACTTCACACACCATGATAATGTCCACTCAGGACGAACATTTCATCAATTTGTAACGGTTTGTTTTCCATATATGAAGCGAATATGATACCATAAGCAAAGGGTAATGATCGGAATACGATGGAATAGGTTGAAATACCCCCAAATATACCGATATTTGTTTATAATATGGATGAAATGAACAATAGACAATCATACACGAGTTTTATACGAATAGAAAGAGGTGCTATGGATGAAAATATCAACCAAAGGACGTTACGGATTAACCATTATGATGGAGCTTGCTTCTAGATTTGGAGAAGGACCTACTTCATTAAAGAGTATTGCTGAGAAGAATCAATTATCAGAGCATTATCTTGAGCAACTGATTGCACCACTACGTAATGCAGGTTTAGTAAAAAGTGTTCGCGGAGCCTATGGTGGTTATATTTTATTTCGTGAACCTTCATCTATTACTGCAGGTGATGTTATTCGCGTTCTAGAAGGACCGATCTCCCCTGTGGACTTTACTGAAGAGGATGATCCAGCAAAGAGAGACTTATGGCTTAGAATTCGAGATGGAATCGCTAGTGCTTTAGATTCTACGACGCTTGCAGATCTTATCTCTTTTGAAGAGAAGAGTGAAGCAGATAATTACATGTTTTATATTTAGCAGATTATTTGTCTGTCATTAATGGTTAATAATCTGTCTTTTAAAAATCAATAGGTGGTGGCTTTACAATGAATTCAATTTATTTGGACCATGCGGCTTCCACGCCGATTCATCCAGAAGTAGCTAACGCCATGATGAAGATCATGACTGAACAATATGGTAATGCTTCAAGTGTACATAGGTATGGAAGAGATGCCAAACGTCTATTAAACGGAGCGCGTGATCGCGCATGTGTATTATTAGGTTGTTATCCTGATGAACTTGTTTTTACAGGCGGGGGAACAGAAAGTGATAATTTAGCCTTATTTGGGGTATCTTCATTATTAAGCCACAAAGGAAAGCATATTATTACATCCTCTATTGAACATCATGCTATTCTGCATACTTGTGATGAACTTGAACGTCAGGGGTTTCGTGTGACGTATCTTCCTGTAGATTCAACAGGGCAAGTTAGTCTTAGTGATGTAGAGGACGCCATTACGGATGATACCATTCTGATTAGTGTAATGTATGGTAACAACGAAGTAGGCACAATTCAGCCGATCGAAGAGATAGGCAAGCTAGCACGTAGTCGGGATATTCTATTCCATGTGGATGGAGTTCAGGCTTTGGGGGCGGTTCCTATTTCTTGTAGAGAGCTACCTGTGGATCTGATGAGCTTCTCAGCACACAAAATTAATGGGCCACAAGGGGTAGGCGCTCTATATGTACGTCGTGGTCTACAGTTGAATGCTCGGTTATATGGGGGACTTCAAGAGAAGAAACGACGTGCAGGTACAGAGAATATTGCCGGAATCGTTGGATTCGCCAAAGCAATCGAACTTGTGTATGACAACTTACAAGCAAGAAGAGAGTCCTATTTACTTCTAAGAAGTACCTTACTTCATGCATTAGAACGGGAAATTGGACGTGAATCCTTTATTGTAAATGGTCATCCTACGGATTTCCTACCTCATATTCTCAATGTTAGTTTTCCTGAAGTTGATTCTGAGACACTACTTATGAGTTTGGATATGGAGAGAATTGCGGCAGCAAGTGGATCCGCTTGTACTTCTGGATCGTTAGAATTATCACATGTTCTTAAAGCTATGGGTCTTCCTGAGAATGTTTTGCGCTCTGCGATTCGTTTTAGCTTTGGTATGGGTAATACTGTTGAAGATATGGATAACACCGCGCAAATTATTGGAACCATTCTTCAGCGCATACGTAAAAGAGATCAAAGGTAATTCTCAACAATGGATAGGGAGGTAAGATGGTTTTCCATGTCATCCCAGAAATCATGGCTCAGGTCAGTTCGTGTATAGTTCTAATGCACTGTGGTTTCAAATTGATGATGGTGAGGAGGGTCTTGCCTTGAAGCTTCAAGAAATGATTGGATTAACCGTATTTGATGTTGAAGAGGGCAAAGAAATTGGCAAAGTGTGCGATTTCATCTTAGATGCTCAATTAACAATTACCGGGTTTGAACTTGAACGAAAAGCATTATTCTCTAGCATGGTTAAAATCATTGACTGGAGTGATATTGTTGCTTACGGCGAGGATGCCGTAATGATTCGTAATCAACAGGCTGTTCGTAAGACGAAAGCCGACAACATACAATTTACTTACTCTCTTGGAAAGAACAAACTGAAGGATTTACCTGTCATAACAGAGGATGGTCTTATGCTTGGTAGAATAACGGATGTTTATATAGACAAGGAAGTGGGCAATACAATAGTAGGTCTGGAAATTAGTGATGGATTTGTCACGGATATAATTGAAGGACGAAAGTGGCTACCCTGCACACCCGATATGGTCGTTGGGGAGAATGCTATTGTGGTTCCTCCTATGAGCGAGGAACGTCTAGTACAGCCACTCATTCTGGAAGCGGATAGGTGAAAATATGAAATGTCCTAATTGTAATTCGAAAGATATCGGAAAGATTGGATCTCATCAGTTCTATTGCTGGGGTTGTTTCATCGAACTAACGGTTAACGGCGAGAAAATGTCTGTTTATCAAGTAGAAGAAGATGGAACACTAAGCTCTTTGGATGATTTGTTTTTTGGTGAAGAAATGGCCCAAGACTTCCCACATATACATGTTTCTTCTTAATTGTATGTGGCTAGTAAACGTATAGGTGGTTTTCTTACATACCCATAAACACCTCTTGTTTGTTGTTGAACGTTGACAATAGATGGAGGTGTTTTTGTTTTTTAATATTCTTTAAGATCTGTACATATACTACCGTGTAGAAGCTAGTCCGGAAGGGGGATGATCCATTGGAATCCATGACACATAACAAATGGTTTCGATTTATGATCTGGGTATTATTTGGTCTTATTATTGTTTACTTCATATGGTTATTACGCCCTTTGTTCATGAATATCTATCAATTTCTCAAAATAATTCTTGCACCATTCATCGTTGCCATGATCATCTCTTATGTCCTTAATCCCGTCGTTAGTATGCTTCAGAATCGAAAAGTACCCCGTATTATAGCCGTACTTCTTATTTATGCGGTGTTTATATCGTGTCTTGTGGTTATTCTAATGAATATGATTCCTGTGGTCATTGAGCAATTGGATGAATTAAATGAACATCTACCAGAGATGACGATGCATGCTCAAAGTTTCGTGACCAATTTAAATACAAATCTTGTTCCGTCTGGTGTTAGGGCAGGTGTTATGGATTGGTTCTTTCAGTGGGAAGACCGATTAGCCCAGGGAATATCCAGTTTTATGGATAACATAGGAAATACCATTAACATCGTGCTTAATATATTTATCGTTCCTTTCCTGATATTTTATATTTTAAAAGACTTTGATGTGTTCGAACGAACAGTGGTGTCATACTTACCTCGTTCAGGGCGAAAGGCCGTTGTAGTTGTATTAAAAGAGATCGATAGCGCACTAGGTAGTTATGTTCGAGGACAGTTCATGGTGTGCATAATTATTGGCGTTCTTGCTTATGTTGGGTATATGATCATAGGGATGCCTTATGCATTATTACTTGCCATTGTCGTTGCGATCTTTAATGTAGTCCCCTACCTAGGCCCCTTTCTAGGCGCTGCTCCAGCTGTTGTTATGGCATCTACGGTATCGATCAAAATGGTATTGATGGTTATTGTTGTGAATACAATATGCCAAATGCTGGAGAGTAATGTGATCTCACCCCAAGTTGTGGGTAGAAAGCTACATTTACACCCTGTACTGATCATATTCGCCTTATTAGTAGGAGGAGAAATTGCGGGAATTGTAGGACTAATTATTGCAGTACCTTTGTTGGCTGTTATGAAAGTCATCATTCAGCATCTATTCGCTTATTTTATCAAGCGAAAAACGGTGTGACACTGGATTGACAGAAGCATGGTAGCTCTATATACTTGTACTGATAATGAGTGAAATGGATAAATCGAGGATGAAATAAAGTACGTCGGTGTTTCTTGCCCAGAGAACAGACTCCTTTATGTGTGAAATCATAAAGGCTGAGAGAGTCTGAAAGTATAGCCGTCGGAAAGCTAATTTCGGAGTGTGAGTTAAACTCACCGGGTGGACCCCGTTAGCAGCCGTAACAAAGGCGATCGCTAGGATGGATATTAATAATTTTCCGATTCAAGCGATAACCAGGGTGGTACCGCGATCTAATCGTCCCTGAATATTCAGGGGCGTTTTTTGTGTTTTTAGGCATGAATATGCTAGATCTATATGATGGAGGCGTTTGATATGAAAGCAAGTGAGATTCGTTCCAAATGGCTAGACTTTTTCGAGGAAAAGGGACATAAGATTGAGCCTAGTGCTCCGCTAGTTCCACATAATGACCCATCCCTTTTGTGGATTAATGCAGGTATGGCTCCGTTGAAGTCATATTTCGATGGACGTGAGAAACCAGATAATCCACGGATTGCCAATTCTCAGAAATGCATAAGAACAAATGATATTGAGAATGTTGGGAAGACACGTCGTCACCATACCTTTTTTGAAATGTTAGGGAACTTCTCCATTGGGGATTACTTTAAAGAAGAAGTAATTACATGGGCTTGGGAATTTCTAACGGATAAGAAATGGATTGGTTTCGATCCAGAGCGTTTATCCGTAACCGTATATCCTGAGGATGAAGAAGCATATAAACTTTGGCATGAGAAAATAGGTCTTTCTGAGGATCATATCGTGAAACTTGAAGAAAACTTCTGGGATATTGGTGAAGGTCCATGTGGTCCTTGTACAGAAATTTTCTATGATCGAGGAGAAGCTTATGGGAATGATATGTCGGATCCTGAGATGTACCCAGGTGGAGAGAATGAACGTTACCTAGAAGTATGGAATCTTGTGTTCTCCCAATTTAATCACAATAAAGATGGTAGCTATACACCACTTCCTAATAAAAATATTGATACCGGTGCAGGTTTAGAACGTCTGGCATCTATTCTTCAAGATGTGGATTCTAACTTCGATACCGATTTGTTCCAACCGGTTATTCAACAGACGGCAACGTTAGCTAAAGTGAAATATAACGATAGTGTAGAGCAAGATATTGCGCTAAAAGTGATTGCTGACCATGTTCGTACCGTATCATTTGCTGTTGCAGATGGTGTGCTACCATCTAATGAGGGCCGTGGATATGTTATTCGTCGTTTGCTTCGCCGCGCGGTTCGTTACGGTAAAGTGTTGGGTCTAGATCGTCCTTTCCTCTATACTTTAACGGAAACGGTTGGCAACGTCATGGGTGTCTATTACCCTGAAGTTGTTGAGAAACGTGAATTTATTGAAAAAGTGATAAAGACAGAAGAAGAACGTTTCCATGAAACATTATCTGATGGATTATCTATTCTTGAAGATATTAGTAATCAAGCTAAGCAACAAGGGCAGACTTCTATTAGTGGTAGTGATGCGTTCAAACTTTACGATACGTATGGATTTCCTTTCGACTTGACGGAAGATTATGCAACGGAACATGGACTTACAGTAGATAGAGAAGGTTTCGATGCCGCTATGCAAGAGCAACGTACACGTGCTCGGGCAGCAAGACATGATGGTGGTAGTATGCAAGTACAAGGCGGAATTCTTGGAGATTTAACGATTAAAAGTGAATTTGTTGGATATAATGACTGCGTAACCGAATCTAAAGTCATGGCGATCATTGTAAATGATGCTCTAGTAGATAGCGTTTCAGCTGGTGAAGCATGTCAGGTCATACTTGATATCACACCGTTCTATGCAGAAAGTGGCGGACAGGTCAGTGATCAGGGTCTGTTACGAGGCGGACAAGTTACGGCTAAGGTAGAAGGATTATTTAAAGCTCCATTAGGTCAACATGTGCATCGCGTGGTTGTTGAAGCGGGTGAACTAAAAGTTGGTGAGACTCTTAAAGCTGAAGTTAGCCGTGAGAAACGTTCTGATATTGTGAAGAACCATACAGCTACCCATTTGCTGCATAAAGCCCTTAAGGACGTATTAGGGGAACATGTTAACCAAGCTGGATCTTTGGTAGATACACACCGTTTACGATTTGACTTCTCACATTTCGGTAGTATTTCGCAAGAAGAACTTACAGAGATTGAGCGTCGTGTGAATGAACAGATCTGGAATGGCATTGATGTCAATATTGAATACAAATCAATCGATGAAGCGAAGTCTTCAGGCGCTATGGCGTTATTCGGTGAGAAGTATGGAGATATTGTAAGAGTTGTACAAGTTGGAGATTATAGTCTTGAATTATGCGGCGGATGTCATGTGAGCAACACTTCACAGATCGGTATTTTCAAACTTGTAAGTGAGAGTGGTATTGGTTCAGGTGTAAGACGTATTGAAGCAGTAACAGGACGTCTAGCGTATCTGTACTTGGAAGGACAACTTGATATTCTTAAACAATCAGCAGAATTACTGAAGTCTAATTTACATGATGTACCTAAACGTATTGATGCATTGCATCTACAACTTAAAGAAGCAAATCGTGAGAATGAATCGCTTCAGAGTAAGCTAAGCATTATTGAAGCAGGTAAGCTAAGTGACCAGGTCACTTCTGTTAATGGTGTAGAATTACTAGCGGTTCGTGTAAATGCTGGTAGTATGGATGGCCTACGTTCTCTTGCAGATGAGCTGAAGGAGAAACTTCCGAATGCAGTACTAGTTCTTGGTGCGGCAATGGACGATAAAGTGAACTTTGTCGTAGCTGTACCTCAAGATGTAGTGAAGTCTGGTCTGCATGCTGGTAAGCTAGTGAAAGAGATTGCTTCTATCTGTGGTGGTGGCGGCGGTGGCCGTCCTGATATGGCTCAAGCTGGTGGTAAGGATGCAAGTAAGTTAGATGAAGCTCTGAAATCAGTGAATGAGCTTGTTACTAAGAGTATAAAGGCTTAAGTAAAAGGAAATTTCTTTTATTCTTCACAACAGGATTTCCTTCCAACGCGATGAATATGTTATGATAGTGACAGAAACAAATATTTAAGATTGTATTCGCTAAAACGTGCTAAACATGTTTTAAAGAAGCGAGGTGTCGTGAATGGATTCTATGGATAAGACAGTCAAATTTAATGTTAATGGCGATGAGTTAGAGGCTTCTTCGAAGGAGATACTTCTGACGGTATACGATGCTTTGGTGGAGAAGGAATATCATCCGATCAACCAGATCGTCGGTTATCTTTTATCCGGAGACCCTGCTTATATACCACGTCATAACAATGCTAGAAGTCTCGTGAGGAAGAAAGAACGAGATGAATTGATTGAAGAGTTGGTAAGGTTTTATTTAGCCAATCACCGTTAGGAGAACTTGATGAGAATCATGGGGTTGGATTATGGGGATCGTAGAATTGGAGTGGCAGTTAGCGATATGTTTGGCTGGACTGGTCAAGGGCTAGAGGTTATTGAACGTCGTCGCGAAGGAATTGAGTTCGAACGAATTACGGCTCTGGTCCGGGAGTATGAGATTGCTGAGATAGTTGTTGGCTTACCCAAGAACATGGACGGTTCAGTAGGTTTCCGAGGAGATATTTGCATCGAATTTGCGGATAAGCTGAAGGAGCTACTAGAAATACCTGTTCATTTGTGGGATGAGAGATTAACAACCGTATCTGCTGAACGAACATTAATTGAAGGCAACGTCAGCCGAAAGAAACGTAAACAGGTCATAGATCAGATGGCAGCCAGTTTAATTTTGCAAAACTATTTAGATTCTAAGAGTATAAGGTGAGGGTGATATACATGGCTAATGACAATATGAGTATTGAAGAAGAACCGGAAATTATTTATATACCGGATGAAGAAGGCAATGAAGAAGAGTTCGAAGTGATTATGAAGTTTGAAGTGGATGGTTCTGATGCTAAGTATATGATGGTAGTTCCTATGGATTCAGAGGATGAAGAGACAGACGAAGTCTACGCATTCCGTTATGAAGAAGATGAAGATGGGGACGATATCAAACTATACATGATCGAAAGTGATGAGGAATGGGCAATCGTTGAAGAAACATTCAATACGCTTGTTGCTGAACTCGATGGAGGGCAATTAGATGACTGAGTTCTCTAGTAACCAGGTCGAATGGAGTAATCGTTTAAAGGAAGCCTTCGGTCCTACAGTGGAATTGGAAGATGAAGAAGGAATAACATCAGTATATGATCTAAGTGCTGAATTTGTTGTTGGGGATCAGAGCTATGCCGTTCTACTAAAAGTAGATGAAGATAGTGATGAATACGATATTCTCAAAATTGTTACTTCTGCAGAAGGCAATTTAGAGCTTGTCACCATTGATGATGATGAGGAATGGGAGAACGTCGCTGAGTTGTATGATGAATTGACGTTCCCTCAAGATACCGATATTTAACACGTGTAACATCTGCTAGTATCTTAGCGACAACTCATTCCAATAGGAAATGCCGAAAGGGCGGATTAGTCCGCTCTTTTTGGCTGTGAAGGGACGGGAATTTCCTTGAAAGCTAGAACCAAAATAGTTGGTATTATACTTTTGCTCCTAGTATTGGCTGTAGGCGGTATCGTGTTGTATATATGGAACGGTTTGCAACCCGTTAAAGATTCTGATGACAAGGTACAGTTTACGATCGAGCAAGGCATGGGTACGACTCAAATCGCCAAACTATTACATGAGAAAGCATTGATTAGGAACGAACTAATATTCATTGGATATCTGAAGTGGAAAGATCAGGGTAGTCGATTTCAAGCAGGTACCTATGCTACTACACCTGGACATTCGAACGATGATTTAATAGCGATGTTGAATAATGGAGACGTCGTCAAAGAAGAAATGATCCGTTTCACGATTCCTGAGGGATATACAGTTGAGCAAATAGCAGAGAAGCTAGATCAAGAGGGATTTGTAGACGGTACAAATTTTCTGAAGTTAGCTAACCAATCTACCAATGTCGATGAAACATTACCAGGAGCTATTCCTAACGATTCAGAAATGAAGCATGCATTAGAGGGATATCTCTTCCCAGAAACATACGAATTGAAAAAGGGAAGTACAGAGATCGATATCATAAAGAAGATGACATCTGAGTTAGAACAGAAACTAAATAGTATTGAAAATTGGGAGCAACTGATGAAGCAACGAGGGCTAACGTTACATGAATTGCTCACGATATCGTCATTGGTTGAACGTGAGGTTGTTGTGGATTCGGAGCGAGCATTAGTAGCTGGCGTTATTGATAACCGGTTGAAAAAGGGACAAAAGTTAGAAATCGATGCTACAGTACAATATGCACTTGATAAGCCTAAAGAACGCCTTTTCTATAAAGATTTAGAGATAGAGAGTCCTTATAACACCTATTTAAAAAAAGGGCTCCCTCCCGGTCCGATCTGTAACCCAAGTCTTGCTTCAATTAAAGCAGCCCTTCAACCGAAAGCATCTGAATATTTCTTCTATGTGACGAAAAAAGATGGGTCTCAAACACATTTGTTTGCAAAGACGTATAAAGAACACTTAGTAAATATTGAAAAAAGCAATAGTATGTCAAAATAAAAGAGGTGCAACATGGTTAATAAACCAGAGCTTCTGGTAACAGCTGGGTCTTTAAATGAGATTCCAGCTTTAATAAACGCTGGGGCAGATGCTTTACTGATTGGAAATGATCGTTATGGGATGAGACTAGCAGGTAGTTTCTCCATGGAGGATATTCAAGAAGCTGTACAACAAGCCCATGCTCGCCAAGTAAAGGTATATGTAAGTCTTAACAATTTGATGACCAATGATCTATTAGATTCACTTCCTGATTATGTTAGAGCACTGGGAGAAGCGGGTGTTGATGCTGTTGAATTTAATGATCCATCTGTCCTCATGGCAGTTAAAAGTTATGCGCCACAGATGAATCTTCATTGGAACGCAGAAATGACAACAACGAATTATGCCACAGCCAACTATTGGGGACGCAGAGGGGCTACTCGTGTAGTATTTGCTCGAGAACTTAATATGGATGAAATTACGGAAATGAATGGTAATCTGAAGGTGGAATCTCAGGTTCAAGTTCATGGAATGACGAATATCTATCATTCTAAGCGAAGTTTAGTGGGAAGTTATATGTTACACCAAGGTAGACCTATAGAGGATGGGAATCTTGGTAAAGAACGTGGATTATTTCTTCTTGAAGCAGAAAGACCTGGTGAGAAATTCCCGATCTATGAGGATATCAATGGCACACATATTATGAGCTCCGACGATATCTGTATATTAGAGGATTTACATTTGCTGTTAGGAGCAGGTGTGAATAGTCTCAAGGTGGAAGGAATCTTGAAGCCATTAACTTATAATGAGGCCGTTGTAAGAACTTACAGACAAGTGATTGATAATTATATGGCTGATCCCGTGAATTATAGCTACCAAGAAGAGTATATGGATCAGATTCGGAAGGTTCAAGATTCTGATAGAGAATTGACTTTTGGGTTCTTTTATAAAGAACAGGTGTATTAATTACAGAACTATGTGAGGTGGAACAGTAATGGAAGTCAAGTCTCAACCGAAGTATACAGGCAAGCGATATCGTCTAGACAAGCCAGAACTTTTGGCACCAGCAGGTAACTTAGAGAAATTAAAATTTGCGGTACATTATGGTGCCGATGCAGTCTATATTGGTGGACAGAAATATGGCTTACGTTCTAATGCGGACAATTTCAGCTTTGAAGAAATGCGTGAAGGTGTTGAGTTTGCGCAAAAGTATGGAGCAAAGGTATTTGTGGCGACAAACATATATGCACATAATGAAGATCTAGAGGGTATTGAAGAATATTTGCGAAAACTTCATGAAGTAGGTATCGCAGCTATTATTACAGCAGACCCAGCGATTATTGAAATTGCACAGCGTGCTGTTCCTGATTTAGAGGTGCATTTAAGTACACAGCAATCAACGATCAATTGGCAAGCCGTGAAGTTCTGGAAAGAGGAGGGACTACCTCGTGTCGTATTAGGACGTGAAGCGAGTCTTCAGGAAATCGCTGAAATCAAACAACATGTAGATGTTGAGATTGAAGCATTTATTCACGGGGCAATGTGTTCTTCTTTTTCCGGTCGATGTGTTCTTTCTAATCATTTTACAGACCGGGATTCTAATCGAGGCGGTTGTTGCCAATCTTGTCGATGGAGTTATGATCTATTTGAAGAGGGATCTTCGAATGAAGTATGGGTCTCCGAAGAGGATGCTCAGGAACAAGAAGTTGTTGCAGATTCGAATAACGCTGTAACACATCGTCCATTATTTCAATCAGATGATAATGCCTTCTCCATGGGCTCCAAAGACTTATGTATGTTAGGGAGTATCCCAGAGCTTATTGAAGTCGGAATCGACAGCTTTAAAATTGAAGGTAGAATGAAGTCCCTCCATTATGTGGCTACAGTCGTTAATGCTTATCGTCAAGCGATCGATTCCTATATGGAAGATCCTGAACATTATGTATTGAAGCCTGAATGGGTAGAGGAAATCAACAAGGCGGCTAACCGTCCATTGAATACAGGATTTTTCTTCGATACTCCTGATCATGAAGATCATATCTATGAACCTGAAGAAAAGGCGACGCCATATGATTTCGCAGGATTAGTATTAGAATATAATGAAGAAGACGGTAAGGCGCTTATACAACAACGTAATCATTTTAAACCGGGTCAAGAGATCGAGTTCTTTGGACCTGGGGGAACATTTTTCAAACAACGTGTAGATACGATCTGGGATGAGAAGGGGAACGTACTAGATGCTGCTCGCCATGCCATGCAACGTGTAATTATAAAGGTGGATCAACCAGTCCGATATTATGATATGATGCGTTGTAAGAAGAATTAATTAATTTGATATGAATGTACTAATTAGGTCCTCAGTCCGTATAGATGAGGACCTGTTTTTTGATCTATTTACCATAAATCAAAAATCTTTCGGACTTGTGAAGGATTATAAGGGAAATTGTCGAATATTAACATTTAGCAAACGTAATCGCCTTCATGATGCGTTCTGCACTACATACTGGTAGGTGAATATGCATGGGTTCAAATAGAGGTAAGAGGAGAAATCAAGAAACAGAAAAGTTAAGGGGATCTAAAAAGACGGAAGGGATCTTTAAGCATGGAGGAAATCCTTCGACGGATTCAAACCCTGAAGGTGAGATCTCCGGGTTAACCTGGCGACAAATAAAGAAATTAAACCCATCTAAATCCGTGGGACTCAAACTATTTTTTATCTTTTTTACAGCTATTGTAGCATTTGTGTTACTAGTAGGAATCATATCATATATGAAGGCGAAGAGTACTATTGAGGAAACGGCGGCCAACGCTAATCGGCAGACGATTATTCAAACATCCGAGAAAATGGATATTATGTTAAAACAATATGAAGATATTGCGTTGCAATTATTCTTTGATAAAGGGATGCAGACTTTAGTAGAGGAATTATCTGTACCCGGACAATCAGATTATGAATTATTTACAATTACGAGTGAAATTAATGAGAAATTGTCTAGTCAGATTATTTCAAATAGTACGATTAAAGGTCTTTTTCTAGTGCCGCATGATCCTGAGATGCGTCCGATTACAAGCGGAAGTGTTTCAACAAATGTTGATACTGTTCGTTCTGAGCCCTGGTTCGGACTGTTAAAGGAAAAGAACGCAACGAGCTGGATTCCAACGGAAAAGAGTAAGGATGGATCAACTTATTTTAAATTAGCACGCTCACTTAAGAGCACCACAGGAGCAGCTAAACAATATGTTATCGTCTTTGAGTTGAAACCTGATTTAATGGAAGAACAACTCGGGGGCGTCGATTTAGGTACTGGCGGTAAGTTACAACTGAATACAGATGAAGGTCAGATCGTTGCATCTAGTAAGAAAGACGAGGCAGGTACAAAGAGTAATCTCACACTTACGTTCGATAAGAATGTATCTTCTGGGGATACGACAATCGATCAGGCAGATACGGAAGTACTCGCTGTCTATAATACATTGAAAACTACGGGTTGGAAGCTGATCGGTACGATTCCAACTTCTGAATTGGTGAAGAATGCTAAAGGTATTCTAACGTTCACCATAGGGTCAGCCATTGGTGTGGCTATTATTGCTATTCTAATCGGTATATTGATGGTTCGTATGATTGCTCATCCACTGGTTAATCTGAGAAATCTGATGATAGCAGGTTCGAAGGGAAACCTTTATGTTCGTTCCAAACATATCTCTAAAGATGAAATTGGACAACTTTCCGAAAGCTTTAATATCATGATGGAACAAATCACGGTCTTAGTGAACCAGACAAATAATACGGCCCAAGAGGTTCTTAATACCGCTAGTGAATTGTCAGACGCTTCGAATAAAACGGCACTTTCGGCTCGTGAGATTGCTATTGCAACGGAGGAAATTGCTAATGGTGCTAGTAGTCTGGCAACCGAAGCCGAGCGTGGTAATGAACTTACGGATCATATTGCACAACAAATGCAAACGGTCATTAGCTCAAATATTGAGATGGGACAAGCAGCCAGACATGTTGATAATTCTAGTGAGTTAGGTACGAAGCAATTGAGTGATCTACTAGTTAAGACACATCAGACCGAAGATATGACACGTTCTCTAATGACCAAGGTAGATGGACTTAAGGAGACAACCTTGTCAGTTAACAAAGTTCTTGAAGTGTTACAGAATATTACGAAGCAGACCAATATTCTATCTCTAAATGCGACCATTGAAGCTGCCCGTGCGGGTGTGGCTGGTAGAGGATTTATGGTCGTAGCAGATGAAATTAGACAATTGGCCGACCAATCCAGACAATCCATTGATATGGTTGGTCAGATCACGGATCGGATTATGGGTGAAATGAATGAAACCGTAAGTGCGCTCTCAGATGCATACCCACTCTTCCAGCAGCAAATGAGCGCTGTGAAGGAAACGAATGATATATTCGTCTCCGTACAAGGTCAAATGGGTGAGTTCATCCAGCGCCTTGATTCAGTAACCTCCTCCATTGAAGGTTTGAATCAGACCCAATCGATCTTGTCGGATGCTATGTCTAACGTAAGTTCTGTCGCTGAAGAGTCCTCTGCAACGTCAGAAGAGGTTGCTTCACTCAGTAATGAACAACAGAGCATTGGTAATCAATTAGTACAATTATCTGGTAAACTAGAGAATGTATCCAATGAATTAAAAGATGCTTTATCTAAATTCACAGTCTAATTTATAAATAAAGTAAAGAGTAGGTAAGAGAAGAAGGGAATACTTAGACTCTACACGAGGCTAAGTGTTCCCTTCTTTTTTTATGCTTAACCTGTTCTGCATGGCTGTATAAGTCGTAAAGGGGACATACTAGGGAGAAAAGATCAAAAGAGGAAACCCTATGATTCTAAAACAAAAGAAACGTATTTTTTATAGTTTAATGATATTAACAGGATTAATAGTGATCTTATTCCTTCGTTTAGCGTACATTCAATTGTTTATGAGAGTAACGTTACTTCCGAAAAGTAAATATACACTTCAGGAGATGTCTATGATTCAACGGGAACGAGCTATTATGCTTGATTCAGGACGTGGAAGATTCTATGATCGCCATGGGCTGTCACTAACAGATGAAACGATTCCTGCGGTTGTATTATTTCCTGTAGATAGAAGTTCACTTCATAGTGATACGGTGAATTCGAAGATAGAGAAGATCGCTGCAATATTAGGGACAAGTGCGTTCTCTTTTCAAAAAGTATGGCATAATCTACGTGAACCTACGGTATGGCTTAGTGATAAAGGAGTAGAGCCACTGGCATTAAGTGAAATGCAGGCAAATACGATTACAAATATGAATGTGAGTGGCATAAAAGTATTACCTTTTAATAAAAGATATCATAACAACCTTTCAGGAAATCAATGGCTAGGTTATTTGACACAGTCCTCGGAGAAATCGAATCCTACGAAAGGAATGATTATGAAGCAAGGAGGAGCGGGACTAGAAAAAACATTGGAACCCCTACTAAAAGGGATTGGACCCACCACAGCTTATTATACAGTAGACGGGAGAAATCAACCGATTCAGGGCACAGGGATTCGAGTGAAGGGTCCAGACAATCCATATTATCCTTTGCGATTAATTACAACAATAGACAATCATCTTCAGCAACAAATTGAAAAGTTAACGATGCAATCGGGTATGAAACAGGGATCTGTTGTCGTATTGGATACGCATAATGCCGATGTTGTAGCCATGGTATCAGCGCCTTTCTACAATCCGCAAGCGATTCATCCAGAACAAGGAGAATGGAATAATAAAGCACTACAGGCGGTGACACCGGGGTCTATTTTTAAAACCGTTATTGCAGCTGCAGCTTTAGAGGCTGGGGTAACTTCCATACATGAGAAATTCCACTGTACAGGGCATTACGGAAAGTATGGTCTATCCTGTTGGAAAGAAGAAGGGCATGGTACGTTAACGCTTGAGCATGCTTATGCGCAATCTTGTAATGTTGTATTCGCAACGTTGGCAGAGCGGCTTACAGCAGAACAGATTCAAAGTACAGCACAAGCATTGGGATTAGGAAAAAGGGTTGGTTGGGAGGATCACGATATTCTCGGATTGTCTCAAATGAAGCCTTTTGATCATGAGGATACAGGGGTTATTATGGCCCCTTCATCTACATCCAACGATGGAGGGGTTAGAGCTCAGACGGGAATCGGACAGAGGGATGTAACGATGTCACCCTTACAAGCGGCAAACTTGGTGGTAACTCTTCTTAACAAGGGACAAGTCCAAGCACCTCGTATATTAGAACATATTTCTTATCATAATGGACAAGTGATGAAGCAACTAACTTCGCATACATATCCAAAGACAGAGAACAGTATAAAACCTGAGACTGCGAGTTTCATCATCTCTATGATGAGAAGAGTGGTTACAGAGGGAACTGGCCAATCGTTGTCTCATGTTGCATGGGAAGTAGCGGGTAAGTCTGGAACAGCTCAAGTGAAATTAAAGGGAAAACCCAAGAATAATGAATGGTTTATAGGGTATGGTCCTGTGGAACAACCTAAGTATGCTGTCGCGGTTGTTTTTGAGCAAGTTGCTCCAGATACTCAAAACAAGGCGACAGCACTTTTTGGTCAGATTATGGGTGTGTTATCATCATCGACAGGTATAACAGCTTCTGGGTCGGACGGCTGACTCATATCAAAAGGAGAGACCTCAAATTCTTCACGAGGAAGCCTAATCCAGCGCATAAGATAACCTTGCATGAGTAACTCTTTAATGAGGATCAGTAAGATCGGAGAAAGAACTAAACCAGCAACTCCGAATAAAGATAATGAAACAATCATAAATGACAACATTAAGAATGCTGAGGTTACTCCAATGGAATTACCTGCTATTTTGGGCTCCAGTAATTGTCGTGTGACTAAGATAATAATAAGTAGGACACCTAGACCGATGGCTAGACCTACATTACCTACAATCAATAAATAGATGATCCATGGAATAAAGATGACAGGCACCCCGACGAGAGGAATGATATCGAGTAAAGCACCAATGAGTGCTAAGGATAATGCATTTCCGGTACCTAATATCAATAGACCGATATATAAAATGACGAAACAAATGAAAACCATAATCATCTGTGCCTTAAGGTAGGAACCGATGGATTTGAATACATTATTTTTTAGAAATGCATATGCATTCTTAAATGTCTTAGGTGATTTGTTGCTAGCAATACGGCGCCAAGTTTGAATCTCAACACTTAAGAAGAACGCTAAAATGATCGCGATCGCAAAGTTGCCAAGGAAAGATGAGAATGTTGTAATGGCACCCACTAAATATTTAAAGAAATTTACCATTAAGTCTGAAGTGAAATCCGTTAAAAGCGTGAAATAATCATTCATTTTTTGTGTAAGATTAGGTGGTAGAAGATTGAGCTTATTATGTAAGTAATCTAATGACTGTGTGAATTCCCATTGAATAACTCTAGTGTAGTAGGGAAGCTTATCTTGTAATTGTGAGATCTGGGAGATGATAATAATTCCTACACCAAAGATAATTCCTAGAATGACGAGAACAAATAGCAAAACGGAGATGGCAGAAGACACAGCCTTGTTTAATCCTCGTTTGTTAAGAAATTTAGCTAAGGGCTCGATCATTAAAAAAATGATGAAGGACAAGAAGACAGGAGTAGCTAACTGATATAATTTGCTGAAGATAAACATGACTAAGAAAACAGTTAATGCAATTAATGCGATATCAAAGATGGTACGCCAATACTTTTTATAAAGCGGAAGCATAGTCTAGATACATCTCCTTCTACAATAGGATAAGAAAGCCTGTATTTCATTGTACACGATTTTAAAAAAAACGCCTATTCTTACCTATGTTATGATAAAATAAGAGATAGTGAATTTTTCGATTATTTATTATTGAGCATACAAAGTCAATCAGAGAAAAGTGGGGAATGATATGCAGACTTTGCTGCTTTGGTTGTTTTATATTTCTTCCTTCTATGCTTTTATCCCTGGCATGATCACCCGTGTTTTCGGGTTTAGAGTGTTCCGTAAGGGAAAGAGTGAGCGAGAGTTCGCACTTACTTTTGATGATGGACCGGATCCACACTATACTCCCCAACTACTTGATTTACTCAAAAGATACAACGCTAAGGGAACCTTTTTTGTTATAGGGAAAAATGCTGAACAACATCCAGAGTTAATTAAACGTATGTACGATGAAGGGCATCTTATTGGAATTCATAACTATATCCACAAATCTAATTGGTTTATGCGTCCTACTACTGTACGGAATCAATTCAAGAAAACGGATGAAATCATTTATGCCATAACGGGGCAGAGAGCATCTTACTATCGACCACCGTGGGGAATTGTAAACTTATTTGATTTCTCGAAACGTAATCAATTCAAAATTATTTTATGGTCATCGATGTTTGGTGATTGGCGTGAGAAGGTTGGTTCTGATAAATTAGCAAAACGGATCTTAAGTAAGCTCCAACCTGGAGAAGTCATGCTTCTTCATGATTGTGGATCAACTATGGGGGCCGACCTTAATGCACCTAAACAAATGCTAATTGCGCTTGAACAAGTTCTGATTGAAGCAGAGCATCGCCAACTACGAAGCATTCGTATTGATGAGATGATTCAGATGAAGGAGAATGCACCTGAAATGAAACTGTCTCGTAGGAAGCTAGCTGTAGTGAAACTATGGTTAATGTGGGAAGTCGTGTTTCATTTCATATTCCACCTTAAGACGGTCACACCTGCGAATCCTTTTCTACATTATCGAATGCGTTCCTATAAAGGCATGCCTCTTATTTTAGACAATGGATCAACGTTAAAGACAGGTGATTCGATTATTGAATTACATTTTGATAATGAGAAGTTATTTAACTATGGTCTGAAGTCACGTTCGACGGTTCATCTAGCTATCCAAATGATCCGTTCAATGGAGAAGGAATTACCGGATTTAGCTCATCAGTTAATGGACGATAATCAATTAAAGCAAGCTAAAGCACTGTATGGTGTAAGTATGATTAATCGAGGACCGGAGAAATTCGGTTTCAGTGTTCGGGATTTACCGGCGGGATGGTTTGCGAAGTCAACGCAGAGTTATTTGAAAATTCTAATGAGTATTATACATCCAGCAGGACAGGATCGACTTAAGGAGTCCCCTGATAAATTGGTACCCAAAATGATCATTATGCCTATAGATTATCTGAACGAACATTATGCATCTAGCGGCTCTCATCGTAATTCAAATGTAAAAGATATTCATAATAAAATAGCTGTTGAGAATAGAAATATTGGAGTTTAACACAATACGAGTCATAAAGATATTTTGTATAACTAAAGGGGTGTTCCCCAGGTCATTTCTGACTTGGAGAACACCCCTTTTCAAAATATAAGAAAGGTTAAATTTCATTTTCTCACGATACATTAAATTTTGAGTACAGCACCGGAACTTGCGTTGGTTACTAATTTAGAGTAACGAGCAAGAAGTCCTGTTTTCACTTTAGGTTCGAAGCCTTTCCAATTTGCACGACGGCGTTCAAACTCTTCGTCATCAATTTCAAGTTGAATAGTTCGATTGTTAAGATCTAGTTCAATGATATCCCCATCTTCAACGAAAGCTATAGGTCCGCCTTCAGCAGCTTCTGGTGAAATATGTCCAATACTGATTCCGCGAGATGCTCCTGAGAAACGACCATCTGTGATCAGTCCAACTTTGGCACCAAGTCCCATACCTACAATTTGGGAAGTAGGAGCAAGCATTTCTGGCATTCCTGGACCACCTTTAGGTCCTTCATAACGAATAACAACAACATTTCCTTCTTTTACTTTACCGTTAGCTATTCCGTATAGTGCTTCATCCTGGGAATCATAACAGATAGCAGGTCCTCTATGGTATCCACCTACAGATGCATCAACAGCACCTACTTTGATGATGGAACCTCCAGGAGCTAGATTTCCGAAAAGGACAGCAAGACCTCCGCGTTCGGAATGTGGATTGTCGAGAGGATGGATGACATTCTGATCTATAATCTCACAGCCCTCAACATTTTCACGTAGCGTTTTAGCAGATACCGTAATACAGTCTCCGTTGATCGCACCTGGTTTCTTTAGAAGTTCATTTATGATTGCACTTACCCCACCTGCATTATGAAGATCTTCGATATGCCAGTCAGAAGCAGGAGCTAATTTAGCTAGATGAGGGACACGATTAGCTACTTCGTTAATACGTTCAATAGGGTACTCAAGGCCAGCTTCATGTGCTAGAGCTAGTGTGTGCAATACCGTATTGGTAGAACCACCCATAGCCATATCTAGTGCGAAGGCATTGTCGAGAGCATCCATCGTTACGATATCTCTAGGCTTAATATCAAGCTTAATTAATTCCATCAATTGTGTAGCTGACTTTCTAACGAAATCCTTCCGTTCTTCAGCAACGGCAAGAATGGTTCCATTACCTGGTAGAGCAAGCCCCATTCCTTCAGCAAGACAGTTCATGGAGTTGGCTGTGAACATACCGGAACATGATCCACAAGTAGGACAACCAAATTGTTCTAGTTCTAGCAAACCTTCATCTGATAGGGTACCTGCTTGATGAGCACCAACCCCTTCAAAAACAGAGGTAAGGGAGATCGAGCGACCCGTACTGTCTTTACCAGCTTTCATAGGACCACCACTAACGAAAATGGTTGGGATATTCACGCGAAGCGCACCCATCATCATACCTGGTGTGATTTTGTCACAGTTAGGGATACAGACCATACCATCGAACCAGTGAGCGGCAACAACGGTTTCTACGGAGTCGGCGATAATATCACGGCTTGGTAGAGAGTAACGCATACCGATATGTCCCATTGCAATCCCGTCATCAACACCAATGGTATTGAATTCAAAAGGAACACCTCCGGCTTCACGGATCGCTTCTTTAACAATCTTCCCGAATTCTTGAAGGTGGATATGGCCTGGAACAATGTCAAGATATGAGTTACATACTGCTATAAATGGTTTACCGAAATCTTCTTCCTTTACGCCTGCTGCTCTCAATAAGCTGCGGTGAGGAGCACGATCAAAACCTTTCTTAATCGTATCTGAACGCATTTTCTTTGGTTGCATAATATCTAGTTCCCCCCATATAAAAAATATAATATTCACCGCTTTAACACGGTTGCTTAACAGAGTAAATGCATAAATGGTTTTTAATGAGTCTATCACAAATGACTAGGATTTTCTACAGAATGTCGAGTAAACAATAGGACACCCCCTTCAATTTCAAAAAGAAGGAGGTGTCCTAGGATTTAAAACATATGGACAAGAGGGGTACTGAAATATTATATAGATCGACGAAATGCTCGATTCTCTAAAGAGATAGCCCAGTGGATAGAAGGTTCTACCAAAGGATGTGCTGTACGGCGAACAAAGGGTTGTGACAGAAGGATGGTAAGGGCTATGGCGCTGAGAATAAGAAGGATGGCACCTCCGGTACCATGAATATGTTGGTATAATTCTGTAGTGTTAACTATTCTAATGATGAATCCATGTAATAGAAATACATATAGTGTACGACGTCCAAGGTCAGTCATACGACTCTCAAACGTGGGAATCCAAGCAAGAAAGGCTGCCGCAGAAATGAATTGAAGAATATACAGAGCTACTCGAAATATTCCAGCGTACCATTCATGATGACCAAGCTGCATAAAAGTCATATTCCCAAAAAGCCAACCTTCCGGTAAATTCAGTCCCCACAAACCGAGAATAACGAAGATACTCAACGACACAAGGGCTGCGCCGGTTCTTTTCCAACGGGTGATTAGGTTTACGAATGCTGCGAAATTAAAATGATAGCCTATAATGAAAAAGGGTAGATATACAAAAGTCCGACTGATACTGAGCCATACCCCATCAAGTTGTAAATATCCTACGAGTACACCAAGAATAAGTGAAATACCAATTTGTTGATAAGGCAACAGTCTATGCATTGCGATCGTCAATAGACGCCAAAAGATGTGACTGGCTAGAAACCAAAGCAATAAGTAGGGTGCAAAGAATGAGTGATGACTCTGTTGTACGTGAAATACGGTATAATCCAAAATGGAATAAAGACTTTGGAAAACGACATATTGTAAGCCGATTTGTGTTAATGTTCTCTGACCTGCTTCACCCATTAATCCTGATTTAGCAAAATAACCTGTAACAAGAACGAATAATGGCATATGAAAAGTCAGAATCCATAAAAATAATTGATGGAGGCCACTTATTTGATGAATTAGCGGTTCAATGGCGTTACCAACAAATACGGTAACAATTAATAGGAATCGCAAATTAAGAAAGTAAGTCTCTCCTTGTTTAAGTGACTGTGTTTCCATGTGATGCCTCCATCTCCCTATCCAAGGGTTATGTTTCTCTTATTTATCTATAATTTAAAATTACTATTTCTGAATAGGTTATATTGTGATAATAATCACAATTGTAAACGCTATCATCTCCTACAATTGTGTCTAAATATTGAAATGAATCGTTGTTATAGGCATTGACAACTCTTGATCAAAGGTCAACAATAAGAAGAGGTTATAATACCATCATTATATGTTATTGGTTTCTCGGAGTTACTTGAGTTTTCAGTTGTTACTCATCATTTTTTTTGGAAGCGCTATCAAACTAAAGACTTAAGGGGCTGTTGGTGTAGTGAAGAAAATTCAACTTATTCAAAAAATAATAGATTGTGGGGTTGTTGCAGTACTTCGTGGAGATTCACCCGATCAGGTTGTGGCAATGGCAGAAGAAGCTATTGCTGGAGGAATCAAAGTGATTGAGATTACGATGACCGTACCTCGAGCATTACAGGCAATCGAGAAGCTTAGTCGGGTATATCGCTGGAATACGTCAGATCCCTCGAAATTTGCTATTATCGGTGCGGGTACTGTACTTGAGCCTCATACAGCACGATCTGCGATGCTCTCAGGTGCTGAATTTGTTGTTTCACCATCCTTGAATCCGGATACGATTAAGATGTGCAATTTGTATCGTATACCTGTCATACCTGGACTAATGACACTAGTTGATGTGCAACAAGCCTTAGAACTAGGTGTGGATATTGTGAAATTGTTCCCTGGTAATCTATTTGATCCTTCTATCATCAAAACGATGAAAGCGCCGATGCCTCAAGCTAACTTTATGCCGTCTGGGGGGGTGACCATCTCGAATCTGGGGGAATGGGTTAAGGGAGGCGCAGTAGCAGTGAGTATTGGGTCTGACCTAACAGCAGAAGCAGTTAAGACCGGTGATATGACCAATGTACGTAGAAGAGCGGAGCAATATATGGAAGCATATCATCTTGCGACAGGAAATTAAATAAACTACATATTTGTCTAAGATGTATATATAATAAAGACACACAACAGTCTGCCGCCCTTAAGGATGCAGGCTATTGTTGTATCAATTGTGATATATAGGTTACATACTAGTTACTAGGGAGGCGTTACGTTGGCTATACTGCAAGCAGGTCAATATAATGTACCTTGCCAAGCTATTTTATTTGATAAAGATGGTACGTTGTTCCAATTTATGATGTTATGGGGGGATTGGGCAGACTCTGTATTGAATAGATTAGAGGAGAAACTAACGCTTATCGGAGATGGATTTACGGGCTCTAAAGCTGCAGTCTTCGGTACTCAGCATGATTCACAAGGGCGAATAATTGGTTATGACCTTGAAGGGCCACTAGCCATGGCTACAGTAGAAGAAACCAATGGTATTCTGGCTTGGCAGTTATATGCAGCGGGTGTTCCTTGGAATGAGGCACTTGTTGAAGCTATTGAGATTAGTAAGAATGCTATGTTGGATGTAAGAGAGAATAAACCCGTGATTCCTATGCCAGGGTTATTAGATTTCTTACAGAAATGCCAAGCAACATCTATTCGATTGGGTGTCGTAACATCAGATGAGACATCATCAACGATTGAACAATTAGGTTGGGCAGAGATCAGTCATTATTTTCAGGTGATTATTGGACGTGATCAGGTTCGTCTAGGAAAGCCGCATCCAGAAATGGTAGAAAGAGCATCTCATATTCTAGGTATTGAACCACAGCATATTGTAGTTATTGGTGATACGAATGCCGATATGCAAATGGCCAAACAAGCAGGAGTGAAGCTCGCCATAGGAATATCTTCTTCAGGTGAAGAGATGGAATGTTCGCTAGGTGCAGATGTAATGATCTCACATTATGAAGAACTTAAGATAAAACAAGAATGATGAAATAGCGGTATAACATAGTTGAATCATATGGAGGTGTTAGAGCATGCAAAAGATCGAAACGTTAGCCTCTTGGATTCAAGAGAGCAATCAAATTGTGTTCTTTGGGGGTGCAGGAACCTCAACAGAAAGTGGAATTCCTGATTTTCGTTCAGCAGCAGGACTGTACCAGAATGAACAACATTCACCTTATCCACCCGAAGTGATGCTTAGTCATCATTTTTTTGTCGAGCATCCCGAAGTGTTCTTTGATTTCTATCGGAGCAAGATGATTCATGAACGTGCACAACCTAATGCTTGTCACACGGTACTGGCTAATCTCGAGAAACAGGGGAAATTGAAGGCCATAGTTACGCAGAATATTGATGGTCTACATCAATTGGCAGGAAGTACTAACGTCTTAGAGTTACATGGATCTATTCATCGTAATTATTGTATGGGTTGTTCCCATTATTATGGGTTGGATACTATTATTAAAAGTAAAGATATCGTACCACGCTGTCCTTCCTGTGGCGCCGTCATTAAGCCGGATGTTGTCCTGTATGAAGAAGCGTTGGATCAGCAAATCCTATATCGTTCGATGGATGCCATTGCTTCAGCAGATTTACTTATTATTGGTGGAACTTCGTTGACGGTACAGCCTGCTGCGCACCTAGTCTCCTACTTTCAAGGCAGTCGAACTGTACTTCTTAACGCGGATCCGACATTTTATGATGAACAAGCAGACTTACTTATTTCGGACCGTATTGCGGAAGTCATGACAAAAGTGAAACATTTTCTTTAACCTATGAACGAACATTATTGGGAATCGCATGCGATTTGCAAACGGTTTCTTGCTAAGAATGCTGTAAAAGAATTATGATGTTTACTATAACTTTTATACTTGCTTATTTTTATAATAGAGAGGCGGATGGAATGGATGGTATATATCGCAAATGAAGAACGTTATGGGACGATGAAATATAACCGTTGTGGTCGTTCTGGACTCAAGCTTCCTGCGGTTTCTCTAGGCTTATGGCACAATTTCGGTGGTATTAATACGTTGGAGAATTCTCGCAATATGATCAGAAGATCTTTCGATCTAGGAATTACGCATTTCGACTTGGCTAATAATTATGGTCCGCCTGCAGGTTCTGCGGAAGAAACGTTTGGACAGATATTAGCGCAAGATCTTAAACCTTACCGTGATGAGTTGATTATATCTTCTAAAGCAGGGTATTACATGTGGCCTGGACCTTATGGAGAGTGGGGATCACGCAAGAATCTAGTATCTAGTCTAGATCAGTCATTGAAACGGATGAATTTGGATTACGTGGATATTTTCTATTCTCATCGCTTTGATCCTGAGACTCCTTTGGAAGAAACAATGATGGCGTTGGATCATATCGTTCGTTCTGGTAAGGCCCTTTATGTAGGTATATCTAATTATTCGGCTGAGCAGACCACAGAAGCGATTACCATTCTAAAACAATTGGGTACCCCACTATTCATTCACCAACCAAGTTATTCCATGCTGAATCGTTGGATCGAGAATGGATTGCAGGATGTATTAGCGGAGCAAGGTGTTGGCAGTATTGCATTTACACCTCTTGCTCAAGGTATTCTAACGAATAAATATTTGAATGGTATTCCAGAGGATTCACGTGCGGCTAGTACTTCAGTCTTCTTGAATGAAGGTAATATTACACCAGAAGCATTACGCAAGGTACGCGCGCTTAATCAATTAGCAGCTGCTAGAGGACAAAGTCTAGCTCAACTTGCATTATCATGGGTTCTTCGGGGTAACAAAGTAACATCTGTCCTAATTGGAGCTAGTCGTGTCAGCCAAATTGAGGATAATGTCGCAGCATTAAATAATCTAGATTTCACGCAAGAAGAATTGGATCGCATCGAGACGATTCTTAAAACAGAGAACGAAATGAATATCTGATAATAAAAAAATGTCAATGCCTGCTAATTCTATTTAAGAAGAAGCAGGCATTTTCTGTTAATATGGATATAACCTCTTAACTAATTGGAACCTTCAGGACTTCGACTCGTCTGATGACGATAGGTACTAGGTGACATATTACAGAATCGTTTGAACTGGCGTGAGAAATAAAGGGCGTCTGTTAGACCAACAGATGAGGCAATTTGTTCAACGGACAGTTCAGGGCGTTCCCGTAACAGTTGGCGTGATTTATCAATCCGTAGTTTTAATAAATAGGTAACAGGGGATAGACCCGTTTCTTTCTTGAAAATGCGTGAAAGGTATGCCCGATTGTAACCTAAGCTGTCACACATTTGTTCAATGGATACGGGATGGGCAAATTGTGTAGACATATAGAGGATCATTTGCTTCACGGTTCTTTGCACCTGGGATTCTGTGCCTGTCAGTCGTGATTGGTTCGAGAGTACATCTTGTGCTTCTGCTAGAATGAGATAAAGATAACCAAGAGAGGTCATATGCGCACTTTCTTTTTTGGTATAGAAGGCTTCTTGCATGTGAGAAATGGCTGAAGGAATCATAGGGTTTGTCTTCATGGATGTAAAAACGGAATGATTCGTTACAAATCCAGCTTCATTCACTCTATTCTCGGCTTCTTGGCCTATAAAAGCTACCCAACGATAACACCATGGTTCCTCTGGATCGGAGACATAACTAACTAATTGTCCAGGGTGAATAAGGAAACAAGAGTGCTCGCCCAATTCATAAGTATGATGCTCGGTACGAAAAGTGCCCTTACCACGTTCAACGAAATGTAATAAATAATAGTCATAAATTTTGGGACCCAAAGCATGTAACGGATCGGTCTGGCTCTCACCAGCAAAAAGGACATGCAGTGAAGTTCCATCATGGTAGACGGGGTTAGCGGCTACGGAATAGGTTGAATGATGAGACATGAGAGATACATTCCTATCTTTGTAAAAGTTTTTGAAATATTGAAAAAGAATGGCATTGCCATTTCTACTTGTGTGAACTCTTGAACTCATTATAAATCCAAAGGTCACATTTATCCATATAGAGCACACATGATTACATTATCATAGTTAGAGGTTTCTTATATACTAGAGCTAAGGAACAAAGATATTGAGAGGATAGGTGTAAAGCATATGAGCACGCAAACAGTAGATTTCAAACAAAATTTTATTAGTAAATTCGGAGAGTCCCAACATGATGAACATGTGTTTAATGCACCAGGTCGAGTGAATCTGATTGGAGAACATATAGATTATAATGGTGGGTATGTACTGCCGGCAGCACTTGAGTTCGGTACGACACTTATTATTCGGGAAAGAGATGATCATAAGCTTCATTTCGCTTCTACAAACATTCCATTTGAGGCGACGCTTGAAATAAAAGAAATAGGTACAAAAAAGACAGGTGAGTGGGTGGATTATCCTATCGGTGTCATTGTAGAGTTGAATAAGATCGGCTGCAAATTGACGAAGGGATATGACCTTTACTTCCAAGGGGAAATTCCAAATGGCGCAGGACTATCATCTTCTGCTTCCATTGAAGTAGTGACGGCGTACGCTTTGCTAACATTGGAAGGCAAAGAGACGGACACGGTTGAAATCGCACGTCTATCCCAGAGAGCTGAGAATCAGTATGTTGGTGTAAACTCTGGAATTATGGATCAATTTGCAGTAGCCAATGGTAAACAAGATCATGCAATTCTATTGATGTGCGATACATTGGAGTATAAACACGTACCTTTCCGTACTGGATCATACAAGTTAGTCATCGGTAATACGAATAAACGTAGAGGGCTAGTCGATTCTGCTTACAATGAACGTCGTCAACAATGTGAGGTTGCATTGGAGATTCTGAAGAAAGAAGTTCCAGCGTTAAATTATCTAGCACAATTAAAACCAGATCAACTTGATACGCTTCAAGTTCATATTCAAGATGAGACGGTTAGACGCCGTACTCAGCATGTCGTTGAAGAGAATCAACGTGTGCTTGATTCCGTGGAAGCTCTAACGAATCATGACTTAGAGAAATTTGGTCAATTGATGAACCAATCGCATGATTCATTGCGTGATCTATATGAAGTGAGCTGTGTGGAACTAGATGTTATGGTTGAAGAAGCACAACG
Source organism: Paenibacillus sp. Y568 (assembly GCF_059445545.1). NCBI lineage: Bacteria > Bacillati > Bacillota > Bacilli > Caryophanales > Paenibacillaceae > Paenibacillus > Paenibacillus sp. Y568. Next base: position 68,666 of record NZ_JCAIUM010000016.1, read on the forward strand.
GATTTCTGGTACACTTGGTGCACGGATGACGGGAGCAGGATTTGGTGGTTGTACCGTATCACTCGTACACGAAGATTCTGTTGAACAATTCGTGCAACAGGTTGGCGATAACTATAGTGCAAGAACCGGATTAAAGGGTGAATTCTATGTATGTGGCGTTGGCGATGGCGTAAAAGAGATGAAGGAGGAGATGTAACATGGCAATCTTAGTAACAGGTGGAGCGGGGTATATTGGTTCACACACCGTGGCGGCATTACTTGATCTTGGGGAAGAAGTTGTGGTCATCGACAATCTACAGACTGGACATCGTGAGGCTTTGCTTGGCGGCAAGCTGTATGAAGGTGATCTGCGAGATAAAGAATTACTAGCGAAGTTATTTAGTGAGAATGAAATTGATGCAGTTATTCATTTTGCGGCCAATTCTCTTGTAGGAGAAAGCATGCAAAACCCAGTGAAGTATTATGACAACAATGTATTCGGTACATTATGTCTGCTTGAAGCTATGGATGCGGCTAATGTTCGTAAAATTGTTTTCTCTTCTACGGCAGCAACCTATGGTGAACCTGAGAAGGTACCTATTGTCGAAGGTGATCGTACGGAGCCTACCAATGTGTATGGAGAGACCAAGTTGATGATGGAACGTATGATGTCATGGTTCGATAAAGTATTGGGCATTAAGTATGTGGCTCTACGTTACTTTAATGCAGCAGGAGCACATGCTAGCGGTCGAATTGGTGAAGATCACCGCCCAGAAAGTCATCTTATCCCGTTGGTATTACAAGCAGCTTTGAAACAAAGAGCTAACATTGCTGTATTCGGTGAAGACTATCCTACAGCAGACGGAACTTGTGTCCGTGACTACATTCACGTAAGTGATCTGGCTGACGCACATTATCGCGCAGTAAATTATTTGAGAAACGGGAATGAGAGCAACGTGTTTAATCTAGGGAATGGCCAAGGATTCTCTGTTAAAGAAGTCATTGAAACCGCGAAGAAAGTAACAGGTCTTGATATTCCAGTTGTGATGCAAGAACGTCGCGCAGGTGATCCTGCCACATTGGTAGCTTCTTCGGATAAGGCACGTACTGTTCTTGGTTGGAATCCGTCACATGATCGTCTAGAGAATATTATTCAAAGTGCATGGAGTTGGCATCAGTCTCATCCAGCAGGTTACGGAGAATAAGGGGGATGGACATGAATATCGCAACAACAAGAACGCTTGAACAAGATGCAGCATTACATGCGATTGAAAGGTTAGTTCGCTTTGCTCTCGATCACCTACTAATTAGAGAAGAAGATATTGATTACAGCCGTAATATGCTTATGGACCTCTTCCAATTCAGTGAACCTTTCGCGGGAGAAACAGATCATACAAGACAAGATAGTCCTCAAGAAATGATTGATACACTGATTAATTATGGATTTCAGATTGGGTTAATTCCTGAGAATAGTGATACGTATCGAGATTTGTTAGATTCCAAAATCATGGGGCTTCTAATGGCTCGTCCCTCAGAAGTGGTGGATATGTTTCAAGCTACGCTAGAGAAGCAAGGAATTGAAGCGGCTACGCAACACTTCTATCAAATGAATATTGATTCTAATTATATTCGAATGGACCGCGTATCCAAGAATGTCTATTGGAAGCAACCGACGGCTTATGGCGATATTGAAATGACCATTAACTTGTCTAAACCAGAGAAGAATCCCAAAGAGATTGCGATGGCGAAGTTGCTACCCCCTCCAATCTACCCTAAGTGTCAATTATGTCGTGAAAATGTAGGCTATGCAGGACGGATTAACCATCCATCACGTCAGAATTTACGGGTTATTCCGCTAGTCATGAATGATGAGCCTTGGTTGTTCCAATACTCACCATACGTATATTATAATGAGCACTGTATCGTATTGCATCGTGATCACGTACCTATGAAATTGACTAAGGATACGTTAAAAAGACTTTTGTCTTTCGTAGATGTCATCCCACATTATTTCATTGGATCCAATGCTGATTTACCTATTGTCGGAGGCTCAATATTGACTCACGATCATTTCCAAGGTGGTCGTCATACATTCCCGATTCAGAATGCTCCTAAAGAAGCCATATTTACACATCATGAGTATCCTGGCGTTACGGTTAGTATTGTAAAATGGCCGATGTCGGTATTACGTATGACTTCACACGATAGTCAGGTTCTACTCGAATGTGCGAATAACATTTATGAATCTTGGAAGCAATATAGTGATCCGGAAGTAGATATTCTGGCATTTACTAAGAATGAGTCCGGTGAAGATGTGCCACATAACACCGTGACACCGATCGTGCATCGTACCGAAGATGGCGCATATGAGATGGATCTTGTATTGCGTAATAATCGTACTAGTGAGCAGTATCCTGACGGCATATTCCATCCGCATCCTGAGATGCATCACATCAAGAAAGAGAATATTGGATTAATTGAAGTGATGGGGTTGGCTATACTTCCGGGTAGACTGAAGGAAGAGTTGGATCTCGTAGCAGATATACTTAGTGGTGATGATCAGCTTCTTGCTTCGGTTGTTGCAGGCGAACTCCCTGCACTAAGTAATCATCTTGCCTGGATTACAACATTGATCAAGGGACATGGCACGCAATGGAGTAAAGAAGAAGCTATTGAGCTTATTCAACATCAGGTTGGCGATAAGTTTGTAGAGATTCTAGGTCATGCGGGTGTCTATAAGCGAACAGAAGCTGGACAGCAAGCATTTAAGCTATTCCTACAGCATTTGGGATATACTGAATTATAATCAAATATAATGTGTAATAGCGACCGTTCTTCCTCTTTGAGGGAGGGCGGTTTGTTCATTGATCGGGAAAGGTCTATACTATTAGGAGGATGAGATGAACCCGTTGTGATTGGGGTTGCACATCTATTTGGTATGAATAAAGAAATTTCAAACGGAGGCGAATGACTTAATGATAGCATTTGAATTTAATAATCCTACCAAGCTAATCTTCGGAAGAGGGAAACTTGATGCACTAAAAACGGAAGTACCTAAATACGGATCTAAAGTATTGTTCTTATATGGTGGTGGCAGTATTAAGCGTAGTGGTCTTTATGACAATGTTATGGCATTGTTGAAAGAAATTGGAGCAGAAGTTACAGAACTAGGTGGAGTAGAACCTAATCCACGCTTGTCTACAGTACACAAAGGTGTAGATCTATGTACATCGAACGGCATCGATCTCATTCTGGCTGTTGGTGGGGGAAGTGTTCTTGACTGCGCCAAAGCGATTGCTGTAGGTGCGAAATATGATGGAGATATGTGGGATTTCGTAGAGCGCAAAGCTGTGCCTCAAGCAGCCCTTCCTTTAGGAACGGTATTAACGATGGCGGCAACCGGGTCCGAAATGAATGGTGGCTCTGTCATAACGAATGAAGTGACACAAGAGAAAATGGGATGGGGTAGCCCACATGCTTTTCCAACATTCTCCATCCTAGATCCAGCACATACCTTTTCACTTCCTAAAGATCAGACCGTGTATGGTATGGTAGATATGATGTCTCACGTATTAGAGCATTATTTTCATGCAGAGAGTAATACTCCTGTGCAGGATGGCTTCTGTGAGACCATTCTTCGTACGGTCATCGAGACAGCTCCGAAGCTTATCGATGATTTGGAGAACTTTGAATATCGCGCAACCATTATGTACTGTGGCACAATGGCGTTAAATGGTATTTTGAATATGGGTATGAATGGAGACTGGGCTACTCATAACATCGAACACGCTGTATCAGCAGTATATGATATTCCACATGGTGGAGGACTAGCCATTCTGTTCCCGAATTGGATGAAGTATAATCAGAAAGTCGATATTGCGCGCTTCAAACGATTGGCTATTCATGTATTTGATATTGATCCATCAGGGAAAAGTGATGAGCAAGTTGGAATCGAAGGAATTGAGGCATTACGTGCATTCTGGAATTCCATCGGTGCACCTAGTCGTCTAGCGGATTATGATATTGATGCGAGCCAGATTGATAATATGGCTGAAAAGACAACACGTTTTGGTCCATTCGGTAATTTCAATAAATTGAATAAAGAAGATGTCGTTGAAATTTATAACATGTCACTTTAATTGTTGAATTTAATGAACAGTTAGAGATAAATAATACTGAATAATAAAGGGGACTACCCCACAGGTCAAGGCTATGACCCTGTGGAGTAGTCCCTTTTTTTGCATTGGTGAATTATCCTAAATAATCACTGATAGATTATAATGATTCCAACAAAGGTAATATTTGAAACAATAGTTTGATTTATACGTATAAGTTAACATAGACATAAAGATATCGACAGGAGGGCTGTAAGATGGAGGCGCTTTATCTAGGTTGTCTAGCGGGAGGAGTGCTATTTGCCTTAGTAAGTGTAATATTCGGGGACGTATTAAGTAACGCACTAGATGGTGTTCTGGATTTTTTATCGGTAGATATTCTAAAGCCTATGGTGATAGCGAGTGCGATCACGGTATTTGGAGGAGCGGGTATTCTAATTACCCGATATTCTGGCTTAACTGCCATACCAAATTTATTATTATCTATACTGATCGCCGTGCTCATCTCGGTCCTCGTGTACTTTCTGTATGTTAAACCAATGGAAAACACGGAAAACTCTACTGGATACTCCATACATGATCTGGTTGGAAGAATTGGAGAAATTACAATAACTCTTCCTGGGCTAGGTTATGGTGAAGTGATGGTAAAGGTCGGAGCGGGGAACGTGTTACATATCGCTTCGAGCCTCGAACAACGTGTATTAACTGCAGGAACTCGTGTCGTTATTGTGGATGAAGTGGATGGGGTATTACTTGTTACAGAATTTGAAGAGAATAGAGGAGATGAAGCTTGATGGAATCAATACCTGATTATTTGGTTATACCTGCTATCGTGATTGGCGTAATTATTGTGCTTGGTTTGGCATTTTGGGCTCGTTATAAGACAGTAGGACCGGATGAAGCGATGATCGTTACGGGTTCATTCTTGGGAAATCGCAATATCTCAGAGGAGGATGGACGTAGAATTAAGATCGTTCGTGGAGGGGGCGCATTCATTCTTCCTGTATTCCAACAATCGCAATTTATTTCACTTCTTTCTCATAAACTGGATGTCTCAACTCCTGAAGTTTACACCGAGCAAGGTGTGCCCGTTATGGCAGATGGTGTAGCTATCATCAAGGTCGGAGGATCCATTGAAGATGTCGTAACGGCATCTGAACAATTCATTGGAAAACCAGTTGAGTCACTTCGAAGTGAAGCGCAAGAAGTATTGGAAGGTCACCTTCGAGCGATTCTTGGTATGATGACCGTAGAAGAAGTCTACAAGAACCGAGACAAATTTGCGCAAGAAGTTCAAGGCGTAGCTGCAAGAGATCTTAAGAAAATGGGCCTACAAATTGTCTCTTTTACAATTAAAGATTTACGGGATAAGCACGGATACTTAGAAGCATTAGGAAAACCACGTATTGCTACTGTTAAGCGTGACGCAGAGATTGCAGAAGCGGATGCTGTCCGGGATGCACGGATTCAGAAGGCCAATGCAGAAGAGCAAGGTCAGAAAGCAGAACTACTGAGAGATACGAATATTGCTGAAGCATCGAAGGAGAAGGAATTAAAGGTAGCATCCTTTAAGAAAGAGCAAGATACAGCGAAGGCTGAGGCAGACCAAGCCTATCATATTCAGGAAGCGCGTGCGAAACAGATTGTGGTAGAAGAGCAAATGCAAGTTGAGATTGTCCGCAAAAATCGTGAAGTTGACTTGCAAGAAAAAGAAATTCTAGTTCGTCAGTTACAATATGATGCTGAGGTGAAGAAAAAGGCAGATGCGGATCGTTATTCCGTGGAGGTTGGAGCAGAAGCTGATAAAGCACGCAGAATGCTTGAAGCAGATGCACTGCAATACTCAATCGAGACACAGGCCCAAGCCTCCGCATCACAGAAACGATTGGATGGTCAAGCAATGGCTGATTCAGAACGTGCTAGAGGGACTGCGGATGCAGATGTTATCCGTCTGCGTGGACTTGCTGAAGCCGAAGCGAAAGAGAAATTAGCAGATGCATTCCAGAAGTACGGAGAGGCTGCCATTCTTGATATTGTGACGAAGATGCTTCCTGAATTAGCAGGGAAAATCGCACAGCCACTCGCTTCAATTGACAACTTGACTGTTGTAGATACGGGTAAAGGTGAAGGTGCAGCTCGTGTTAGTAATTATGTCACAGAATTGATGGCTACAGCACCTGCTATGCTAAAGAATGTATCCGGTATTGATGTTGAGAATTTAATCAAAGGATTCACTCAAAGAGAAGCGGTCAACAAACCAGCTATTGCCATTGTAGAGGACCTAGAACCGAAGGAATAGGCGTTGGTATTTAATTTCATATGCACAAGCTCCGGTAGCGATTACCGGAGCTTGTGTTATAATTAGAACTAACTAATCACATTCTATTGACGAATACAACCTTGTTTGTTATTATATATGACTTTGAGGGGTTATTAACGAGGTGCAAACGATGAGTAAAATACAAGTATTCAAAGTACTAAATAATAATGTTATCATTGCAAACCATCCTAAATATCAGGAAGTAGTTGTTATCGGTAAAGGTATTGGGTTTAACAGTAAAGTTGGCGATGATTTGCCACTCACATCTGTTGAGAAAATGTTTATTTTGACGAATCAACAAGAACAAGAACAATATAAACAATTAATTCCACAGGTCGCTGAGAACCTTATAGAAATCGTCAATGAAGGTATTATATATATTATGGAGCATAGCAAGCTTCCGTTGAATGAGCATATTCAGATTGCTTTGACAGATCATATTTCTTTTGCGCTCAAGCGTTATAATCAGGGGATTATGCTACATAATCCATTTCTATTTGAGACGAAAGAAATGTATCCTGAAGAATATGAAATGGCGGAATATGTGGTTGATTTAATTCGTAAGGGTTTTCATGTTGACCTCGAACAAGATGAGGTCGGTTTCGTGGCATTACATATTCACAGTGCTTTGACCAACCAACATATTACAGAGGTTAAGAAACATTCAGAACTCGTTGCTTATTTAGTTGAACTGGTGGAAGAAAATATGAACTATCAGATTCCGCGAAATTCATTGGACTATTCGAGACTATTAACGCACTTACGATTTGCTCTAGAAAGAGTACGTAGCGGACAGATTGAGAAACAGATTAGTTCACTGGATAAGCTGCTACATCAAGAGTACCCAGAGTTATATTCTTTGGCATGGAAGATGACCAAGATTATGGAACAGAAACTTCATATGCCTGTATCACCATCTGAAGTAAGTTATCTAACAGTACACCTTCAAAGACTCGATGAGAAGAAAAAAGAGGAAGTTAATAAATAAGCTTGAAAAGATAAAATAAAGATGCTAGTATACTATTCGTAGTTAACGATAAATGAATATGTATTTTACGTGTTACTGATTCGATCAGGCATGAGTTTATTTCAGTATTTTGATTGTTCTCCCCTAAATTGGGTAATCTAACCTTAGTTAGAAGGGCAATCAAAGATACTGAAAAACTCATGTCTTTTTTCGTTTTACAGAGATGAAATACCAATGAGGAGGAAGTGATTAGATGTTTAAAAAGTTATTCGGCGTACTCCAAAGAGTCGGTAAGGCGTTGATGCTTCCAGTAGCGATTCTACCTGCTGCAGGGCTTTTACTAGGGATTGGTAATATGTTGATCAATCCAGACTTTTTGAAGTTTGCGACAGCACTGGATACGGCATGGGTGGAATCAGTTGCCACGATTATGATGAATGCCGGTCAGATCGTCTTTGATAATCTGGCATTACTGTTTGCAGTGGGTGTTGCCATTGGACTAGCTGGAGGAGAAGGTGTTGCAGGTCTCGCAGCGATTATAGGTTATCTAGTTATGAATGTAACCTTAGGAACTGCTGTTGGTGTAACACCAGCAATGGTTGGAAATGTAGCTGGTTACGCTAGCGTGCTAGGTATTCCAACCTTAAGTACAGGGGTATTTGGGGGGATCGTTATTGGGATCGTGGCTGCGGCCATGTACAATCGGTTTTTCAAAATTGAGCTCCCGTCTTATCTTGGGTTCTTTGCGGGGAAACGATTTGTTCCGATTGCTACATCCGTAGCCTCCCTTATCGTAGGGTTAATTCTTGTTGTAGTATGGCCTCCGATCCAAACCGGACTAAATTCGGTATCTCACTTCATGGTGGATTCAAATCCAACATTAGCAGCATTCATATTTGGAGTAGTTGAACGTTCTCTCATTCCATTTGGATTACATCATATTTTCTATTCACCGTTCTGGTTTGAGTTCGGCGAATATGTTAACCAAGCTGGAGTGCTCATTCGAGGAGATCAGAGTATCTTTTTCAATCAATTACGAGATGGTGTAGAATTGACAGCAGGTACGTTCCAAGTTGGGAAATTCCCATTCATGATGTTCGGACTACCGGCTGCTGCACTTGCTATCTATCATGAAGCAAGACCGGAACACAAGAAGTACGTAGCAGGTATTATGGGGTCCGCAGCGTTGACCGCGTTCTTGACAGGGATTACTGAACCGCTTGAATTCTCTTTCTTGTTCGTAGCTCCATTATTGTTTGCGGTTCATGCCATTTTTGCAGGTCTATCCTTTATGACAATGCAAATCCTAAATGTTAAGATTGGTATGACGTTCTCTGGAGGGTTTATTGACTTTCTCATCTTCGGTATCATACCGAACCGAACAAGTTGGTGGCTTGTCGTCGTCGTTGGTTTGATCTTGGCTGTCATTTACTACTTTGGTTTCCGCTTTATCATACGGAAATTCAATTTGAAAACACCGGGACGTGAAGATGAAACAGCAGAGGGCGCTGAAGGTTCAAAAGGTTCAGCGGAGGAACTTCCACAGAATATTCTAGAAGCATTCGGTGGTTCCTCAAACATCAAGCATCTTGATGCATGTATTACGCGTCTACGGATTGAAGTGAAAGACAAATCAGGCGTTAATAAAGACCGTTTGAAACAGCTTGGTGCTGCAGGTGTTCTTGAAGTTGGTAATAATGTTCAAGCTATTTTTGGTACTCGTTCGGATACCATTAAGACGCAAATGCAGGATATCATAGCAGGACGTACACCTGTAGTAGTAGCCATTGAACCTACTCCAAAAGAGGAGAAGGCAGCAGGCGAAGAAGGCAAAGCCATTGTAATTGAAGATATTGTGATGCCAGCCAATGGAGAATTAATGGATATTTCCAATGTTCCAGATGCTGTTTTCTCACAGAAGATGACGGGCGATGGATTTGCTTTCTTACCACACGATGGAAAGATATGTTCTCCGGTCTATGGTAAAGTGTTTAATGTATTTCCAAGTAAGCATGCCATCGGTATTATGTCCGACGGAGGTAAAGAAGTATTGGTCCATATCGGGGTTAATACGGTTAAGTTGAAAGGAAATGGGTTCACTGTATTGGTAGAGGAAGGCGACTTGGTATCTGCTGGACAACCAATTATGGAAGTGGATTTAGAGTATGTGAAAGAGAATGCTAAATCCATCATTTCACCTATTATCTTCTCTAATCTACCTGAGGGTGCATCAGTTACGTTGAACAAGACTGGCGTATTGAAGGCTGGAGAAACTAATATTATTACGATTAATGAATAGTTAAGGTTAAGTTATCCCATAGGTATTATTGAACCAAAAATATAAATAATGAAAGTAGGATGAATATTATGCAAAAAACATTCAAAATTGTGGACGAAGACGGAATCCATGCACGCCCAGCAACAGCTCTAGTAAACACAGCGACAAAGTTTAAATCTACGGAGTCTTATGCAGAAGCTAATGGTAAAAAGGTAACTTTGAAATCAATTCTAGGTGTATTGTCACTTGGATTGGAACAAGGAGATACATTGTCCCTTATTACGGAAGGTGAGCAAGAAGCTGAAGCTTTGGAGAAACTTCAAGAAGTGATGATCAGTGAAGGGTTAGGCGAACTACATGAATAAAATATTGGGCATTGCAGCTTCTGCAGGAATTGCCATTGCCCGAACGTTCATCTTAGAACATCCAGACTATTCTGTTAAGAAGGAAGAAGTGTATAACACAAAGTCAGAACTGGATAAGTTGGACGAGGCATTAAAACAATCAGCTGTTGAACTTGAGGCAATTAAGGAAAAGACTCTTCAAGAACTAGGTGAGAAAAAGGCAGAGATTTTTGAATCTCACCTTCTTATATTAAATGATCCTGAATTCATTAACCCTGTGAAGGATCGAATCACTTCTGAGTCCATTAATGCAAGTTTCGCACTTAATGAGGTCGCTACCCAATTTGTTGGGATGTTCGAGAATATGAAAAGTGCATATCTGCAAGAACGTGCTGCGGATATGCGTGATGTAACGAAACGTATTCTTAAGCACTTACTTGGCATTAGCCAAGTAAGTCCTTCTGAAATCAACGAAGAAGTGATTGTCATTGCGGAAGACTTAACGCCATCGGATACTGCACAACTAAATCGTAAGTATGTTAAAGGATTTACGACAAATATTGGTGGTAGAACTTCTCACTCTGCAATCATGGCCCGTTCGCTTGAGATTCCTGCTGTAGTGGGAACGCAAGACGTGTTAAATCATGTGAGTAATGGTGATCTTGTTATTGTTGATGGATTAGCTGGTGAAGTCATTATTAATCCTTCTGAAGAGATCGTTGCGGAGTACCGTACGAAACAACATGAGTATGACTTGCAAATCGCTGAGTGGAAAAAACTACGTGACGAGCCTACGCTGACTAAAGATAATGTCCAAGTTGAATTAGCGGCTAATATTGGGACACCAGCAGATGTTGAAGGTGTTCTAGAGAATGGTGGAGAAGCTGTTGGGTTATACCGAACAGAATTCCTATACATGGGTCGAGATAAGCTTCCATCTGAGAATGTTCAATATAACGCGTATAAGACCGTTCTCGAGAAAATGAAAGGTAAGCCAGTCGTTGTTCGTACGTTAGACATCGGTGGGGATAAGGAATTACCTTATCTGGATATGCCGAAGGAAATGAATCCATTCTTAGGCTTCCGTGCTATTCGTTTATGTCTAGATCGTCAGGACATCTTCCGTGTTCAGCTTCGTGCATTACTACGTGCGAGCGTACATGGTAACCTTCGTATTATGTTCCCTATGATCGCTACAATAGGTGAATTCAGACAGGCTAAGGCAGTTCTCCTTGAAGAAAAAGCCAAATTGATCGCTGAAGGCATTGAGGTCTCTGACCAAATCCAAATGGGTATTATGGTGGAAATTCCAAGTACAGCTGTACTTGCGGATCAGTTCGCCAAAGAAGTGGATTTCTTTAGCATTGGTACTAATGATCTTATTCAATATACAATGGCAGCTGATCGGATGAATGAACGTGTATCCTATCTGTATCAACCTTATAATCCTGCTATTTTACGCTTGATTGATATGGTTATCAAAGCCGCACACAAGGAAAATAAATGGGTTGGTATGTGTGGTGAAATGGCTGGGGACCAAACGGCTATACCGCTTTTACTTGGATTAGGTCTTGATGAATTCAGTATGAGTGCATCATCCGTTCTTCCTGCTAGAAGTCTTATCTCTAAGTTGACTAGCTCTGAAATGAAGCAGTTAGCAGAGAAAGCACTTCAGCAATGTACCGCAGAGGAAGTCGTGGAATTAGTTAAGGCTTCCGTGAGTAAATAAATGAACGATATATGTTGAATAGAAGGAGCGGCCTTATATGGTTCGCTCCTTTTGTGTTTCTTTATTTTGAGTAAATTAGAGCCGATATATATCATATAGCCCTTACAAAACGACTCTTTCTAACATATGATAACCTGAACAGGGTATGTGATATGTCGTATGGGTTTATATTAGGCATATGATGGTGGTGAAATGTGATGAATAATATAACAAGTTATTACGAAGGTCGAGATTTGGGTTGCTGTTATGCTCCGCAGGGAAGCTGGTTCAAAGTGTGGGCACCTACAGCAAGTCTAGTGTCTCTGGTTCTATATAAGGATTCAGGCCATTATAACTCAGAAGGACAAGTTACAGATCATAGTAATGGTAATGAGATCTTTATGGAAAAAGATGAGTATGGGGTATGGTCTATTTATTTCGGTGGAGATTTGAAAGGGTTATTTTACATGTACAGAACTGAGTTGTCTGATGGAACGACACGTTATGGAGTGGATCCTTACGCAAAGGCTGTTTCTGCTAACGGGGCTAGAACAGCGATAATGGATATGAATTCAACCAATCCTACGGGTTGGGATGAAGATGCTAAGCCGCCACTTTCTCATCCGACGGATAGTATTCTTTACGAACTCCATGTGCGCGATTTCTCTATTCATTACGATTCAGGCATGTGCAACAAAGGTAAATTTAAAGCATTCACAGAGACAGGGTTAAAAGATGCATATGGTAATGCGCTAGGAATGGATCACTTGGTTGAGCTTGGAGTTACGCATGTACATTTGTTACCTGTCTTTGATTATAAGACAGTAAATGAACTTCTATGCGATCCAAGTGATACATCTGAATCACAGTATAATTGGGGATATGATCCTCAGAATTTTAATGTGCCAGAAGGTTCTTACGCAAGTGATGCTCATAACCCTGCTACACGGATTATTGAATTTAAGGAGATGGTTCAAGCTTTCCATCGAAAAGGAATTCGTGTCATTATGGATGTAGTCTATAATCATACGTTTACGGTGGAAGACGGTCCCTTTGAATCATTCGTCCCTAGTTATTTCTACCGAACAGATCATGAAGGAAGATTATCCAATGGCTCTGGAGTTGGTAATGAGATTGCTTCTGAACGACCTATGGTCCGTAAGTATATTAAGGACTCTGTTCGTTATTGGGCCGAGGAGTATCATATCGACGGATTTAGATTTGACCTAATGGGTCTTTTGGATACTGCTACGATTAAAGAGATTACAAATGAATTACTAGAAGAAGTCGATTCTAGCCTATTGATCTACGGTGAGCCTTGGACAGGTGGAGCAACACCCCTAACCCAACAGACGCTAAAAGGAACCCAAAGAGGGGAAAGGTTTGCGTTGTTTAACGACCATTTTCGTAGTGCTATTAAAGGGGATAGTGATGGTTGGGGGCGTGGATTTGCCACGGGTGAACGAGGTAAGGAAGTGGATGTCTTAAAAGGAGTAAGTGGATCTATTCACGATTTTACCGACTCCCCTACGGAAACGATTAACTATGTGACTGTGCATGACAACCTCAATTTATGGGATAAGGTGCTGACTACAGAAGGCTTAATTGAGGATGCAGGACTACTTGATGGGATGGGTAGGTTACTTGCTTATAGCGCGGAGAGAGAAGGTCTGAGAGCAGCAGATCCATATAGAAGTGTAAATAGAAAAAATATTTTCACAAGTGATATGGTTCGTCGGACGTTACTAGCCAATGGTATTGTATTAACTTCACAAGGCATTCCAATGTTTCAAGCAGGAGACGAGATGTTACGATCGAAATTTGCTGATCATAATAGTTATCGTAGCGGCGATCTGATCAACGCGATGCGGTGGGATAATAAGCGTCGATTCAGACCCTTATTTGAATATTACAAAGGTTTAATTGCTTTACGTAAGAACCATTCAGCTTTTCGGATGTATACGAAGGAGCAAATCGAAGAGCATCTCGATGTTATTCAATGTTATGATAACGTCGTTGCCTATCATCTCAAAGATTATGCGAATGGGGATACGTGGCGTAATATCGTCGTAATCTATAATGCAAACTTAGAAGAGGTGGAAGTGGAGGTTCCCTTATCATTAACAGGATGGAATATTGCAGTCAATGATCATGCTGCTGGAACGGCATCACTGGGGATGGTATATGGAGATTTCGTCACAGTTCCCAAGTTGTCAATGATGGTGCTATTCGAAGAAAGGGATGCCATACCTTACCCCACTCAGAAGGTTGAATTCCATTATGAAAGACCTGAGGGCGACTATGAGGGTTGGAATCTATGGATTTGGGGCACAGGTATGCGAGAGCATCGGGTGGATTTCGATGAAATAAGAAACGGTAGAGCCGTTGCGGTAATTTCGGTACTGCCAGGTGCGCGTCAAATTGGTTATATTATTCGTTTAAACGATTGGGATAAAAAAGATGTAGAGCGTGATCGTTATATTGATCTAAGTGCGGGTGTACATGATTTGCAGGTTATTGTTAAGAGTAGTGCCAATCAGTGGAAAAGAACGAGTTAGAATACGTTGTTGTATTATAGGAATAAGTAACAGCCCCATCCAATGATCTGGATGGGGCTGTTACTTATTGACCTTTTATTCCTATTTTCTTTATTTTTTAAAAATACCGAATGGTGCTCCAAGGGGTAGGAAAGAACGACCGAAATGAACATTTAGAACAGAAGCTCCACAACCATATAGAGAAACGATAGCAATTCCCATCTCGGCATAAGCAGCTAGTGTATGGAAGAAGTGTGCAGCAACACCAAAAGCATCAAAGGTTAATCCTAGGAAAAGAAAATCAATTAATACAAAGATGCTGAAAAGCACTTTATGTGTCTCCATGGCCCCAATGGTCATAAATAACGTGAACACTAAGTAACCAAGAAAGACAAACCCCAACTGCTTGCCGTCTATATCTCCCATAAGTTCTGGACCAAATACCCCAAGTTTCATGAGCCAACTACTAGCTACACCAAGCCAGAAAAGGCCATAGGCAGCGAATGCAGTCATCCCAAATGTATTATTGTGTTTAGCATCTTGAATACTTGCAAATAATTGGGCGAATGCACCTAGGAAAATAGCCCAGGGAATAATGAAAGCGAACCCTGAAGTGAGTTCAAGTTTCTGTGAGGATGCAACCAGCGTAACAATCGCGAGCCCGAATAGCCCGATCCCCCCTGGATCTGCAGTCACAATTTTCACATGTTGATTAGTGTGTGGTGTCATAGAAGCCTCCAATGAATAATTATAGAACCATATGACCATCATTTCTGATGCTCAAACAGCCTTCGACATCATATCACAACTTAAGGTCAAATTGTGGAAAATTTTATCGTACATAATAGGCAATATTATGTACGATAACGAAAAAAATGTTTGAATTCATCTTGAAATGGGTAATAGATAGATATACTCGATAAAATGGAGTAAAGAAGACCGTATTTAAAACAGGAGGAATTACTATGACATCTCATTCAATTACAGCTGAAAAAAGAACAGAAAAACAATCTTCATCTTCACTAAGAAGCTTGAGAGCAAATGGACGAATTCCAGCAGTCGTATATGGCTTGAATTCTGAGAGCCTTTCGGTGGATGTTGATTATAAAGACATGATGAAATTGGCTCGTACGGGTCGTTCTGAAATGTTTAAATTACATGTTGAAGGTATGAAAGATCTATCTGTCATTATTAAAGATTTCCAGAAAAAAGACGGCAAATGGAGTCATGTCGATTTCCTACAAATTTCAGAATCCCAACCTCTTCGTGTTAGCATACCTCTTGATTATCACGGTACTGCAATCGGAAGCGAATCGGGTGGAGTTGTACAACATTTGGTAACTGAACTAGAAGTGGAAGGACTACCTGCTGATCTTCCATCTACGATTGATATTGATGTTTCTCATCTTGCAATGGGAGACAAGTTAATGGCTTCTGAAGTGAAACTACCTAAGGGAATTACATTGGTTACAACTGGAGAAGATCATTTGCTTGTATCGGTAACAGCACCACGTGCAGTAATTGAAGAAGATGCTGAAACGTCAGAAGAAGCTACTCCGAAAGCTGAAGCAGCTACAGAAGCTAAAGAAGAATAATCGTTTAGCTAAAATATAAATAATCAACTTATAAACCCCAACCATTTATGGCTGGGGTTTTTTGAATGTCTTGAAGTTCATTTCTCACATGTGTACTTATGAAGATGATGGAAACCGAGAATCTTATTCTGTGCTTTCCATCGTTTCCATCCATTGTTCAAATAGGGAATCTAATTGTTCCTGAATCTCGTCTCGCTCTTGCTGTAGATTATGGAGCTGGAATGCATCATGGCAGACTTCGGGATGAAGCATTCGGTCATCAAGTTGTTGAATGTCTTTTTCCATATTCGCAATTTGAAGCTCTAGGGAGCCATGAGATTGCGTGGATGAGGAGCGATTGCTTCTGGATGTCTTTGTATCAGACTTAATAATAGCCTGCTTCTGCTTCGTTTTTGAGGTCCTAACATGAAGCGAAGTAGTAGGGGCTAATTGTTTACCAACACTTTGAGATCTCTTTGTTTGTATTGCTTTGTAGTCATCGAAGTTCCCCTGAATAACATCAAGCGTTCCTTGATTCAGAACCCATATCTTACGTCCCATACGATTGATGAAGTACCGATCATGAGATACGGCAAGAAGAGTACCAGGAAACTCCTCTAAGGCCTCTTCAAGGGCTTCTCTTGAGTCGATATCCAAGTGGTTCGTAGGTTCATCGAGAATAAGTAGATTGGGCTTCTGGTACATGAGTATAGAGAATCTTAATCGTGTCCACTCACCACCTGATAAGTTACGAACATCCTTGAATACATCCGGACCATAGAAGAGAAAGCGTGCTAACTCACCCCGGGCTTCACCGTCTTCCATACCGACCTGTTCACGGAAATATTGGAGAATGTTCTGTTTCCAGTTCTGTGGTGTCTCTTCTTGGGCTAAATAACCTACACTTACGCGTGAGCCGATCGTAACTTCACCGCTTGAAGGTGACTCCATTCCAAGGATTATTTTTAAAAGGGTACTCTTGCCACTACCGTTATCGCCTAATAGCATAGCAGATTCCCCATAATGTAAGATTTCATGAACTTGTTCAAACAGTGTACGGTTATCAAATGCTTTACTAAGCTCTTTCAGCACTAATACTTGCTTTCCAGAACGATCCTCTTGAGATAATTGGAGGTCCATCGCTTTACGCTCCAAGATAGGCCTTTTTAACTTTTGAATCCGATCTAATGCTTTCTGCATCGATGCCGCGCGACGATGGAAACCTGGATTAGGTGGATTTGAACGGTTACCCCAATCAATTAATTGTTTGATGGTATCTTGCATCTTTTTGATCTTCTTCTGTTGCTCTTGATAATCAGCGAATTGTAATAAAAGCCGAGTCTCTTTCTCCTTCATATAACCACTGTAGTTTGTATGATAAGTAATGGCTTCACCGTCTTCGATCTCTATGATTTTGGTTATGATCGTATCCAGAAAATATCGATCATGTGAAATGGCAACAACACTACCGTCATACTCTGCAATGAATTGTTCAAGCCATTCAATCGCTGCCATATCCAAATGGTTGGTTGGTTCGTCGAGTAATAAAATATCAGGTTGTCTCAGGAGAAGAGAAGCAAGCCCTACCTTCGTCTTTTCACCGCCAGAGAGGGAAGAGAAGTCTCGACCATACTGGTCAGCTGGAATTCCTAAGCCATTTGCGACACGATCTATGGATGCTTCCATCTCATAGCCACCAGCCTGTTCGAATTGTTCCTGTAGACGTCCGTACTCCTGAATCCAGCCTTCATAAACGTTCTCATGTTCTGCACCTTGAGGTTCAGATAACCATTGCTCAAGTTCCTTCATTCGTTCTTGCCATTCCAGAGGGGCTGCAAAACTCCTCAATAATTGTTCATATGTGGTTAAGCCTGTTGTATTCGTTGGGATCTGATCTAGATAACCAATTCTAGCTCCTTTACGTATCGCAATCTGTCCTTGGTCTGGGCGATCATTCCCTATCAGAAGCTGAAGAAGAGTGGACTTGCCGCAGCCGTTACGGCCGATTAACCCCACTTTTTCACCTGCACGTATATCTAATGTGATATCGCTTAGTACGAGTTGGGCACCGTGGTATTTCTGAACATTTTTACATTGAATCATCATGATTTATATTCCTCCATTGATGCCACTAAAGCTACACAAAAAGCCACAGGGAAATGTCCCTGCAGCTAGACCAAACAACGTTTAACGCGAAACGAATAGAGTCCTTAATAAAGGAGCAACATAGCCGTTATATCACCGTTGAGGTTAAGGTAGGAGTGGCATTTCGTAATTTTGATTAGAATGAGAATTACTGTAAGTAGACAGACGGGTAGTGTCAGCTATCACATTGTAAAAAATGCCGAACATTGCCATCGGCAATTGGCAAAACTTCTCATTCCCAAAATTACTTTTCACTCCTACCTCACCTCCTCTTCAATCGAATACAGTTATTTTATATTCAAATCCTGTAAAAATCAAGGGAACGTTACTTTAAAATTTAAATTAGATTGGATTTGAAACTTGATCCTGTATATAATAAATAACAGCCTATGGAATGTTTATCAGTATATATTAAAATTATTAGGAGGTACATATGACACAAATAACTGTTGGTATTGTAGGATATGGTAATTTAGGTAAAGGTGTAGAGAAAGCGATTCGACAAAATTCAGATTTCACACTGGCCGCTGTATTTACCCGTCGTGAACCACAAGGTGTAACTGCAAGTGTTCCAGTTCTTCATATCTCAGAAGCAGAGAAGTATAAGGGTACGATTGACGTTATGATTTTGTGTGGGGGTTCCGCAACGGATTTACCTGAACAAGGCCCTTACTTCGCCAAAATGTTCAATACGGTAGATAGTTATGATACACATGCTTTGATTCCAGAATATTTCGCTAAGGTAGATGCTGAAGCCACTGGAAATGGACATGTTAGTGTTATTTCAACGGGATGGGATCCAGGATTGTTCTCTCTAAACCGTATGTTAGCTGAGGCTATTCTACCTGAAGGTAAAGAATATACATTCTGGGGACGTGGTGTGAGTCAAGGTCACTCGGATGCTATTCGCCGTGTTGAAGGCGTGAAGAATGGTGTTCAATATACGATTCCTGTAGAAGAGGCTGTAGCTAAAGTACGTGCGGGTGAGAATCCACAGTTAACAACTCGTGATAAGCATCTACGTGACTGTTATGTTGTGGCTGAGGAAGGCGCAGATCTAGCTCGTATTGAGCAAGAGATCGTACAAATGCCGAACTACTTCTCCGATTATGACACTACTGTGAACTTCATTACTGAAGAAGAATTAAAGGACAAGCATTCCGCGATGCCACACGGTGGTACGGTACTTCGTAGTGGACGTACAGGTGAGAACAGCACACAGATTATTGAATTCGGATTGAAACTTGATAGTAATCCAGAGTTTACGGCTAGTGTTCTAGTTGCTTATGCACGTGCGGCTTACAAGCTAGCTAAGCTGAGCCAATCGGGAGCTAAGACAGTCTTTGATATTCCATTTGGTATGTTATCACCGAAATCACCAGAGCAACTTCGTAAAGAGTTGTTGTAGAAGAAAATAACAATCTTGTTGTTTGTAACTCCAAAGGGATGTCCTAGTAACCTAACAATGGGTACTGGGACATCCCTCTATTTTTTTGTTAAACAATATTTAGAAAGTTGTTTGGTTTACCCTTAATATTTATCAACAATAGCTCCTAGAACAGCTCCTCTGACGTAAGGTTGCCCTTTAAGATCTTCCAGTTCCTGTGCAGTTCCTGTAAGGACTACCCCTAGAATCCGAATGTCAGACTCGCTCGGTTTCGCTTTATCTCCTCTCAGATAATTGTAAATTCGATTGAACTCATATTCATATTTTCCCTCTAGGCCTTGCTCCAGTGATGATATAAAGTCTTTTTCGTTAATTGGTAGTCCATCCAAGTGGATGCCGAATCCAAATACCCAGCTCTCTAAGAGTGGATTTGCGTAACTTATGCTGCCATTTTCATCTTTGTAGGGATCATAAAACTTTCTATTATCATACGTATCTACCCAATACCACACTTGTGTTAGTTCTGCAGGAATCATCGCCCGTACCTCAGAGAGGGAATAAGGCTTATCTAAAGAAATGGCCATTTCAACCAGCTTATTTTGGTCCATCTGTTTAAGTTCAGACAGATCATTCAACACCTTATCGTTATAGTTCACATCTGGAATGTAGAAAGCCATCAACCGTTGTCCGTTAAGTCCGTTATATGAACGCGTATATCCATACTCTTGTTTAATCATATCAGGATCAGGAAGAGATATGATTAAACCGTTGGCACTACCACCAATGTTTGCGAAGGGGAGGAATGGAAATACATTATAGACAGTCTTCTTAGTCAGCCAAGGAATCGGTACGCCTTCAACTACTTTATATATGTTGTATTCTGTTTTGCCGGACAAAAAACCATCTTCACCTGTAAGCCCTGAAATATATTGATTGGGTCCACTGATACTCTTGAGCGCATACTCATCTTTCGTTTCTTGGGAGGAGCTTGAACTAATAAGCTGAATATTAAGAAATGCTCCTCCGAATAAAACAATGACTGTGACGATTAAAGAGATGATAATATTTCGGATGAATGTTTTTCGTTTCGCTTTTTTAATAAGATTTGATAATTTCTTGCTATCTTGATCTTCCCATGGTGCGGTCATTCTACATCACCTCTGTATCTTTTTTGGAATTGCTTACGAGCTTGAAATAATCCTGATTTAACGTTTGTGACCTTCACCCCAAGTAAATCGGCAATCTCTTGGTAAGATAACTCCAATTCATACTTCATAATAAGGAGTTGCTTATGGTGAGGTAGCAGTTCGCTCAGTACAGATTCTACTTCTGATCGCTTCTCCTTTTGCAACAGATGGTCTTCTGGCAAGTCTGAATCCGCTACCTCTACTGAATCAATAGGAACTTGAATCCATTTATTTCGGCGGCATAGGTCGTAGTAACGGTTGATCGCCACCTTGTATAACCATGCACTGAATTTAGTCTCCTCTATAGATTCAATGTATAAGAAAGCTTTATAGACGGTATCCTGTACGATATCTTCAGCATCAGGTGGCGTGGCTCCAAGACGGATTAAGTATTTTCTTATTTCAGTTATCTTAGGTTGGAGTGCTTGCTGTAGCTGCCCGGGCTCCATGCTTCACCGCCTTTCACCTATATAACGAACAAGTATGCCAAATGTTATATTGAAACAAAAAAAGACTCATCTGTTTGAGTCTTCATATACGTGATGCTTATGTATTGGCATATCGTTTTCTAAGTCGCATGTAATACAGCCATGTTCTGGCGATGAACGAACCAAAGGCGAGGACAGCGAACGCAAGTGAAATCATGCTGATTATTTGTAGTGTATCTAAGTTGTTATCAAACGTAGATGCCATATTTATTTTAATATTTAAAATATAAATGAGAAATGTAGGGAGAAATAGACATGAATAGGTTAGCGCTATCCGTTTTGCATATTTTAAATGATGTGACTTCTCACTGTAGATCTGGGGTCGTTCTTCACCCTCTGAATATTTACGGCTCCATAGCGTCCATTTTAGAAAAGGAGAATTGGAAATAAAGACACTCTTCCAGCCAGATTCTCTGTGTATGGTATTGTAACTTTCATCTGTAGTATTCTGAAAGTCAGCACAATAACTTACCTTCCGCGGGCTACCTATTATAAAATAAAAAGTGGTTCCTGCTTTGCTCATACGATAAAGATGATAACCTTGATCTTCCATGGTTTCGAGCCATTTTTCCAACTTATCCGGTGCATCCATCCATCCAAATTTTCTTTTAACAATCATTTCTCCTGAACGTTTCATCTCTTTTTCTTCGCTCTGACTTCGTCTTTTTTCAGCTTGATTTACGTTGTGTAGGTTATGAAGAGGTATATTTTCACGGATTAATGTCTTGTTCGACTTATTAATTTTAATAACAGAATAGATAGAAAGAACCCACAGAGCTAATAAAGCACTAAAATAAATGTATGTTAAAATCCAATAAGGACTTTTGACAACGTGTTCACCAACTCTTAGGGGTTCATCTTGGGAAAATGAAAACAGACTAATGATACCGACAAAAAAGATAGTCATCGTTGTCAAATATGTTAAAATGCTACCGAAAATGTACATAATTACTCTATTATGCTTGATAATCCCTTCTCGAACAGAGGAGGTCTTTATGTGTTCAAGAGGATTTTCATTCGCCATGACATACCAGTGACCACTCTGTGAAATCTTTATCCAATTATTATCTAATAAAGCTTTAGCCAATGAGTCACTAGGTATTTTATCGTACCCTATTCGGTACGTTATTTTTTTTGGAATACCTTGTTGAAAGAAAAAATAACGTTGACCACGTTTCAGTTCTACAAAATAATAACCCTTTTCCGCCATAGACGAGAGCCATGCTTCTGTTTTGTTCACATCGTAGCTCCAGAATGGCCTAAATACTTTTGTAATCATCGAAATCCTCCTCGTATTTTAATGCGTTCTGGTGTAACTCTTTGATTCTATTTATCTCTACCTGGATTAACTTTTTCCCAAGTTCAGTAATTTCGTAAACGGTTCTTCTCTCTTCATCAGCAAATACAGTAATAATGCCATCTTTCTGCATTTTTGTAAGAGTCCCATAAACTGTCCCCGATCCTAATCGAATACGTAATCCTGAAATTTCCTCTACATGTTTAACGATGCCATATCCATGACGGGGTACGGTTAAGGACAAGAGAATATAAAATGCTGTTTCTGTCATAGGAACATACTTTTTTATTACTTTTTCAATCATATTAAGAAGATCACCTTTCCGTTGTTAGATCATATCGTAACTATATCACGGTATGACTATATCGCGTCATGACTATATCACGTCGTGACATAATCGTCAATGAAACGTTGTTCATCATGTATGGACTTTTTTTGAATGAAAAAAAGTACCCCACCAGTCTCATGACCGATGGAGCACTTAATCAGGTTTAACATTGGGATTTAGAAATAACATAAGAGCATTTGCTGCCACCTGTAGATAAACACTCGGTACGATTTACATCTACTTGTAGGAGGGATTTGAATAATTCAAGTTCACAGTGGCAAGCATGTGTATATTGGTTGGCAATCTGAGAGATAGGACAGTTGTGTTCTTTAATGATATAGGTCCCGTCTTCTCCTTCTTCACATTCAGCCATATATCCATTTTCATTCTGAAGCTGTGTAAGTATAAGGACTTTTTCAGCTAGAGGGAGACCTGACATACTCTTGCCGTACTTTTTTTCTAGTTTGCTTTTGCGTCGCTCGAAGAGATGATTAATCAATTCTTCACCAGATTCTTGTTCAAGCTCACCAAGTAAATCAAGGGTTAACGTATGATAGGTCGTAGGGAAGAAACCTGCTGCCAACTCACTTAACCGATAGACTGCCGTAGGTCTTCCCATACTTTGGCGAATCATACCCGACTCAATATACCCATCTCTCTCAAGCGTGCTTAGATGACGACGAACAGCCATTTCTGTAATCTGTAATTCGTTCGTAATGTCCTTGGCTGTAAGAGGTGCTTTTGTCTTTAACATGTGGACAATTTGTTCCCGGGTGGAGAGTTCTGTTAGTTTATTCATACGACCCTCCATGGTTATGATTGTTGTTTTGCGGCTACCAGTTTCTCAAAATTATCCTCACATTCTGGTTTACAGAAACTGTGATGGATTTCTTCACATTCTACGCAACAGACATGCTTCGCATGGCATAGGGTGTATGCGCAGTTAATATATCGATCTTCTGGCTTACCACAGTGGTGGCATGTGCCAACAATAATATCTTCATCTGTACGATTAATAGGTACGGAGATTCGTTCATCAAACACATAACATTTCCCATCAAAAAGTCTACCTTGGACTTCAGGATCTTTACCGTAAGTAACGATCCCACCTTCTAATTGAGCAACGTCATTGAAACCTTCATTCATTAAGAATCCGGTAAGTTTCTCACAGCGGATTCCGCCAGTACAATAAGTCAGTACTTTTTTATCTTTATATTGGCTTAAGTTCTCTCTAATCCATTGGGGGAATTCTCGAAAGGATTCGACATCAGGACGGATAGCATTCCGGAAATGTCCAATCTCATATTCATAATCATTTCTGCCATCAATGACAACAACATCTTCTTCTTGAAGTTGTTCATGGAATTCGACAGGAGACAATCTCTTTCCACTTAATTGATTAGGATCTAATTCCTTCTCATATCTGAAAGTGACAAGCTCCTTCTTGTGTCGAACGAACATTTTCTTGAATGCATGTTCATCAGAAGTGTCAATTTTGAATATCATATCGGCAAACATGGGGTTCGCCCGGAAATCGCTGATATATTGTTCCGTTTGTGCTACCGTACCCGATACGGTACCATTAATTCCTTCCTCAGCAACGATAATTCGTCCTTTAACTCCGAGGTCTTTGCAGTATTGCAAATGATCTGCTGTAAACTGTTCTGGATCAGGGATTGTTACAAATTTATAGAACAATAATATGTTGTATTGAAGTTGATCTTGAGTCATTCTTAATCACCTTGCCTAATGAATTTTTGTCCTATTAATTGTAGATGAACTTCACCTACTTAGTCAATATAGAAGTATATAAAGTATAATAATGGATAGTGGGAGAAGAATCTCCCAAAAATACGATGGTATACTGTAATAATTACGTTTGAATAAATCATTACATACATAGGAGAGTTGATCATCATGGAGATTTTTCTAGATATATTGGTATTGCTTGGGATTATAGGCATATCCAATATATTGAATCGTTTCGTTCCATTTATCCCTGTTCCCTTATTTCAAATTGCGCTAGGAATGGCAGTTGTAGTCTTACCCCCTGGAATACATATTTCTTTGAACTCCGAGTTATTTCTTGTTTTGTTCATAGCACCTCTATTATTTAATGATGGTAAAAGAACACCAAGGGATGAATTATGGAATTTACGAGCACCTATACTCATGCTTGCTTTGGGGCTTGTATTTGCTACCGTACTTGTCGTTGGTTATATGATTCATTGGATGATTCCTTCGATCCCATTACCAGCGTCCTTTGCACTTGCAGCCATACTGTCTCCGACAGATGCGGTTGCGGTTGGCGCAATGGCGGGTCGAGCTAATCTACCAAAGAAAATTATGCGCTTACTCGAAGGGGAAGCATTAATTAATGATGCATCGGGATTAGTTGCTTTTAAATTTGCAGTTGCAGCTATGGTGACAGGTCTTTTTTCACTTGGTAATGCTACGTTTAGTTTCTTTGTAATTGCTATTGGTGGGCTTGTGGTTGGTGCTGTCGTGTCTCTGTTTATTATTTGGTTGAGAGTATTTCTGCGTCGCCACGGGATGGAAGACATCACGATGCATATGCTTATCCAGCTACTAACGCCATTTGTTATTTATTTAATTGCAGAAGAACTAGGAATGTCGGGAATCTTGGCAGTAGTAGCTGGTGGGATTGTCCATGCTATTGAGAGGGATCGCACAGAATCCTCTTCCAATATGAAGCTGCGAATTGTATCGGAGAGTACGTGGTCTATTGTTCTATATATCTTAAATGGATTGGTATTCGTTCTGCTGGGATTACAAATTCCAGATGTGATAAGTGTTATTTTTGAGGATAGATCATTTAATAACTACCTTGTGATCGGCTATATTCTCTTGATTACAGCTGCGTTAATTATTCTGCGTTTTGTATGGGTCTATGTGTACTCTAAAGGATCATGGGCCGTTAATAAAAAGGAGAACGTTGAGGAGCCAACATTAATGGAGGCTATTCTAACATCGTTATCTGGTGTACGTGGTGCGGTGACCTTAGCAGGGGCGTTCTCTATTCCATTTGTACTTCAGGATGGCAGCCCATTTCCAGAACGTAATTTAATTATATTTATTGCTGCGGGTGTCATTTTGTTGACTTTAATTATCGCGAGTATCACGTTACCACTCCTTTCGAAGAAAGAAAATGATGCAGAGGATAAGGATTCAGAGGGTATTCAGCAAGCTTCTAAAATAAAAGTTCTCAAAGCAGCTATTCGTGGAATGAAGGAAGAAATGAACGAAGATAACGAAGCTGCAGCATTATCAGTAATTTCGGATTATAAGAAAAAGATAGGACAGTTGTTGGGACAGGAAGCTCTTCAGAATAACGATTCCCAATCTCGCCAAATGGTCTTTCATATTCGACTCATTGCGATCCAAGCAGAACGGAACGAAATGGAAAGATTGTTAGCCGAAAAGGAAGTGTCACAAGAAGTGGCTGACCGATTCGAGCAGATCATTGATCAGATGGAGATTCTACTATCGCACAGATTTAAAATGCGTTTCTTAGTGTCGATGTTTAGAATTAGACGGCTTATATTAAATATGGTGCATACAAATAAATGTAAACCGGCAATCAATGATTCACAAGACCCGATGGATTCTTTAAAAGAAGTAAGTATTCTAACGGCTCGCTCTGCCATTTCAGCTGTTCAGAATCAAATGAATGATGCCAATAGAGACAGCTCATTACGAGTGATTTCGCATTATCATCGTACGATAGAAAGAATGAGCAGTAATGAATCGAGTCAATTACGCGAAGATGAAGACTTCCAGAAGTACAGGGTTGAATTTCAATTTAAAGCGATTCAAATTGAAAGAGATGAAGTTCAGAACATGTTTGAATCAGGTGAAATTACTCGTGGGGAAGCTAACCAGTTACGTCAATTTATCAACTATTTGGAAGCAGGTATGTTAGATGATGACGAATTGTAATAAGATGGGATAGCAGGGTTATTGCAGAAGTTATGAGGAGGAATAGAGATGGGCTTCTTAGATAGTCTAATGGGGAATGCTTCTCAAGTGGATTTGCCAGCAGTTCAGAAAGAATATGAACAAATCTTAGCACCACAAGAACGCATTGAGAGAGCGTATAAACTGGTCCGAGATATGTTTATATTTACAGACAAACGACTTATCATGATTGATAAGCAAGGAATAACAGGGAAGAAAATGGAGTATCACTCTATACCTTACAAGAGCATTTCACATTATTCTGTTGAGACAGCTGGGCATTTCGATCTGGATGCGGAACTCAAGATTTATATTTCTAGTAATACCGTGCCTATCGTAAAGACATTTAATAAAACAGTAAATATTTATGAGGTACAAAGTGTTTTATCACAATATATTTTGGGATAGATGATGCATCTCACAACAAAAAGATCAGGAAACATCACGTTCCTGATCTCTTTGTTGTTTTATAACGGAATTAATCCATTGGTTAGTTGTTGAATACCTGCATTCTATAATGATCTAGTGGTTGTTAAGAGACTTCTAGAGGAAGGCGTCTTCGGACGTTTCTTGGCAGGAGCCGAGAATGGCGTATAACCTCCTGTATACATGGAACCGATCTTACAACCCTGAGCTATTGAGAGTTGCAATGGATCCGTGTGCTGTTCTTGTTCTAGTAGTTTCAATAGAATCTTTGCACACGCACGAGCATCATCTAACGCTTCATGATGGTTCAGTGGAATGTCATAATATTCAGCAATCACATTTAATTTGTAGGAAGACACGTCTTGTAACATCTTTTTGCTTAGTAAGTAAGTGCAGAAGTATTGAAAAGTAGGATAATCTAAGAAAGATTGTTCCAAACAGTATCTTAAAACGCTCATATCAAAAGAGGCATTATGTGCAACAATCTGTCTTCCTTGCAAGAGGGGCTCAAGCGTTGGCCAGAGCTCAGAGAAAGTAGGCTGTCCACTGACCATAGCTGGCGTGATGCCATGAATTTGTATATTTCTATAGTCAAATTGCTGCTGGGGATCAATTAACCAGACTTGTTCGGAGGTAATTATTCCATCTCTAACTTCCACAAGACCTAAAGAACAGGCACTTGATCGGTTCGCATTCGCGGTTTCAAAGTCAATTGCAACAAAATCCATATGTAAGAACTCCTTATTATTCGTGTTATTATTCGTGTTAGGTACAAATGGCTATATCATCTATCATCTGTGTATCTATTAATAGTAGCTTGGTAGCTTTGAAATTACAATCAACTAAAACGTTCCAACAGCCATATCAAAAATGACCCGTAGCTATAGGTGAGTAGCTACGGGCCATTCTTATATCAAGCTAACGCTCTCTTGAATTCTTCCGTTAAGAGTGGAACGACAACGAATAAATCACCGACGATCCCATAATCAGCTAGTTTGAATATGGGTGCATCAGGGTCTTTATTAATCGCAATAATGATGCGAGATTGACTCATACCCGCCAGATGTTGAATAGCACCACTGATCCCGCAGGCAATATATACTTCAGGTGTAACCACCTTACCTGTCTGACCGATCTGCATGGCATAATCGCAATATCCGGCATCACATGCTCCTCGAGATGAACCAACGGCGCCATGTAATACGTCAGCTAACTCTTGAAGAGGTTTAAATCCATCGATGCTCTTCACACCTCTTCCACCGGACACCACAATTTTGGCTTCAGTCAAATCTACCTTCCCTGAGGTTTTACGAACGACGTCTTTCACAACGGCACGTAATGATGAAGGAGGAGCATAGTCGATCGTAATTATCTCTGCTTGTGAGTCAGTCTTATCAACGACCGCTATATTGTTTGGACGTATGGTTACGACCTGTGGACCCTCTGTGAATTTTTTTTGTTCAAAAGCTTTACCCGCGTAAAGGGGTCGAGTATAAAGGACCTCTGCTGCCTTTTCAATGGCAATCACATCCGAGATTTGACCCGCTTGTAAATACGATGCAATCATGGGAGCTAGGTCGCGTCCAGAAGCAGTATGTCCTAAGAACACCGCATGTGGATTCAAGACATCCAATACTTCTTTAATAGCAGAGAAGTATATTTCGGAATTATATACCTCTAAGTCCACATGGTCGATGACCTGAACCTGACCGTTAACGTACTGGGATACCTGCGCGGCTATAGCGGATAATTGATGTCCTAATATAATGACTGAAACTTGATCTCCATCTTCTTTAGCTAAATGAACAGCTTGAAGCGCTTCCAAAGTGACTTGACGTAACTTACCATCGCGAACTTCTGCGATAACAACGTATGATTTACTCATATGGACATCCCCTTTAATAATAGGATTATATCGCCTTCACTTCAGAATGAAGAAGATGAACGAGCTGGATAGCCTGTTCGTTAAGATCGCCTTGTAGAATTTGTCCGGATTTGCGCTTAGGAGGTAGGAAGAGGGAGAGACGTTCGGTCTTGGCACAGATTTCAGCTTCCGTAAGACCTAAATCATCTAGGTTGAATAGATGAAAGGGTTTTTTCTTCGCTTTCATAATTCCAGGTAATGAGGGGTAACGTGGCTCATTTAGACCTTGCTGTGCAGTGAACAGGGCAGGGAGAGTAACATGTAATGTTTCGGTATCCCCTTCGGAATCGCGAAGGACAACCGCTTGGTCTTCTGTAACATCCATCTTGACGATCGAAGCAACATGCGGAATATTTAGCAGTTGTGAGAGCCGAATGGCCACTTGACCCCCACCACTATCAATGGAGAAATTACCACCGAGAATAAGATCGCATGATTGCTTGTTGAAATAGGAAGCTAATACATTAGAGAGTGTGAACTCGTCACCCATGATCCGTTCGTCAGAAATATGAACCGCTTCATCAGCACCCATGGCGAGAGCGCTCCTTAACGCTTCTGCTGCACGGCTAGGCCCGATGGAGACAACGGTAATGTTACCTCCATGTTGTTCCTTTTGGCGTAAAGCTTCTTCAACGGCGTATTCGTCATACGGATTAACGACGTATTTAACTCCGTCATCGGAAATATCCCCATCTTGAATAACAATCTTCTCCTCCGTATCAAACGTTTGTTTGAGAATGACATAGATATTCATATGACTAGCTCCTCTCGAACGATTATTTCAAGCCTTTCAAGAAAAATTCAACAGTCTTATCTACTTGGGCGGTTAACGAATATTTTCTACCTGATATGAGCCAAGACGTGACAACTTCATCCATGCCTCCAAATAATAGCAAACGGGTTAACTTAACATCGAGGTCAGGACGAAAAGAATTATCCTTTATACCCTGTTCTAGAATTTCCTCGATCAATTGAATATAAGGCTTCACAGCAAGACCTATTGCTTTGCGGAGTTCAAGCGAACTTTGGCGGAGCTCAATCTGAGTTACATAGGCAAGATTAACGTTTTGTTCTAGCTCCGTGAAATGGATCCCACAAATTGTACGAATGGCCTCTTCGGCAGAATTGGTTTCGCGAAGACTGCTATTGAACATGCTGACCAAGTCACCTAATCGTTGTTGAAAGAGGGAGATGAGAATATCTTCTTTGTTTTTAAAATAAAGATAAACGGTACCGTCTGCTATGCCCGCCTCCTTAGCAATTTTGGATATTTGTGATCCATGAAACCCATTCTCTGCAATGACCTTTAGGGCAGCTTCTAAAATTAATTCAAATTTTTCCTGTTTTCTACTTGTCATGGAGACACCTCGGTGTTAGTATTTAAATCAAATGAATGAATACTCATTCATTTTTTATTATCATATGGGAAATGGGGCATGAAGTCAATGCAAAATCTATATAGATTGAATGAAAGGAAAGTGTCACTTTAATTCATTCTATCGATATAGATTGAATGAAAGGAGTGTATAAGCTTTAATTCATTCTATCGATATAGATTGAACTTTCATTCATTCAATCCATATGATTGGACTACACAAGCGTTTTGTAACCGCTTTCTTAAACATTTGATGGATGACTTTTTGACAATCAAAGAAAGGATGGGGAGAGATGGGGTGGCAGATTACAAATTTCATTTTGTTTCTGGCAGTAATGGGCTATGGGTTCTATTTGTTCTACAAAACAGTCTATCATCGTTATCTGTATTTGAAGCTCGGAGCACCGGCAGACTTTCAGCAACGAGGTGAGGGAAGATGGGCGGAGTTCCTATCACAGGTCTTCGGTCAGAAGAAGTTATTGAAGGATCCCAAAAGTGGATTAATGCACATCATTATTTTTTATGGATTTATTATTTTACAGTTCGGGGCTCTGGATCTAATTGTCAAAGGGTTAACAGCAGGTAAGCATCTGCCCATTCCTGGCTACGAAGTGTTCGGACTTATGCAGGAAGTAACAGTAGTGCTAATATTGCTCGCTATGGGTTACGGCACGTATCGTCGGTATGGGGAAAAGCTGGCACGGCTAAAAAAGGGTTGGAAGCCTAGCATTGTTGCTTTTTTTATCTTCTTCTTGATGTTGTCTGTTCTGCTAAGTTTAAGTTTCGAGCGGTTGTGGCTAGATCTAGACTTTAGCGGATACGCTCCGATGTCCTCCATCATTGCGTTAGCTTTTACCGGAATCTCTAGTTCTACAGCTTACGGTTGGTTTATTGGATTCTGGTGGATGCATTTGTTGATTCTATTATCATTTCTGGTCTATGTGCCACAATCGAAACATTTTCACATTATAACTGCTCCCCTGAACATTTGGTTTCGTCGTAAGGAACCCGTAGGTCGGCTTACAAAGCTAGATTTAGAAGATGAAGAAGCGGAGACTTTCGGTGTTGGTAAGATCGAGGATTTCTCGCAGAAGCAAATGCTTGATTTCTATGCCTGTGTGGAATGCGGACGATGCACGGATGTATGTCCTGCAAGTAACACCGGGAAAGTGCTATCTCCTATGCACCTAATCACGAAGCTAAGGGACCATATGGTGGAGAAGGGGACGGTGGTAACAGGGAAGTCTCCTTGGGTGCCTGCGTATTTGTTCGCGACGAGTGGAGCTCATGCACTAGCTAATGAGGAGAAACCTCTAGTTGATTGGCAAGTGAAAGATGGTGGCATTACGAATATTGTTCCGACACTTGACTGGCATAAATCCACATGGATCACACAGGACAAACAAATAGAAGAGCTAGAGCTTATCGGGGACGTCATAACGGAAGAGGAAATCTGGTCGTGTACGACTTGTCGTAACTGTGAAGATCAATGCCCGGTAAGTAATGAACACGTCGATAAAATTATAGATCTGCGCAGACATCTGGTCTTGATGCAGGGCAGTGTTCCGCAGGAGGGACAACGTGCCATGCAAAACATCGAGAGACAAGGGAATCCGTGGGGATTGAATCGTAATGACCGTGCTACATGGACGGGAGACATTGAGGGAATTCAAGTGCCTACGGTGAAAGAGAATCCGGACTTTGAATATTTGTTTTTTGTCGGTTCGATGGGTTCCTATGATCTTCGTAGTCGGTCCATTTCTAGAGCGTTCGCTCGCTTGTTGAATGAATCAGGCATTTCCTTCGCGATTCTTGGGAATGAGGAGAAGAATTCGGGGGATACCCCTCGCCGAATGGGCAATGAAATGTTGTTCCAACAATTATGTATGGATAATATTAGTACCTTTCAGAAATATGGTGTTCGAAAGATTGTTACCGCGTGCCCACACACGTTCAATACATTGAAGAATGAATACCCTGAATTTGGTCTTGCGGGGGTGGAGATCACTCATCATACACAGTTACTTGACCAACTCATTCAAGAAGGGAAGCTGAACCCCCGTCATGAAGTGAAAGAGCGAATTACGTATCATGACTCCTGCTACTTGGGACGGTACAACAATGTCTATGATGAACCACGAAATGTCTTGAGAGCAATCCCAGGCGTGGAAATGGCAGAGATGAAGCGATCCCGCGAGAACGGTATGTGTTGTGGTGCCGGTGGTGGCATGATGTGGATGGAAGAAACATCGGGTAAGCGAGTAAATCTAGCAAGGACTGAACAGGCGCTGGAAGTGAATCCAACAGTGATTAGTAGTGCTTGTCCCTACTGTCTGACGATGATGGAGGACGGTACTAAGATGAAGGAAGTTGAAGAGCAAGTCAAAGCGAGGGATATTGCAGAAATCTTGGAGCAATCCGTATTCGGGGATCACCCTATTCGTTAATTAGAACTGATCTGAACTGGAGGGAAATCGTAAATGAACAAATCTATTCGCAAGGCCGCTGTAATCGGATCAGGAATTATGGGTTCAGGGATTGCGGCACATCTAGCTAACGTTGGAATTCCATGCTTATTGTTGGATATGGTACCGAAAGAAGTGACTGAAGATGAGGCAGCCAAAGGATATACACTTGAGGATCCTGTAGTGAGAAACCGGTGGGCTGTTGGAGCCCTTGCGAAATTGAAAAAGAATATGCCGTCACCTCTTTACGATGTAGCATTCGCAGAACGAATAACTCCGGGAAACCTGGAGGATCACCTCTCATACATTTCAGAAGTAGATTGGGTGATTGAGGTGATCGTTGAGAATCTTCAAGTGAAAAAGAATCTATTAAGCCAAATTGAACACTATTGGAAGCCTGGAACGATTGTTAGTTCTAATACATCAGGGATATCCATTCAAGAGATGGTCGCTGATTGTAGCGAACCTTTTCAGAAATGCTTTCTAGGTACGCACTTTTTTAATCCACCCCGATATATGAAGTTGTTAGAAATCATTCCAGGTGTCAACACGGATCCAGGGATTGTTCAACACATGAAATCATTCGGTGAGAATGTTCTAGGTAAAGGTGTTGTTCTGGCAAAGGACACTCCGAATTTCATTGCTAACCGAATTGGAACTTATGGACTTCTTATTACATTACAAGAGATGCTCAACAACGGCTTTACGGTAGAGGAAGTGGATGCGGTCACTGGACCCGCGATGGGTAGACCCAAAAGTGCCACCTTTCGGACGCTCGACCTGGTAGGTCTTGATACGTTTATCCATGTAGCAGACAACGTGTACGTTAATATAACAGATGAAACGGAGAAAGCGACTTTTGATGCTCCAGAAGCGCTGACTCAAATGGTTGCAAGAGGATGGCTTGGTGAGAAGTCGGGTCAAGGATTTTATTTGAAGAAAAAGGGTGCTAACGGTAGTGAAATATTGTCACTCGATTTAACTTCGATGGCATACACACCACAGAAGAAGGTAACCTCCGGTTCGCTTGAAGCGGCCAAACTGGCCAAAG
The DNA here is from genome assembly GCF_059445545.1 of Paenibacillus sp. Y568. Taxonomy (NCBI): domain Bacteria; kingdom Bacillati; phylum Bacillota; class Bacilli; order Caryophanales; family Paenibacillaceae; genus Paenibacillus; species Paenibacillus sp. Y568. The sequence continues at coordinate 102,539 of NZ_JCAIUM010000016.1, forward strand.
GAGCTAGGAACAAAACAAAAGCGTTAATCGCTACAGGGGATCGTTACTCTGAATTCGGGTGGAATATTCTTAAACAGGTGCTCATTTACTCCGCTGAAAAAGTCGGTGAAATTGCGGATTCCATTCATGATATCGATGAAGCGATGAAGTGGGGTTTCAATTGGGAGTTAGGCCCATTTGAGACATGGGACGCGATTGGGTTGGTTAGATCTGTTGAGCGTATGGAGAAGGAAGGACTGAGCGTTCCTTCATGGGTGAAGGAGTGGATTGCGCAGGGGAATCAATCCTTTTATCAGAAAGAAAAAGGTACTATATATGTGATGTCTGAACAGGGCTACAAGCAGATTGAACAACCTCCAGCAATCATTACGCTAAGTAGCTTGAAGGAGCAGAATAAGATTGTAAAAGGAAATGATGGTGCGAGTCTAATCGATCTTGGAGATGGTGTAGCCTGTCTCGAATTTCATTCCCCTAACAATGCTATTGGCGCAGATATTCTAACGATGATCCAGCAGAGTTTGGAAGAAGTGCGGAATAACTTTGAAGGAATGGTTATCGCGAATCAGGGTAGGAATTTCTGTGTGGGTGCCAATATTATGTTGTTGTTGATGGAAGCGCAAGACGAAGAGTGGGATGAAATAGATGGCATTATCCGCTTATTCCAGAACACGATGTACAAAGTGAAAAGATTTGAAAAACCTGTTGTTGCCGCTCCACATCGAATGACATTAGGTGGAGGAGTAGAGGCATGTATGCCTGCGGATCAGGTTATTGCTGGGGCAGAAACCTATTATGGGTTAGTTGAAGTGGGTGTCGGGTTAATTCCTGCCGGTGGCGGATGCAAGGAACTTGCAATGAGGGTAAGCCAGCGTGTGGGACATCCCGAAGCTGAACTCCAACCCTATCTCAATCAAGTTTTTGAAACCGTAGGAATGGCTAAAGTCTCCACGAGTGGCCATGATGCCAAAAGATTAGGATATCTACGTTCGACGGATCGGATTATTGCGAATCAGGATCATTTAATATATGAAGCCAAACAGGCTGTTCTTCGGATGAGTAGAGATGGTTATGAACCGATTCCAGAAGAGAAAATTCGTGTTGTTGGATCAGAAGGAAAGGCTGTTCTGCAACTTGGTGCGATTGGGATGAGAGAAAGTGGCTATATTAGCGATCATGATCTGCTGATTGCAAAGAAGTTGGCTCATGTACTTGCCGGGGGGGATTTACCAGCAGGAAGCCTTGTAAGCGAACAGTATATGCTCGATTTGGAGCGGGAGGCCTTCCTAAGCTTATGTGGGGAGATGAAGACCCAACAACGCATGCATCATATGTTGACCAAAGGGAAAGCGCTACGAAATTAACAATCCAGGGAGCGTGAGAATTGCTATGAAAGAAGCTGTAATCGTATCGATGGCACGTACCGCGATCGGCAAATCCAAAAAGGGAAGTCTAGTGCAGACACGTGCGGATGAGTTAGGGAAGGCGGTTCTAGAAGCTGTAATTGATCGGGCACCTGGTCTTAAAAAAGAGGATGTAGAGGATATCATTATCGGTTGTGCTATGCCGGAAGGCGCACAGGGCTTAAATTTTGCCCGCATTATGTCGCTGTATGCAGGGTTTCCAGTTACGGTTCCAGCCATGACGATTAATCGTTTCTGCTCATCAGGCCTACAGTCTATAGCATTCGCGGCCGAACGCATTATGTTGGGGAATGCTGACATTCTGATTGCTGGTGGAGTAGAAAGTATGAGCCATGTGCCAATGACGGGCTTCAAGGTGTCACCCAATCCGAGAATTGTTGAGGAAATGCCAGAAGTCTATATCGGAATGGGGCATACGGCTGAGAATGTCGCAGAGAGATTCCATGTTTCACGTGAAGATCAGGACCGCTTCGCTGCAAGATCTCACGAGAAGGCAGCACGAGCGATCGCTGAAGGGAAATTCAAAGATGAGATCGTTCCCATTCAAGCGGAATTGAAACGTGTGGATGAGGGTGGTCAAGTCACAATTAAATCTTTTGTATTCGATACGGATGAAGGCGTTCGTCCCAATACTACGGTTGAAGCATTGAGTAAGCTTGCACCTGCCTTCAAGTTAGGTGGCACGGTTACAGCAGGAAATACATCTCAGACGAGTGATGGTGCAGCAGCGGTCGTGATCATGAGTAAAGAAAAAGCTGACGAACTTGGTCTGATCCCATTAGCAACTTTTCGATCTTTTGCATTAGCCGGTGTGGAGCCAGACATCATGGGAGTGGGACCCGTCAAGGCTATACCCAAAGCATTACAAATGGCTGGAATTACGTTAGAAGACGTTAGCCTATTTGAGATTAACGAGGCTTTTGCCTCTCAATGTATCCATGTCATTCGTGAACTAGGCATTGATGAGGACAAAGTCAACGTTAATGGCGGTGCGATTGCGCTTGGACATCCGTTGGGTTGTACGGGTACAAAGGTGACTACTACGCTTATTAACGAACTGCGTCGTCGAGGGGGAGGTTATGGGGTAGTCTCCATGTGTATCGGCGGGGGAATGGGAGCTGCAGGCGTATTTGAAGTTCATCCGCAATAAAAATTATTCGTGAGAACAAAGGAGAGAAAATTGATGAGTAAGACGATGAGCAAAGTGTTAGGCGGAAGTTTCATGATTGAGGATATCGATTACAGACAAATCATGACCCCAGAGGACTTTACGGAAGAACATCGGATGATTGCGGAGACAACAGAGCAATTCGTGGCTACAGAGATTACTCCTAGGGACGAAGAGGTCGAGAAACTGAACTACGCTTTGAGCGTGGAATTGTTACAGAAGGCCGGTGAAGTAGGTCTTCTCGGAGCTGAAGTCCCAGAGAACTATGGGGGGCTAGGACTGGATAAAGTAAGTGCAACATTAATTAATGAGAAGTTGACAAAAGCGTCATCGTTTGCTTTATCCTTCGGTGCACATGTAGGGATTGGTACACTTCCGATTGTCTATTTCGGTACGGAGGAGCAGAAGCAGAAGTACTTGCCGGCACTAGCAACAGGTGAGCAAATTGCGGCCTATTGTCTGACAGAACCTTCTTCGGGATCGGATGCACTAGGAGCCAAAACAACAGCTACATTGACCGAGGATGGTCAGCATTACATTCTAAATGGAAGTAAGCAATTCATTACGAATGCAGGATTTGCGGATATTTTTATCGTGTACGCAAAAGTAAATGGTACAGACTTCAGTACTTTTATTGTGGAGCGTACGATGGAAGGGGTTAGCATAGGTTCTGAAGAGAAGAAGATGGGAATCAAAGGCTCCTCAACATGTCCACTGATTCTCGAGGATGTCAAAGTTCCGATAGAGAACTTATTATGGGAAGTTGGTAAAGGTCATTTGATCGCCTTTAATATATTAAATATCGGACGCTTCAAGTTAGCCGCTGGTTGTGTCGGTGCTTCGAAAGATTCGATTGAATACGCTGCTAAATATGCCAATGAACGTACGCAATTTGATCGCCCAATATCATCTTTTTCTCTCATCGGCAAAAAACTGGCTGACATGAATATGCGAACTTATGTGTTAGAAAGTATGGTATACCGGACAGCAGGTCTGTTCGACATTGGTTTAGCTGAAGTTGATTATGACAGTCCGAATGTGGGGTATCAGTCTGCAAAAGCCATTGCAGAGTATCAGCTAGAATGCTCCATTAACAAAGTATTCGGTTCAGAAACACTTGATTTCGTCGTGGATGAAGGTGTTCAGATCCATGGGGGATATGGATTTATTCAAGAATATCGTATTGAACGCAATTATCGCGATTCGCGCATTAACCGTATTTTTGAAGGAACGAATGAAATTAATCGCCTCCTCATTCCGGGCACGTTGATCAAGCGCGCGATGAAAGGCGAATTACCTTTAATGCAGAAGGCATTAGCGCTACAATCAGAGTTATTAGGGCTAGTTCCAGGTCAACTATTCGAGGGAACGTTAGAGCAAGAGAATCATTTATTATCGATGTCGAAGAAGATATTCCTAATGGTTGGTGCGCAAGCTGTTCAAAAGTATCAAATGAAGTTAGATCAAGAACAAGAAGTACTAAGTCATTTAGCAGATATGATGATTACAGTGTTCGCTATGGAGAGTGCTTTATTCCGTACCCTGAAGCTGATCGATCAAGTTGGCGAAGCGAAAGCGGCGAATGCGATTGATATGACAGTGGCCTTTATCCATGAGGAGTTCGATCGGATCGAATGTTGGGCGAAAGAAACCCTTGCTGCTATGGAATCAGGTGATACACTTCGTACCCAGCTCTCTGTCCTGAAGAAATTGACAAGAAAAACACAGGTAAATACATTCGGATTGAAGCGGAAAATTGCAGCGAAGGTGATCGAAGCGGAGAAGTACGTTTTGTAAGTACATGTTCAAAAAGGTGGACTTTTTGAACATCCTCTGTAACGGATATTTGAGAATGGGGTGGCTCGCATGGTAGATAAGCCTTGGTTAGAACATTATCCGGTTGAAGTACCCATAACATATGATTATCCGAAACAGAATTTGGCGCAGTTTTTAGTTGAGTCCGCAGAGAAATATCCAGATAAGATAGCATTGGATTTTCTAGGGAATAGAATCTCCTACCAAACACTAATGGAATCAGTCTACCGTTTTACGAATGCCCTGCTCAAGCTGGGTATTCGTAAGGGGGACCGAGTAGCCGTCATGTTACCGAATTGTCCACAAGCTGTGATCGCGTATTATGGAACGCTATTGATGGGCGGAATCGTTGTCATGACGAACCCTCTTTACATGCCACGTGAATTGGAGTATCAATTGAAGGATGCCAATGTCCAAATGATTGTAACGCTGGATATTCTATTCGATCGGGTAAAGAAAGCAACGGAGAAAGAACCTTTAAATTATACGCTAGTAACGTCGATTAAGGATTACTTACCGTTTCCCAAAAATTTATTATACCCTTTGAAGAATAAAACGAAAACACCAGTCACTTATAATCATAGCGTATTACCCTTCCTTCCGTTCTTAAAGCAGTCAACAGCAGCGCCTTATCAAATACCCGTCGAGGCTGAGAAGGATTTAGCACTTATTCAATATACAGGAGGGACTACAGGGTTCGCGAAAGGTGTCATGCTGACACATATGAATCTAGTGGCCAATACCATTCAGAGTAAGCTCTGGTTTTACCGTGCTGAAATTGGGGAAGAACGTTATTTAGCAGCACTCCCCTTTTTCCATGTCTTCGGGATGACAGTGTTACTTAATCAATCTATTCTTATGGCTGGTACGTTAATATTAATTCCGCGGTTCGACATTACTCAAATCTTGAAAACAATGGGTCGGTTGAAGCCAACGGTATTCCCCGGAGCACCTACTATGTATATTGCAGTGATCAATCACCCTGATGTTCACAAATTCGATCTGTCTTCCGTCAAAATATGTATTAGCGGTGCAGCCTCTTTACCGGTTGAGGTGCAGGAACGCTTTGAGAGTCTAACCGGTGGTACGTTGATCGAGGGGTACGGTTTGACAGAGACTTCACCGGTAACGCATGCAAACAATCTATGGGAGAAGCGCAAAGTCGGTTCTATAGGCATTCCATTCCCAGATACGGAGGCTCGTATCGTTCATCCGGATTCCGGAGTAGATATGCCACAAGGTGAAATTGGTGAGCTGATCATCCGTGGTCCACAGGTGATGAAGGGATATTGGCAACAACCGGATGAAACGGATAAAGCCCTTCGGGATGGATGGTTATATACGGGAGATTTGGGAAGGATGGATGCCGATGGGTTCTTCTATATCTTGGATCGTCGTAAAGACCTTATAATCGCAGGAGGTTACAATATTTATCCGCGAGAAGTCGAAGAGGTGTTGTTCGAGCATCCTGATGTAGAAGAAGCCGTTGTTGCAGGTGTAATCGATCCTTATCGTGGTGAAACGGTGAAAGCGTACATTATACTGAAAGAAGGAGCTACAGTCAGCGAAGAGGAGCTGAAACGTTGGTGTAAAGAGAAACTTGCCGTGTATAAAGTGCCTAGAATTTATGAGTTTCGCGATACTTTTCCAAAGACATTGGTCGGTAAAGTACTTCGTAGAAAACTGATTGAAGAAGATACTGACAAGATGCCTAAGTAAGTTATCTGTGCACGAGCTAGATTACGGGCAGAGGAGAAGTGAGGAGGATTAGTTATGAAAGCGAATTCAGACAACGTACATCCCGATTTCGAACATTGGGGAAAGATAGCGGAGTCTACGTTCTGGGGATTCGTTGGGTGCGAGATTGAAGAACTAAGCGAGTCCAAGGTGATCATCTCCATTGAAATTAAGCCGCATCATTTGAATTTACTCGGTATTCTCCATGGAGGTGTCTATGCAACCTTAATTGATTCTGCAATGGGGTTGATCGCGATGATTGCTAGACCACATGACAATATAGTTACAAGTAATCTAACGATGAACTACGTTGCACCGATTGAGAAAGGTAGGGTTATTGTAACCGCAGAACTCATTCATGGCTCTCGTAAAATGATGACAGCACAAGCCTTTGCACGAAAAGAGAACGGCGATTTATGTGCATTCGGAACGGGAACCTTTCGAGTCATTAATAAACCTGTCTAGTGTAATATCAGAATACGCTATAACTTAGAATGGCATTGGAGAACCTAAGGGTTGATCCAATGCTATTCTAGTTGGTATATGTTAATGATTTTTATGGATGTACAAAGATATGGAATAAGGATGGAATATGAATGAAGTAGCGAAGGTGACGGAATTGTCCTGAAGAAGCGGTAGCGTTCGCCTACAAGCTTTTCATATGAAAAGCTACTTCGAAAGCATATGCTGCCCTCTGATTTCAACAGCTAGAAGCGGAACACAATCAAGAAATCGGAGGGCAACAGCGATCGTAAGGACAATCTGTCATTGTAGCGGGCATCCTATGAGAAACTGTCAAAGACTAGTTATGTTGTTGAGCCAAAAAAGGTATTGATTATTTGAAATACATCCACTATGATATTGTCAACAGGATGAAGTGAAAGTTAAAGCACTTTAACTTTCAGACATGAAGTGTAAGGTATAGCTCATTATGATGGATTTATTATTCCATAAAGTTAAAGCGCTTTAACTTTATGAGCTGGGAAAGGTTGGTGTTTCCGTGACCCATCGTGAAAGCCGTCGGCAAACTTTTTACATGTACGTGTTCATTTCTCCTTGGCTCATCGGCTTCCTTGTATTTGCACTATACCCCATTCTGTCATCACTCTATTATAGCTTCACGGAGTATGACATCATTCACCCACCCAAGTTCATCGGACTTGCTAATTACACAGAGATGTTCAACAACGAGCTGTTCTGGAAATCTGTTACGGTGACGCTTAGGTATACGATTATTAGCGTTCCTATACAGCTTCTGCTTGGATTAGGATTTGCTTTGCTACTGAATCAGAAAATTCGCTTTCGAGGATTTTTCCGGACAGCCATGTATTTTCCGAGCATGGTGTCAGGTGTAGCGATGTCTCTCCTCTGGTACTGGATCTTCAATCCTCAAATTGGTCTGTTTAATTACATGCTCTCATGGGTTGGTATCAAAGGGCCAGCATGGCTCATGAACCCTGATACTGCATTGTATGCCTTGATCATTATGTCCTTATGGACGGCAGGGACTGGTATGATTCTGTTTCTAGCAGGTCTTCAAGGTGTGCCTTCCAGTCTGATTGAAGCAGCCAAGTTGGATGGGGCAGGACGATTCAAAATTTTCTTGAACGTGACATTGCCGATGATCTCACCAATACTACTATTCCAACTCATCATGGGTGTGATTGATTCTTTCCAAGTGTTCACACAAGCTTTTGTTATGACACAAGGGGGACCGAACTATTCGACGTGGTTCTATGTCTATAACTTGTACACCAGCGCTTTCAAAGAATACCGAGCAGGTTACTCATCCGCGCTTGCATGGGTGTTACTCATCGTGGTCATGCTGTTCACAGCTTTAATTATGAAGTTATCGAACCGTTATGTTCACTATGAAGGAGGCGGAAATAAATGAGCACACTACCAGCTACTGAGCCCAATTCTCCGTCCTCCAAAGTTAAACACAAGCGCAAATTTGATGTGGTGAGTATCGGCAGCTTTATTACACTAATCATTATCACATTTATTATGCTGTTGCCCTTATTCTTTATGGTATCTACCTCGTTGAAGTCAAAGCGGGAGATGCTCAAGTTCCCACCCACATTTCTTCCGGAAAGTTGGCAGTGGAGCAACTATAAAGAGATTTTCGACACATTACAGTTCGGGACCTTATACGGGAACAGCTTATTTATTGGAGGAATGACGGTTATAGGAACATTGTTGTCCTCATCGTTAGTGGCTTATGGATTTGCTAGATATAAGGGGAAGGGTAGAAACGTTTGGTTCATGCTTCTGCTTAGTACGATGATGCTTCCATATCCAGCCATCATGATTCCACAGTTCATTCTCTTCTCCAAAATGAACTGGATTGATACATTTCTACCGCTGATCGTTCCTGCCTTCTTCGGTTCAGCATATAACATCTTTCTATTACGTCAATTTTTCACGACGCTACCTGATGAGTTGTTCGATGCAGGACGTATTGATGGCTGTAGTGAGTTCCGAATGTGGCTGAAGATCGCCCTGCCACTCTCTGGACCCGCACTTGCTACTGTCGCGATCTTTGCTTTTATCTATAGTTGGAATGACCTGCTTACCCCTGTACTTTACTTAAGTTCATCTGAGAAATTCACACTTCCCGTGGGTATGTCTTCACTTACATCATCACGATTCCGTATTCCTCCATGGCATTTGTTGATGGTCGCCTCTGTGTTGGCCATGGTACCTATCGTCACCTTATTTGCCATAGCCCAGAAACGATTCGTTGAGGGCATTGTACTTACTGGCATCAAGTAACCGACACACCGTAGTATTGCGGAACGAAATCACTTGAATCAATGGAGGAATGACTCATGAACAAGAACAGGAAAAGAAGAACGTTTGTACTTCTACTTGCTACGACAATGGGTATTGTTATGGCACTCTCAGGATGTAGTGGAGGCAAATCTGCAGGTGAAGTAGCTCCTACGAATAGCGGGGGTAACAGCGATTCTAGTAAAGGTGAAAAAGTGACGATTACCCATTACACCATCGATTCCGAAGACCGTACCTTTATTGAGAAGCTTATTCCTGACTTCGAAAAGGATCACCCGAACATTAAAGTTAAGGTTGAGAAGGCTCCTTATGAACAGTTCGATAGCAAGCTTCAGACACTAATTGCTGGGGGGAAATCACCAGATGTAACAAGCCATTATGGGTATGGAGGTTTCGCAGAGTACTACAATAAAGATATGCTGCTTGATCTGACAGATATCATTAAAGAAGACGGTTTTAAAGCTGCTGATTACAATATACCGGACAATCTAATGAACATTTATAAGGTCAAAGATCGCACTTATGGTGTACCAGTCAATATGTATGTAACGCTCATGCTGTTTAACAAAGATATGTTTGATGCCGCGAATCTACCATATCCTCCTAGTGACTATGAAGATAAGAGTTGGACATTCGATAAAATGGTGGAAGATGCTAGAAAAATGACGGTTGTATCCGACGACATTGGCAAAACGCAGTATGGGGTTGACTTCACATGGGCAGAACGCGATATGCGCCCACTCTATTTCGGAGCAGAGCCCTATTCCGAAGACACTTGGACGAACGGTGGTATCCCTTCTGCAACACATTTTGACTCTCCAGAAGTGATGGCGGCCTACAACCAATTGTTTGGACTTGTCCTTAAAGAGAAGGTTGCACCAACGACGGAATGGAGTAAGAGTGTAGCAGGACAGAATGGGGATCCTTTTGTCGCGGGCAAGATTGGGATGTCTGTTAACGGCTCTTGGAGTCTTGCAGGAGCTAATGATTTTCCATTCAAAATCGGTATAGCCGCTGTTCCTTGGGGTGGTAATGAAAAAGTCCGCAGTACATTGTTTGTGGATCCATTGCTAATTCTTAAAGGCTCTAAGCATCCAAAAGAAGCCTTCGAGTGGATTAAGTACTTGGTTACAACGGATGTTCAGACGAAGTCTATTGAACTAAGTGGAGGTAATCCTCCTGTCAATACAGATGCAGCCGAAACCTACTATCAACACTTTGAAGGGATCGATCCTGAAGATGTGAAAAGGGTGTATGAAGGTGGTGTGAAATACGGATTTGAATCGTATAACCATCTGATTACGAACTACTCGCAGATTAATGATATGTTCATTAACGAAATGCAACCGATCGAGAGCGGACACCAGACCGTTGAAGAAGTTATGCCAATCATTCAAAAGAAAGTTGAAGAAATTATCAAACGCTAGATGTTCCTGCACCGTCCCGGGAGGGATGGTGTATCAGCATTGAAAGCATATGCTTAGCGGTAAGGCTTCTGTCCATGTATACTAAAAGTAGTGTGTATGAACGGAAAATTACGCCGCAAGGAGAATTAATATAATGAAGGTAAGCATTTATGATGTAGCAAAAAAATCAGGATTGTCTGTCGTAACGGTCTCTCGCGTATTAAATGGTGCAGAATCGGTACGTGAAAAAAACCGCCAGCGTGTGCTTGATGCTATTAAGGAGCTGGATTATCATCCTAATGCGGCTGCTCGCAGCCTTGCACGTGGCAAAACAGGTATCATCGGAATCATCGTGACAACATTACAGGATTCATTCTTTGATGCAGTCGTGAAGGAGCTCAACGATGTACTTGCATTACACGGTTATTTTCTTGCTGTCTCTGTATCTACTGATATCGGTTCCGATGGAAATCACTATCTGATTCAGGAAGACCGTGTGGATGGGATGATCTTGCTCTCACCTATAGAGGAAGACAACTATATTTTAGAATTAAAGCGACGCAATATCCCATACGTCTTGATCGATAATCAGAAGCCGGAGAATGATGCCTTCTCGGTAACGATTGATAATTTCAAGGGAGGGTATGAAGCGACCCGCCATCTGCTTGATTTAGGTCATACGTCCATTGCTCATCTGTGCGGTAATGAGATGTTTCGTAGTACATGTGAACGTCGTAATGGATTTCTTCAAGCCTTGCAGGAGAGAGGGCTCACGTCATTTGAGACGTTACATGGAGAATTTGAAATTGAATTTGGTTATGAGGCTTGTAGCAAATGGCTCCGTGAAGGCACATTGCCGTCTGCGGTATTTGCAGGTGATGACAACATTGCTCTTGGCGTGATTAATGCTTTGATGGAAGCTGGAATTCGTATTCCAGAGACGGTAGCCATCGTCGGGTATGATGATCAATACATCGCTTCTCAACTTCGTCCGCATCTAACCACTGTTCGCCAACCGGCTGACAAGATTGGACTCCTTGCGGCAGATATGTTGTTAAAGCGTATAGACGGTTCGATGAAACGTGCATCAAGCCATAGAATTGAACCGGAACTGATTGTTAGGGAATCATCAGGAAAACGTATTCTTGCTGATATTTAATTTATTATAGGAGTGACGACTATTGGCTTACTACTTGGGAATCGATGGGGGAGGAACGAAGACGTATGCCTTGCTTACTGACGAGTTCGGAAATGTATTGGGGAAAGGCAAGAGCGGCAACGGCAACCACCAGATTAACGCTACTATAGCAGCAAATAGTATACGAGAGGCTACGCTAAGTGCAATTTCGGAGGCGGGTATTCGGCTTGAGGACATCCAACATACCTATCTAGGTCTTGCAGGTGCAGATCGCGAAGCGGATTACATGATTTTACATCCGTTGATCCGACATATTGGATTTACGAACTATACCCTTAACTGCGACACCATGATTGGCCTTCGTGCAGGAACCAATCAACCATACGGCATTGCTATCATCTGCGGAACAGGAACGAATTCCGCTGGTAGAAATCCACAAGGTGTACATTACCAATGTGGTGGTTTTGATTATATGTATGGTGACTTTGGTGGCGGAGGTGCGCTGAACATTGAGGTGTTCCGCTCTGTCATCCGTGCATGGGACGGTCGAGAACAGCCAACTCGATTAACCGATTTGTTACTTCAGTTTCTTGGGTATGACACGGTTACGACCATGTTTAATGATTATCAAGATAACGCAAGAAGTGTACCCGTAGATGCGGCGAAATTGTTATTCGAAGCAGCAGCTGGGCAGGATGCCGTAGCACTAGAAATTTTACATCATCAGGGTGTTGAACTTGGTAAATCGGCTACAGCGATTGTGCAGAGATTAGGCATGGAAACCGATCTATTTGATGTTGTACTTGTAGGCAGTCTGCTAACAAGGGGGGATCGAGGATGGATTCGTGGTCCTATCGAGAAGGCACTACATCAGGTTGCACCTCATGCGTCTATCGTAACACTGAGAGCCGAACCCGTTGTTGGTGCTGTGTGGTCTGCTATGGAAGAAGACGGACGGACGATCAGTAAAGATGTATATGAGAGAATGGGATCGTTCTATGATTTCGAACGGATCAAACAAACGATACGATAGGATGTGAATTATAAATATGTCTACAAATAGAACGCTTAAAATAGCTGTGATCGGCGGAGGGTCTTCTTATACGCCAGAGTTGGTAGAGGGCTTCATCCTACATTATGCAGAACTTCCTGTTCGTGAATTATGGCTCGTTGATATCGAAGCTGGATTACGTAAGCTTACGATCGTCGGTAATCTAGCTAAACGTATGGTTGAGAAGTCAGGACTTCCAATTCAGATTCATCTAACAACAGACCGACGTCAGGCCATTGCGGGTGCCGATTTTGTCAGTACCCAGATGCGTGTAGGGATGTTGGATGCACGTGGTCGAGACGAATCCATTCCACTGAAATACGGGGTCATTGGTCAAGAAACGACGGGTCCTGGCGGGATGATGAAGGCACTGCGGACAATCCCAGTTCTACTAGATATCTGCCGAGATATAGAAGAACTTGCTCCCGACGCATGGCTACTTAATTTTACGAATCCAGCTGGTATGGTCACTGAGGCGATCATTAAGTATTCTAATGTAAAAAGTATTGGGCTGTGTAATGCGCCGATTGGACTTATTAAGCAGACTTCAGCAAAGTACGGAGTTGCGCCTGATCGTATATACGCTGAATTCGTAGGGTTAAACCATCTTCACTGGATTACTCGTATTGATGTTGAAGGCGAGGATAAATTAGACGAGATGTTAGCAGATACAGCAGGATACAGTGCTAAGAACGTACCTGCCTGTGAATGGAATCCGGAATTTCTCCAGTCTCTACGAGCTTTGCCATCATACTATTTGAAATACTTTTACATGACGGATGATATGTTGAAAGATCAACTTGAATCCTACAAAGAAGGCGGCAATCGTGCGGAAGTCGTGAAACGCGTAGAAGAAGAACTATTTGAGTTATACAGTGACCCAGAACTGAAAGATAAGCCCAAACAACTGGAACAACGTGGAGGAGCCTTTTATTCTGAAGCTGCGGTCAATCTGATGAGGTCTTTATACAATGGCACCAATGATATTCAAACACTCAATGTTGCGAATAATGGGATATTGGACTTTTTACCGGATGACGCTAGCATTGAAGTGAACTGTATTGTTACCAAAAACGGTCCACTCCCTTTACCACTCACGAAGATCCCGCGTTCAGCTAAAGGGTTAATCCATGCTGTCAAAATCTATGAGCAATTAGCCATAGATGCAGCTGTAACCGGAGATCGCGGTCTTGCGATTCAAGCGCTAGCACATCATCCGCTCGTGCCATCTGTGGAAGTAGCTATTCATATGCTGGATGAAATGTTGGAAGCTAATAAAGAATATCTACCACTCTTCTTCACGCCAGACCGAGTCTCTGAGGTGCTTGGATCGTAACGTAATGCATATAACTAAGAATGGTAGTTCCGAACAGGATGATTTTGTTCGGGTCTGCCATTTTTTTATGTTGTGTGAGTTTACATTGTAGTATGATGAATATCACTTACAGAGAGAGGTCCAGTCATGGATAATCTATTTGATTTTAATATTTTAATATGAAGATTTTTTGTGGATAGGTGGGACAACATGATGATGAGTAGAAAGATTAAGATTTGGGGATTCGTGGTTCTTCTAATCGTAGTTGCAGGGATAGGGCTATTCTATTGGAATCATAGTTCAAGTTCAACGAAGGATGATCCATCCAAACAACTAGTAGCAAAGACGCTCTTCAAATTCGATACGGTGATCAATCTGAAATTGTATGGAGATGATGCAGCTGACAAACATCTGACTAAGATTGAGCAGATGCTTGATGTCATTGATCAACAGATCAATATGTCAAATAACAATAGTGAGATCTACGACGTTAATCAAGCAGCAGGAAAAGAAGCGATTAAAGTATCTTCAGAGACATTCAACCTTGTAAAGGTATCTATTGATTACGCACGAGATACGAAAGGAACATTTGATCCGAGCATTGGTCCACTTATTAATCTCTGGAAGATTGGAAATGGTGGTGAGCATGTACCGGATGCAGATGACATCCTTCGGGCGAAATCTCTCGTTAATTATAATGATATTGAAATGGATGAAGAACGTTCCACGATTAAACTTGCAAAAGAAGGGATGGCCCTTGATCTTGGTGGGATTGGTAAGGGATATGCGGCAGACCTTGTTGCTGATTATTTACATCAAGAACAGATTGAAAGTGCGATTATTGATCTTGGGGGCAGCAGTATCATTGCAATCGGTAGTAAACCTAGCGGTGAATCATGGCGTATTGGTCTTCAGGACCCTGATCGTGAGCGTGGGGAACAATTGGCGCTCATTCAAATCGACAATGAAACGATTGATTCATCGGGGGTATACGAGCGATTCTTCATGGAGAACGGTGTAAGATATCATCATATTCTAGATCCGAAGACAGGATTTCCTACGCAGAATGGCATCAAGAGTGTAACCATTGTTGGTGGGACGGCGACGGATGCGGATGTGCTCTCGACAGCTTTGGTTGTTATGGATTTAGAAGAAGGAATGGCGTATGTAAGTGAGAAGAAGGATGTAGAAGCCATGTTTATTATGGAAGATAATCACATCTATATGACACCAGGCTTGAAAGGGAAGATTAGCTCAACCAATTCTAGATATACCCTGGTGGAATAGCTAATAACAACTTCAATTCATTTTTGTTCATTGAAAAACATATTTCGACAAATTTCTACTTTAACTGAACTTTATTTGCAAATTAAAACAAAATAGACCTCTATCCTTAACAAACTAAGAGCACTAATATAGAAGTATATTGTAAAATCATCGTTTCAAAAACACCATTGAGAAAATGTGATTATTTGTTATATGGAATGGGTTAAATCATTGGGAAATGAAACATATAGCTACGAATACCGTATCAGAAATGTAAGGGTTATGAGGAAGGATGGGATGATAGATGGATAATGGGATGAGTGTCATTTTGTTTGAAAAAATGCCAGAAGGTGTGCTACGTGTCATTGAGGAACGTACGTGGAGTATGAATATGATTACTGCATTAGAGCATGTCAATTATCTTGTGGTAGGTAGTAAGGAGTATGAAGCAGTCGAAGGAAGATTGAATGTGGATGAAGGGAAGCTTGAGCTTCTACTTGTCCCGATGCGTAATGAATGATATTGATCAGGGAAGGAGGACTATATGGTGACTAAAAATGAAAATGCTAAAGAACTACCGGTATCGAAATTATTCACCTCTGAAGGAAAGCCAATACGCATATTGTCTACTTCGTTAGGTATTGCTCTACTGGCTAATGCTCTGTTTGTTCCGGGTGCTGTGAGCGCAAGTGGGAGTACTAGTGCCTCTGGGGAAGATCCTCAGCTCTTGTCTTGGTCTACTGAAGAAGTCAAAGCTTATTTCGACAAAAATGTTGACTGGAACATTCCATATCCAGAGGAAGACAAACAAGAGCCTGTGCAACAGGCTCAAGATGTAGCGACATCTAATGGTACGACTGTAGTGAACAACTATAATGGTTATAATTCTGGTTTCGGTTGGGATGATTTGTTATTGTACCACATGTTATTTAACAGTGGATCTAATTATTCTTCTAGAGGATGGAACAACAATCGCCCTACCTATTACGCAGGTACAAAGACCACATATAAACCTAATACTTATAGTAGTGATAAGTTTCAGAATAAGAATGTTGCTGGTTCTGTGGTCAAACCCAAAACATCAACATCCTCCAGTGGCTCCATTACAAGAAGATCTACTTCGACAAAAGCAGGAAGTATCGGGGGCAAGTCTAGTGGGTTGAGTTCTTCTAGTTCTTCTTCTAGTTCTTCTTCTAGTTCAAAATCAAGCTCAGTTTCTAGTTCTTCCTCGAAATCAAGCTCGAGCAAGAGTGGTGGTTTTGGAGGATGATTCATAGTCAGCCTATATTTGAATTCCTGGATCAATCCGCTCTTGAAAGGGCACCACGTGTAGATCAATTGCACAAGCTAGGATTTACATGGGCAAACCTTGAGGATGAGGAGTACTGGTTGGATGCAATTGCCGTCATGCACAAGGACACTTATCTTGAGCTTGAAGAAGCCTCATGTAAGCTCTGGGGTATATTCGACAAGACCGTTCGCTATGTTCACCACAAACATGATTTGTATGAACTGATCGGTATTCCACCCATCCTGTGGGAGATGCTTGACACATGTCCATTACCCGAACAGGGACTTATCAGTCGTTATGCCCGGTTCGATTACGCAGTGGATGATGAAGGGAATATTAAACTATTGGAGTTAAATGCAGATACGCCTACAGGTTATGTTGAAGCGTCGATTGCTACACCTTGGATTTGTGAGCAAGCAGGAATATCCCATGGGAACCAATCGATGCAAGCGCTACTTGCAGAAGCGTGGAAAGAAGAGCGACCAGATACAGTAGCTTGTGTTGCATACGGAAGTCACCAAGAGGATTCTGGTACGATTGAAGCGCTTGTAAGACATAGTGGGCTCGATATTACATGTGTAGACTGCTTAGATTTATCGATAGATAACGGTGTCGTAAAAGATGGTGAGGGTAGGATCATTAAACGGATGTTTGCCTTGTACCCTAAAGAATGGATGGCGGTTGACGAAGGTGGAGATGCTCTGGCCTATGCGGTAGAGACCGGGAATCTACAACTCTTCAATTCACCACACAGCATATTACTGCAATCTAAGGGACTCATGGCAGCGATATGGGGGATGTATGAGTTGGGCTTGCTCTTTAATGATGAAGAACGCGGGGCTATCGAACGATACATTCTACCTACGTATAACAAACCGGTATTTTCAGGAAATTTTGTATCCAAATCAGTGTTTGGTCGTGAAGGGGGCTCTGTGCGTCTTTTTGATGACAGTGGTTCGCTAGAACTTCAGGATGAGGATGGTTTTGATAGTAGCGTGTTATTTCCTTCTGTTTATCAAAAGAGAGCTGAATTAGCTAGGATACATACAGCAGAAGGTGAGCTTCATCTGTTGACCGGAATGTTCGTCATCAACGGGAAACCTTGTGGGCTACTCGGGCGAGCAGGTGGACTGATCACAGGCAATGCCAGTCATTTTATAGCGTTAGGAGTGAGATAAGTGAATATGAAGAGAGATAGCAAAAAAGGCGTTTATAAGTTTGTTCGAACACCAAGAATTGGAGTTACGGTGTGTTTGCTGATTTTAACGGTCTTTTTGTTAAGTGCATGCTCTAATAATCAGAATAGTGTATTTCACACGGATACTACGGCAGAAACGACAGATAACGTATCGCGAGTTCCTTGGGATTATAGGGTTGTGGAGAGTTCAGTAGGGGACTTAATAGGTAGCGATATGACAGTCTTGCCTGATAATGAGCTTTTACCGAATGACGGGAACTATGCAACAGGTGACAAAGTATGGATATTGCAGTTTATGGATGCTGAACTTACAACAGATGCTAATCAACGTAACGATATCCGATTGTCTTCATGGACCCCAATCAAATCATATGGAGACCAGAAGACAGCTGCAGAGGACCTGAAGAATCTTAAAGTATCCATAACCACCGATGTTGATGTTGTAGGGGTATATAAGACGAAGTATAAGGATAAAACAAGAAATTTTGCCGTAATTGAATTACCTTCAGGTAATCGGATCAAACAGCCGATCGATGATAAGCGCTATACCTCACTTGAGAAACAAAAAACCACATCAGTGGTATTAGAAGAAGTACATGATTTCGCCGATTATGATTCGGCCTATGCGAAATTTCGGGGGTGGGCTAAATGACGATCGTTATTAATTTAGTAGTAAGTTTAATAGTAATCATATTTCTTCAATGGTTAGGTATGGCCATATTTATGTGGATGACTCCGTTCAAGGATATGGAGGAGCTCAGAAAAGGAAACGTAGCAGTAGCTCTAGCTCTGGGAGGAAAGTTCGTATCGACCGCTATCATTCTAGGAGTAGCAGCTTTTACAAATACTTCGATATGGTTTATGATGCTTTGGTTTGCGGTAGGTTATCTGTGCCTGATCGCAGCTTACTGGATTTTTGAATTAGTAACTCCTGGCTTTAGAATTTCAGAACATCTGCAAAAAGGCAATGTGGCTGTTGGCGTAATGCTCTGTATGGTATTTATTGGGACAGCATTTGCAGTTAGTAGTCTAATCATTTAATTCAAGTTTGTTTTCAAAAAAAGAGTCAATCTGGCCGCTCATGTTAATTCATTTGAGCGGCCAGATTTATTGGATCAGAGATGAGGTAGGCGGATGCATTTTATTCTAAGGGTATCCACGAAGTTGATGCGGTTAAGGAAAAGAGCCATCGGGCTAATGATTCTGTTCTTCATTGTTCTGAGTGCAACCATTGCTTTTGTACTTGAGCCAGATACCTTTCACAATTGGTTCAATGCATTTTACTGGGTCATGACAACGATGGCTACGGTTGGGTATGGTGACTATTTTGCAGCAACGATCATGGGTAAGGTATTTACGATATTTCTATATATCTTTGGTATAGGTCTGTTGAGCTTAGTCATCGGTAAGGTCATTGACTCCATTGGAGAGGTGCAGAGAAGGAGGGGAGCGGGTACATTGAATTTTCGTGGTGAGAATCATGTTATTTTAATGAATTGGAGCAAAAAAGCACAGTCTGCTGTAGATGAGATCCTGTGTTATTCACCCAAATGTCACATCGTAATTATTGATGAGATAGGACAACATCCACTAGAACATATGGATCAGGTTCATTTTATTAGTGGGGATGCCTCTAGCGATGAAATCCTTCTTAAAGCCAATATACATGAGGCAAAGGCGGCAATTATATTTGGTGACACACGTATTGATGAGTCTTCTCTAATTGATGGTAAATCTTTGTTGATCGTTTCTAGTATTGAGCGCATCGCCCCGCAGGTGCATACGACGGTAGAAATCATGCAGGAGAAGAATATTCGGAATTTCAAACACGTTAATGTAAATGAGTTCGTACTTTCTCATGATGCCATCTCTAGACTTGCTGTACGATCCGCTCTGCAAGAGGGCAATTCTGATGTGATTACGCAACTGCTGAGTCGCCAGCATGGCGATGACATTTATGAGATACCACTAAATCGTGCGTGGAAGACCTATGGAGAAGCCTTTCAGGACTTACTTCTTCAAGGTGCAACCCTATTGTCCGATCGTAGCGACCTCAGTATTAACCGTAAGCTTAACGAGCCTATACCCGAAGGTGCGAAATTGTATGTTGTCTCGGATGAAGAAACTTACCTGAGGATTAAAGGGTAGGGAGAATGCGCCCAAATGGCTGCATGGAGAAGGTTTGAAAGGCTCGCGAAAGGGCTACTGCTCTGCGAACCAACAAACTGCAATATCCTGTTAGGATATTGCAGTTTGTTGCTACATTAAGTGCTTACTTTACTCGCCACATGTCCTGCTGCCCTTCTACCCGAGAAAACGGCGTCGGCTAACGACAAACCACTGATATAACTATTTGAACATATTCCAACAGCTGTTCTCCCCGCTGCATATAATCCTGCAATCGGTTGATCGGATGCATTCAGTACTTCGCCTGTATGTTCCTCAACCTTCAATCCGCCTAGAGTTAAGCCAGGCGTTGGGAAGAACGGTGAGTTTTTAATACTCATTTTCACTGCATAAAATGGAGAGGACGAATAAGTGGCGTACAAATTTCTTTCGCTTTATGCACCGGATCTGGCTTTCCTAATGCGATAGCATTGTTATATTGGGCAATCGTTTCTATTAATGATTGCTCATCTATTTGAGTTTTTTTCGCTAAAGATGTAAACGAATCTGCCTTATACGTTCCCATTGTAAATAGATATCGTAGTTGTAAAGATTGGAAAGATAAAGATTTATTTAATCCATTACGTTTGGCAGCTTCGAAAATGTCTCGGTCAACAATGAGATAACATTCGCCTTGATGTTCTTTGATTAATTTTTTTGAGAAGGTAGCTCCGTATAAATCTTCGTTTATAATTCGTTTACCCTGTCCATCTACCGCAATGCCTCGAATAAAATCTGAAGGTGGACTGAAGAATCGCCATGCGGATACATTTTGCATATGATCGGTAGCTCCCCCAGCTGAAATACCTAATTGAATGCCGTTACCATTATCATAGATCGTACCTAAAGGCATTAAATTTGCTGCATCTTTAACATCGTATTCGGCTAACATTTCTTTATTGAAAATAAATCGCGTTTTCGTAGTTTTTTACACCTGTAAAACGCACGCCTTTCACTTCATTATGTTCAATGAGTAACTCGGTCCCTTTGCAAACACACGATGTCCTCTAGGTGCTGGATGAGCAGATTGATTGTACGGGTAGCACTTTTCATTGCCAGAGTAATGCCAGAGTAATACAAATAGAATTGATCAGAAGGATAGGAGGCTTTATACGGGCACCTACAACGATGAAATCAAACATTTCTCGATTCATAGAATCCCTCCGATAAAAAGTGGATTGACACCAATGGCTTGACACCGATTATTGTAGTTCATATAATCAAAACATACAAGTGTATGTTTTGATGAGGAGGGGATTCAATGGAAACGTTATTCAACGTTAAAGGGAAAGTTGTTATTGTCACAGGTGCAGCGGATGGACTCGGAAGAGCCATCGCACAAACTTTTGCTGAAAATGGCATGAACGTGGTTATGGCAGATATAAACGAGGAAAAAGGAAGCGCATTAGCTGATGAGTTAAATCAGAATGGTGGTACTACGTTCTTCGTGAAAACCGATGTGAGTTCCGAAGAAGACATGGTGAAATTAATAGCAACAACGATTGAGAAATTCGGTAAGTTAGATGGGATCGTTAATAACGCTGGAATTGCAGCTTCTTATCGCCCTACTCACGAATATGAGCTTGAGGAATACGAAAGGCTGACTGCGATCAATTTGAAGAGTGTCTTTTTAGGTATGAAATATGGTATTAAAGGCATTTTGAAATCAAAATCCTCAAGCGGCTTTATTATAAATATAGCTTCGATGGCCGGGATCTTAGGTAACGCGGGAATGGGCCTTTATACGGCATCTAAACATGGTGTTGTTGGCTATACCAAAACGGCTGCCTTAGAATATGGAATGCATAATATTACAGTGAATGCGATATGCCCTGGAACATTTAAAACGGGGGTCTGGACCAATACACCGGAAGAAAAAATTCAAGAAGTCGTTGGGTATTTAAGCGCCAATGGCCGTTTAGGTGATCCAAAAGAGGTAGGCTATCTTGCATTATTTTTAGCTTCTGATCTAGCGCGTTTCATTAGTGGTGCAGTCATTCCGATCGATTCCGGAGCTGGGGTAGGGAAGAAGATGCCTTTGCAATGGGAAGATCCTTCGATACTAGAATAAAATATTAAGCTGGAAACGAATAATTTACACAAAACGAAACAAAGTATAAAATAAACTTGAATTAAGGTTATTTTATACTTTGCTTTTTTGAAATGAGGATTTATTAGTGATTACAACAAAAGAAGACTTATGTGATTTCGCAATCGATTTATTTTATAAGGATGGGTTTGACAATGCTAGTATCAATTTGATCTGTAAAAAAATCGGTGTAACAAGAGGTTCATTCTATCACCATTTTCAAAGTAAAAACGATTTGTTGCTTTATTGGTTTGAAAAAAAAATTAAAATAATTGAATTCAACGAATCCATTGAATCACCGAATGAAAGACTTAAAGCTTATCAACTAGCTCATGGGAAGATGATAGAAACCATTGGCTATGATTTAATGTACCATATTTTAATGGCGGAATTTGCAATGGAAGGAAGACATTTTTCCACGTATTTTCTACCGCGTGAGCGAACATTATCTTTACTTCAACAAGCAATAGATAAGAATGAAATACAGAAACATGAAGATATCGCAATATTAATGGATACATATGTTTCAGCAACGATCGGGCTTATTGTTAAATGGAAGCTCGAACAAGGACAATTTAGTGTTGAGAAAAAGATGATTCAAATATATGAAACGATCTTTAAAAGTGTGTAAGCAGATTGAAGTGGCCTATTGATTTCGGTGCTTTAATTTTTTCTGAAGCATACCGAGGAAAATATCAAACTGCCTTCCTAAAAAGAGAATTTGTAATTATTGGAATCCATAGATTATTGATCGGGTTTGTCGTAAAATGAAATATTATAGTCGGATTTGTCGTACAACGAGATATTACAGTAGAAGTGGGGCTCAGTAAAATGAATGCAATTTCAAAGGTTAGTGGTTTGGTAGGAAGAACATTTTCGCTATGGGTCATTCTATTTGCTTGTTTAGGTTTTTTTATACCTGATCTCTTTATCCCTTTAAAGGGGTACATTTCTTTTTTTCTTGGGATTGTCATGTTTGGGATGGGACTAACCTTGTCCGCTGCTGACTTTCGTGAAGTATTTCGTCGACCGCTAGAAGTGTTGATTGGTGTTGTTGGCCATTTCATAATTATGCCGCTACTTGCTTATGTGTTGGCTCTCGTGCTAAATTTACCACCAGATATCGCAGTAGGTGTTATTCTTGTCGGTTGTTGTCCGAGCGGTACGTCTTCTAACGTAATGACGTTGCTAGCAAAAGGAGATGTTGCGCTGGGTGTATCCATCGCTTCGGTATCCACGATAATTGCTCCATTGGCTACGCCAGCATTAATTAGTTTACTTGCAGGACAATGGATGCCTATTGATGGGGGAGCACTCATTAAGGACATTCTAATGGTCGTTATTGTTCCTATTATTCTCGGTGTTATCGTAAAGGCATTATTCAAAAAACAAGCTGAAGCCAGTGTTCAAGTACTTCCGCTTGTATCAACACTTGCTATTATCGTGATTGTGGCAATTGTGGTAGGGGGCAGCAAAGCCCAAATTATTGAAAGTGGCATGCTGATATTTGCAGTCGTTATTTTGCATAATCTTCTTGGCTATGTATTAGGCTATTCATTTGCCAAATTGTTCCGTATGAACACTAGCAAGCGCAAAGCCATTCTGTTCGAGACAGGAATGCAGAACTCGGGTCTTGGGGCCACATTGGCATCCGCACATTTCAATCCTGTTGCAGCCGTTCCGAGTGCAATATTCAGCGTATGGCATAACATTTCGGGTTCTTTATTGGCGACTTGGTTTGCATACCGTTATGAGAAAAATGCTCGAAGTAGTAAAGAAGCGAATCATTCTTAATGGTTGAAGACTTATCAGCAGATGGAAGATTTACGTGACTTTAGGAAAGGCTATTTCTTTCAAAGAGATAGCCTTTCTCTTATGGTTATATTCTAATGTAAATCTTTTGAATTAATAAGTGTTTTGCTGATGTGATTTGCGGATATGTATCCGAATACAGTTGTAGGTCCAATGGTCGAACCTGGACCAGGATATACATGCCCCATAACGGATGCCGAGCAGTTCCCTGTAGCATAAAGACCTGTGATGGGTTGACCATTACGTAATGCCTGACCATGTTCATTTGCCACAATTCCGCCTTTAGTTCCTAAATCACCAGGATAAATTTTGACCGCATAAAATGGAGGTTTCTCAATAGCGCCTAAATTTGGATTTTTGTAAGTTGGATCGCCGTAATAGTTATCATAATCAGAATTTCCGCGTCCAAAATCTTGATCTGTTCCATTTTTTGCAAACTGATTAAATTTATCGATCGTTCCTTTTAATCCGTCGTAGTCAATCTGACATTGTTGCGCTAATTCTTCAATTGTATCTGCTTTAATTAAGAAACCGCTTTTAATTTCCTTTTTGGGAGTTCTATGAGGAAGCATATCTCCGAATAAATATTTATTTCGATTACGGCTTTCTAAGACGAGCCAAGAGTGAATGGCTTTTCCGTTCTTTTCTTGCTGTTCAAAAATGGCATGACCAGCATCCACGTATGATTCAGATTCATTGAAATATCTAACTCCAGTTCTATCAACAATGATGGAGTGTGGCATAGAACGTTCGTAAACCAGGAATTTTCTTGTGCCATTCGCGCCAATCGCCGTTGGTCCCCACCAAGCATCATCTAAGAGTGCCGTATCTAACTGATGTTTTTGCGCAATTAAAAGCATATCTCCCGTATTACTTTCACTTGCTGACGTCCAATCTGAACTGATATTATGATATTTTTTTCTTAATTCAGGATTTCGCTCAAAGCCGCCGCCTGCTAAAATAACAGCCTTACACTTAATGAAATGTGGTTGCCCATCTTTTTCAACTTCGATGCCTACGACGTTGTCTTCTTCAATGATTAAATCTTTTAATGGCGTTGAGAGCCATAGTGGTATTTGGTGATCTAATGCAATTTTGAGTAATTGACTTACTAGACCTGCACCTATTGAAGTAGCATGAGCGCCTTTCAATTTATGTTTAAAGCCATTTAAAAACATGCCGACCACGGTATTAAAATCTTTTGCATTCGTAAATGCTTTAGGTAAGGATGCTACTTTACCTGAATAGAGTGGGATCGGAGGTTTGATTTCGCCAGTGCGCAAGGTCTGTTCATATTCACCTAATACACGGGAATCAAAGATTTCCCCTTCAATGGATCGACCTATTTTTCCTCCGGGTTTCTCAGGATAATAGTCTGGATAAAGGGGGGCAGCTACCCATTTCATGCCGAGATCCTCTAAAAATTTCACCATTTCATGTCCGTTTTTTACATAGGCAACTTTGCGTTCATAAGTAGATGCCGGTCCAACATCTTTAATAACTTCTTGCATGTACATTAAAGCTTCTTCTTCACTATCCTGTAATCCGGCCTTTTTCGATACATGGTTGTTAGGAATCCACAACCCACCACCTGAAAGCGCTGAAGAGCCGCCCCACTTAGCACCCTTTTCAATAATCAATGTGTTTAACCCGTTGCGTGACGCTGTAATTGCTGATACAATTCCGCCTGCCCCGCTACCAACGACTACAACATCGAGTTCGGAGTGCCATTTCATAAAATTAAAATCCCTCCTAATTTTAATAGTTTAATTATCTGTTACTTATATGTTATCCACATACTCTATATTCAACATTTGTACGTTACAAATACAGCCGAAATCTAGACAAATTACCCTCTGCGAATGAAATCGAAGGCTATCTGGTTTGCAACATCTGAATACGAACAGGTACCGAAAAAGGGCAGGATCGAGGAGTGCCCTTATTCCCCCTTATCCTGCCTTTTTGCCTATTATATATTTTCTATTGTACCAAACTATCCAGATCCGGTTGTAATTTGTTCCGCAGAGCATACAGAATGAGGGCTCCAACAAGGAACGCGACGGCATCCGCTATGACGATCGACCAGACCACCCCGTGAAAGCCATTCATTCGATTGGCGAGATACAGCACAGGAATCAATGTGATTCCTTGAATAATGGACATGATAAATGCGGCGGTTCCTTGTCCTGTGGCTTGGAAGATGCCCGTAAACAACGTGGTCATTCCTGTAATGAACAAGGATAAGAACGTTACATGCAGAATGTAGCTGCCCATTTCGATTAATTGCGGGTCATTCGTAAATAATCCAATTAAGTGGTCGGAGATCAGATAGACGATGATGCCGAACACGAAGGCTAAGGCTACAATCGTCTTGATCGTGAATCCAATGGTATGCTTCATTCGTAATTTATTCGCTGTAAAAGAGAAGGCAATCATTGGCACGACACCCTCGCATAAACCCATCAGTATAAACTCAGGAAATTGTAATAAACGTGATGATATTCCGTAAGCGGCTACGGCCTGATTCCCATATTCGACAAGGAAATGGTTAAAGATAAGCGACATTGCACCCAAGAAGATACTCATAATAAAGACGGGAACTCCGATTTTGAATACATTGCTTAGAATGTTCTTGGTAGCCTTGAACCATTTTACGGAAATGGTTAGGAATTGACTCTTAGTTCTGATATGGAAGGCAAAAAATACACACGCAACCAAGTTAGAAATGACCGTAGCTGATGCAACGCCGATCACGTCCCAATGGAAGACGAAGATGACTAGCGCATCGAGAATGATATTTACGATAACACTGAGAATCATACCGATCATCGACGTGATGGCTGCACCCTCCGAGCGCACGATATTCTCCAGTGTGAAGAATAATACGACGATGGGTGAACCCATAAGCATTATCGTGACATAATCCTTCGTGAAAGCGAAGGAGTCAGGCGTCGCTCCCAGGCCATGTACGATTGAATCGATAAATAGAAGGCCGACGGCCATCAAGATAAGACCAAGAACTAAACTACTGTAAAAGGCAAATGAAGACACATGTTTTACATCGTTATATTTTTTCTCTCCCAGCAAACGGGAGATGAATGTACCGCTACCCATACCAATCAAGTTGCCTATCGCCATAATAGCTGCGAATAACGGCAAGGTTAATGCGAGTGCGGTTAACATGGCCGTATTGCCCAGTGTACCAAGGAAGTAGGCATTCAAGATGGAATATATGACACTCATTGACGTGCCTAGCATCATCGGTACAGCGAAGTGAGCGACAGCTTTTGCTACCGGTGCTTTTTCAAAGTAATGGAGGTTTTCTGCATCCATG